>JBGSWA010000049.1:0-15131 GCA_041752645.1 Gillisia sp. | reverse complement strand
TTCAAAAATGAATACCGGGGGAAAATACGACTCCCGTGCATTTAAAAAAACAGTTGGGTTAAACGGGGTGGGTACCAAAGCCGTAAATGCCCTTTCTTCAAGCTTTAAGGTGGAATCTACCCGGGAGGGCAAATCCAAATCGGCTGAATTTGAACAGGGAAATCTAATAAATGTTGAAGAACTTGAGGAAACCTCCAGGAAACGCGGTACAAAGGTTACTTTTATTCCTGACGAAAGCATTTTCAAGAATTTTAAATACCGAAATGAGTATATAGAAAAAATGCTCAAAAATTATGTTTACCTCAATCCGGGGTTGACAATACTTTTTAACGGCGAAAAATTTTATTCTGAAAATGGGCTGAAGGATCTGTTGGAGGACAGTATCTCCACAGACGATCAGTTATATCCAATTATACATTTAAAGGGGGTAGACATAGAGGTTGCGCTCACCCACAGTAAATCTCAATATTCTGAGGAATATCATTCTTTTGTCAACGGACAGAACACCTCCCAGGGGGGGACTCATCTCGCTGCCTACAGGGAATCGCTGGTAAAAACCATCAGGGAATTTTACGGAAAAAATTATGAGGCATCCGATGTCCGCAAATCGGTGGTTACGGCCATCAGCATTAAGGTCATGGAGCCAATCTTTGAAAGTCAGACTAAAACCAAGCTGGGTTCCACGGATATGGGCGGGAATTTGCCAACGGTAAGGACCTATATCAATGACTTTTTAAAAACCCAATTGGATAATTTTCTGCATAAAAACCCTGAAACGGCAGAAAAACTCCAACGCAAAATATTACAGGCGGAACGCGAGCGAAAAGAACTTTCCGGGATCCGGAAACTGGCCAAGGACCGTGCAAAGAAATCGAATTTACACAATAAAAAATTACGCGATTGCCGGATTCATTTGGGAGACAGCAAGAAGGAACGCTACCTTGAATCCACCTTGTTTATCACCGAGGGAGATTCTGCCAGCGGGTCCATTACCAAATCCCGTGATGTTTCCACCCAGGCTGTTTTCAGCCTAAAAGGAAAACCGCTGAACAGTTACGGTCTGACCAAAAAGATTGTGTACGAAAATGAAGAATTTAACCTGCTCCAGGCCGCGCTCAATATAGAGGAATCCATTGAAGATTTGCGGTACAATAATATTGTAATTGCAACGGATGCCGATGTTGATGGCATGCATATCCGCCTATTGCTGATCACCTTCTTTTTGCAATTTTTTCCTGAGCTGATTAAGGAGAACCATCTTTATATTCTACAAACCCCCCTCTTTAGGGTTCGAAACAAAAAGGAAACCATATATTGCTACAGTGAAACCGAGCGACAGCAGGCGGTGATCAAATTGACAGGAAAAGCGGAAATCACACGATTTAAAGGGCTGGGGGAAATTTCACCGGATGAATTCAAACATTTTATCGGCGAAAATATCAGGCTGGATCCCGTGATGCTGGATAAGGAGCTGTCCATCGAGGAATTGCTGAGTTTCTATATGGGAAAAAATACCCCGGATCGGCAGGAATTTATTATTGCAAATCTGAAAGTTGAACTTGATTTGATTGAAGAATAATCCCATGAGGTTTAAAAACACTACTGAAACTAAACTTGTGCCTTCGGTCTATATGATCATTGTAGCTGCATTTATCACCAATATTTTTGTCAATATTGAACTGATGGGCTCGGAAACAGAAAGTGCAATGACCCTCAGTCATTTTCTTCCTAACATAGTTTTACTTCTTTTTGGATTCTATTTCCACAGGATCGCTCAATTATTTGATTTTGACAGCGATGGGGAAACCCTCAATTTCAAGAACAACGGGGTGGTTTTTTCGAAGTTTATGGAATATAGGGTAATAAGAGCCGAATTTCCAAAATCGAAGTTATTGAGATTTAAGGTAAGGGATTTTGGGATCTATTCCATCCTTATAATTTATATCAGTAGCAGAAGCAAAAGAGGCTCGAGGAAATACCGTTTCAATATAACATTTTTGGCTAACAAGAAAAAAAGAGGAATGATAGAATCGTTGAAAAAGGTGTTGGAAAAAAATAAAGCAGTCGCTTAAATGGATTTAGAAAACCAAAATAACCCGCAGGAAGGACAAGAGGAGCAACATCCGGAGGAGCAACATAAGGACAAATTAATCCGAATTACAGGAATGTACAAGGACTGGTTTCTAGATTATGCCTCTTACGTGATTTTAGAGCGGGCAGTGCCTGCGGTGGAGGATGGTTTTAAACCTGTGCATCGCCGGATCATGCATTCCATGAAAGATCTGGACGATGGACGCTATAACAAGGTGGCGAATATCGTGGGGCATACCATGCAATACCATCCCCATGGCGATGCCAGTATTGGGGACGCCATGGTTCAAATAGGGCAAAAAGACCTGTTGATAGATGCCCAGGGGAACTGGGGAAATGTGCTGACGGGAGACAGGGCAGCTGCACCAAGGTATATAGAGGCCAGGTTATCCAAGTTTGCCCTGGAGGTTGTTTTTAATTCAAAAATCACCGAATGGCAATTTTCCTATGACGGACGAAAAAAAGAACCGGTGAATCTTCCCGTACGATTTCCGCTGTTGCTGGCTCAGGGAGCAGAAGGAATCGCGGTAGGACTGAGTACCCGTATTTTGCCACACAATTTTAACGAACTCATCGATGCTTCCATACGGCATCTCAAGGGAAAAAGTTTTAAGCTGTATCCCGATTTTCCAACCTCGGGAGAAGCGGATATTTCAAACTACAACGACGGGTTGCGCGGGGGAAAAGTGCGGGTCAGGGCCAAAATATCACAATTCGATAAAACCACCCTGGCCATTAACGAAATTCCTTATGGCACCACGACCACCTCTTTAATTGAATCGATTTTAAAGGCCAATGATCAGGGTAAAATTAAAATTAAGCGCATAGAAGATAATACCGCTGAAAATGTGGAAATTCTGATCTATCTGCCTCCAAATATTTCCCCGGATAAGACCATTGACGCGCTCTATGCTTTTACCACCTGTGAAAACTCAATTTCGCCTTTAGGGTGTGTTATCATTGACAATAAGCCGATCTTTTTAGGGGTGACCGAAATTTTAAGACGCTCTACAGATCATACCCTTGGCTTGCTCAAAAGTGATCTGGAGATCAAATTGGACGAATTTGAAGAGCAATGGCATTTTGCCTCCCTGGAACGCATCTTTATAGAAAACCGGATCTACCGCGATATAGAAGAGGAAGAAACCTGGGAAGGCGTGATCCGGGCAATTGGTGATGGCTTAAAACCGCATACGGCTCATTTAAAGCGCGCAATTACCGAAGAAGACATTGCCAGGCTCACCGAAATACGCATCAAACGGATCTCTAAATTTGACATTGATAAAGCTCAGCAAAAAATTGATTCCCTTGAAGATGATATTGCGCAGGTAAAATATCATTTAGAACACCTGGTGGAATTTGCGATCGCTTATTTCGAGAGATTGAAAAAGGAATATGGCGTTGGGAAGGAAAGAAAAACCTTCTTGCGCTTGTTTGACGATATTGAGGCCTCCAAGGTCGCGATGCGCAATACCAAGGTTTATGTAAACCGAAAAGAAGGATTTATTGGTACTTCTCTCAAAAAAGATGAATTTGTAACCGATTGTTCAGATATAGACGATATTATTTCTTTTACAGCCGATGGAAAAATCATGGTCACCCGGGTCGATGCAAAAACCTTTATTGGCAAAGACATTATCCATGTCGCTATTTTCAAGAAGAAGGACAAGCGCACGATCTACAACCTGATTTACCGGGATGGAAAAAGCGGGTCTTCATTTATCAAAAGATTTGCGGTTACCTCCACAACCAGGGACAGGGAATACGAAGTCACCCAGGGCAAGAAAGATTCTAAGATCTTGTATTTTTCTGCCAATCCCAATGGGGAGGCTGAGGTGGTCACCTTCTATTTAAGACAGGTAGGCAGCATTAAGAAGCTGAAATTTGAAGTCGATTTTTCAGACATCCTTATCAAGGGCAGAAATGTCAAGGGAAACATCATCACCAAATATCCTGTAAAACGAATCGAATTAAAGGAAGAAGGAGTCTCTACTTTAAAACCCAGACGGATTTGGTTTGACGATAGTGTAAAAAGACTGAACGTAGATGAACGCGGAGAATTATTGGGAGAATTCAGGGGAGAAGACCGCCTTTTAATCATTACTCAAGATGGAGTAGCCAAAACCATTAAGCCTGAGATTACTACGAGATTTGATGATGAAATCATTGTCCTGGAAAAATGGGTGCCTCATAAACCGATCACGGCAATTTATTGGGAAGCTGAGAAAGAGCGCTATTACGTAAAGCGATTTGTTCTTGAATTCCCGGAAAGAGAGGAACATTTTATTGGCGATCACGAAAAATCGTTTTTAGAGTTAATTTCCACAGATTATATCCCGCAGGCAGAGCTGGTGTTTTATAAAATTAAGGGCAAAGATCAGAAACCCAGCGAAATTGTCAATCTTAAAGAATTTATTTCGATAAAAGGCCCTAAGGCCCTTGGAAACCAATTGACTACGGATAAGGTTAAGCAGATAAATTTAATGGATCCTATCCCGTTTGAGCCAGAAGAAGTTCCGGTTGAGGAAATCGAAGTTAAAGACGAGGAAACCCTTGAAACCGAATCAGAAAAAAATAAAAGCTCAGAAGACCCAACCCCCAAAAAAGGGGCTTCCGGTGAAAGTCAAACCAATCTGTTTGACGAATAATGGGGATTATTAGGGAATTCAAGGAATTTGCGATCAAAGGCAATATGATCGATATGGCCGTTGGGATCATTATTGGTACCGCCTTTAATAAAGTCGTGGATGTTTTGGTAAAACAAATCGTGCTTCCTCCATTATCATTGCTTAGTTCAGGAATAAATTTCTCGGACAAAAAAATCGTATTGCGGGAAGAGATCGCTCAGGCAGGTCCAGGCAATGAGGAAATAACAGAAATAGCAATCGGTTATGGGGCTTTTTTAGAGACAATTATCGATTTTTTAATAGTGGGTTTTACCATATTTTTGGTGATCAAGTTCCTGAATAGGTTTAGAAGAAAAGCCCAGGATCCTGCAAATAAAACTGTTGAAACCCCAAAAGAGATTCAACTGCTTTCCGACCTTACCGAACTGGTCCGCGAGCAGAATCAACTTTTAAAAAATGGCGCAGGAAAATCCTGACCTAATCAATTTTCCTGACGCTCCCCCGCTGTTTTTCGGTTTTGCCAACCAGCCCGTATTCAAAGCTGTAGGAGTTTTTCTCTGAGGTCAGGATCTTGATATGCAGGGCCTGTCGCTCAGCCCGGTTCTTCGGATGCAGATTCGTGATTATATATTCGCAGTCATTGATCCACCTCACCGAGGAGGTATCTGTCTTTCCCTGAAATTTATCGATTTCAATAGAATCGTTCCTCACAAAGGTGGAGGTGACCAGTTCTCCGTTTAAATAGGACTCAAATTCGAAGGTTCCGGTTTTAAACCTGGTGCAATCTCGCTCCGGGGAATAACAGCCGTTAAAAAGGATCATAACGCATAAAAGCAAAAAGGTCTTTTTCATCTCAATCAAATTTTACAGCCCAAACCATGCATCCTCAAGCTAATTGCCGGGGATACCCCACAATTGGATTTCCGTTTTAAACAGGGCAGGCTCGGGATTACAAAATAAAGGTATTTCAGGGGAATATCAATTTTCAAAGGCTTCAAAAGTGCCATCCTTATAAAAAATCACAATTTTTTGAATATTTTTTCCGGTGAAAGCAATTGGAGGATTTTTTTGTTCAGCGGGAAGCTGCATTTTTTCAGGATTAATTTCGGCACGGGGGGGAATTGGAGGGCTAAGGGCGGCAGGTTTATCTTCGAGCTTCTGATTGCCCGGAAAATTCCCTGTTCCATTGAGCAGCCAGTATAATTCTACCTCGGGGTAGGTTTGCACAATTTTAAGCACAAAATCCAAACTGGGTTTATTTCTGCCCGATAGGATGTGTGAGATGGAAGATCGTCCTACACTGATGGCATCTGCAAAGGTCGCCGCCGAGCAATCGTAATAATTAAATATTTTCTGCAACCTCTGAGAGAACTTTTCGCTGTTTACCATTGTGACTAGCTTTAAAACAAATCTTCGTTTACAAATGTAACATATTGGTTGCAATTGACCAAACCACAATTGTAAACAATCGATAATCAGATCAATAAATGGTTTAATTAAAGTATGTTTAATCCCTAACAAATAGCCTTTTATGTGTCATTAAACAATCATACGGAAAATTTCCAAACCGGGGTATCCCCAATTGAATCCAATTGTTTACCGATGTAAACAAACTAATTCAATTGATCTGTTTACAATTGTAATTATTGAATTATTTACTTTTGTGAACATGAAAGAGGAACCAAAAAAGTATTTAGAATTTATCAGGTTATACCCCAGCTTTAAAGAGTTGGGTTTAAAGGGCCGCTACATTACCTACTCACAACTGGAGAAACCTTTTGAGGGGTTGTCATCAAAATTCAGGACGAGCCTTCTTGGCCATTCCAGAGAAGGGGTTCCAATTAAATCCATTTTTGTGGGCTGCGGGAAAATTAAGATCCTGGCCTGGTCGCAAATGCACGGCAATGAATCTACCACCACCAAGGCTGTGTTTGATCTGTTAAACGGATTTTATCAATATGAAGGAAATGAATTTCTGAAAAATATCCTGGAGCAGGTAACCCTGCAAATAATCCCTATGTTAAATCCTGATGGGGCGGCTGCATATACCCGTGAGAACGCTAATAAAACAGATTTAAACCGGGATGCCAAAAAGTTATCAGAACCAGAGAGCCAGGTACTTCGCGCTGAATTTGAGCGTTTCCAGCCCGATTTTTGCTTTAACCTGCACGATCAAAGAACCATCTTCAGCGCAGGAGAGCAGCCATTTCCTGCTACCCTGTCTTTTTTAACCCCTGCGATGGATCCCAAAAGGAGTATTACCGATTCCAGGATAAAATCCATGCAGGTAATTGCCGCTATGGCTAAAGATTTAAATGAATTTATGCCCAAACAGATTGGCAGGTATGACGATGCATATAATGAGAATTGTACCGGGGATAGCTTTCAAAGCCTTTTTGTGCCTACCATCCTATTTGAAGCAGGCCATTATATGGGGGATTACCAGCGGGAGCGAACCAGGGAATTTATAGTCATAGCGATGTTCTCCGGTTTAAATGCGATCGCCTCGGGAACTTATAAAGAATTGGATTATCAGAATTATTTTAAAATTCCTGAAAACAAAAAATTGTTTTATGATATTATCTTGAGGGATGCTGAAATTAATGGCCAAATCTCCGATGTGGCGATTCAATTCCGGGAGGTTTTGACAAACCATAAAATAGAATTTGTTCCAATTATCGATAAAATCGCACCGTGCTTAGCCTTTTATGGACATAAGGAAATCGATTGTAGAAAAGGGAAAGTCAGTCTTGCAGGACAGAAATCGCTTGGCGAAAACGATTTAGTTAGCAATATCATTTTAAATAATGAATTTTTGGCTCTAAATTGTGAAAATAATTGAAAATGGTTACTAATTATTTAATGAATTTGTATTATTTTTGTCTTTAAAATAAAAGCATTAGGAATTATGGCAAAATATAAATTAGACGAGACAGATCATCAGATTCTCGATATGTTAATTGAGAACACCAGAACCCCCTTTACCGATATTGCAAAGAAATTAAATATTTCAGCGGGTACTGTTCACGTTCGGGTAAAAAAAATGGAGGAATCACAAATAATTCTGGGTTCTACACTTACCTTAAATTATGATAAATTAGGCTATGCTTTTATAGCATACGTTGGTATTTTTCTTAAAAACACTTCCCAGACTAAATTTGTATTGGAACGTATCAAGGATATCCCCTTTGTAACTGTCGCACATGTTACTACCGGAAAATTCAATGTGTTCTGTAAAATACGTGCCCGCGATACCCAACACGCAAAAGAGATCATCTTTCAGTTAGACGATATAGAAGGAGTCTACAGGACAGAGACCATGATTTCTCTGGAGGAAAGTTTAAATGACAAAAAGCGTTTGATGCATTCCATCTTTAAAGATTCATAAATCTCATAAAATTTAGCAATCCCCCCTTTAAACCTTAGTGTTTAAAGGGGTTTTTTATTCATTGCTGTTAAAGCTTTAATTAATTCCAAAAACAAAGACTATATGAAATTATCAGATCTTAATTCAAACGAATATTTGCCATATTATCAAACCTATTTGGATTACCTGCCTGATGAGGAATTAATAGCTCAATTAAAAGAACAGAGAGATCAATTTGTTGCATTCCTGGAAAAATTGAGCCCGGCAGATTTAAGCCTGAGTTATGCCGAGGGAAAATGGAGCGTGGCACAGGTGCTGCAGCATGTTCTGGATACCGAACGAATTTTCCAGAACAGGGCCTTGTGTATTGCAAGGAAGGATAAAACCGACTTGCCAGGGTTTGAAGAAGATGTGTATGCTACCTTTTCAAATGCACACAAGAGAAAACTACCGGGATTTTTAAATGAATTCGTTGTGGTGAGAAATGCAACAATAGCCTTATTCGAGAGTTTTGATCAGGAAATGCTTCAGGAAATTGGACTTGCCAATGGCGCTCCTTTAAGCACCAGGGCAGCGGGATTTATCACTGTAGCTCACCAAACGCACCATTTAATTCTGTTTAAAAAGCTGTATCTATTATAAATCCTGTGATGAGCTGCCTTGCAGGAGGGCTCCAATTCTAAAACCAAATTCGAATAAGTCACTGATCCGGCTTCAAAATATTTTAAAAATGCATAACCTCAGAAGCTTTTTTAATCTCCTCAAAAAAACGTATGTAAGTTGGAATAATAATGATCCCTTTGCTCAAAGTGCGATTATTGCGTATTACACCTTATTCTCACTGCCGTCTTTACTTATAATTATTGTGTCAATTGCCGGGTATTTCTTCGGAAGGGAAGCAGTCCAGGGAAAAATTACAGATCAAATCGCTGATTTCATAGGTACCAATGCTGCCCTGGCTATTGAAAATATGATCAGCAACGCAGCCCTTACAAACAATTCTTCCTTCGCCTTGATCTTTGGAATAGCAATGCTTCTATTTGGAGCCACGGGAGTATTTTTCCAGTTAAAGAAAGCGATGAACAACATATGGAATGTCGCCTCCCGGAAAGATACTTTTTTAGGAATGGTGATCGATAGAATAATTTCCTTTGGGATGGTGCTGGCTTTGGGGTTTTTAATGTTGCTGACATTGTTAATTTCGACTCTGATCAAAATTCTGAGTGATTATATCAAGCATTCCGCTCCTCTGCTCACTTCAATTACCCTGGAGGTGATTAATTATTTAATCTCCTTTTTCTTTATAACAGCTCTTTTTGCTGCCATCTTTAAAATATTGCCCGATATAAAAATTAGGTGGAAGGTCACCTTGCTCGGGGCAGCCCTGACTACGATCTTATTTTTAATAGGGGAATTTTTAATTAGCTTTTATTTTGGAAAAAGCAATCCCGGTTCGGTTTACGGAGGTGCCTCTTCGGTGGTATTGATTTTACTTTGGGTGAATTATTCCTGCCTGATCCTGTTTTTTGGAGCGGAATTTACCGTGCAATATGCGCTTTATATTAAGGAGCGAATTACTCCCAACCAATTCAGTGAACCTGCAATATATCAGGAAATGGAAAAACTAAGGATTAAAAAAACAAAACTTGAAGAAGACCAAAAGATCCTGGAAAGTTTAAAATCCAATTTTGATTACAAAGAAGAAGAGCAAGAAGAAGCTAAGGCCTCTGATCAATAAATCTTTAACTATCTATTTTGTTTTTTTAAGAATTTTTTGTTAGAGATCCTCCTGCCTCTTAAGTAATTTTAAAGGAACGGAATACCGACTAAATAGGAGTATCATGGAAAGGAATATTGCCATTCTGGCTGCCGAGGGGGTTGAAGAAAGCGAATTGCATTCGCCAAAAAAGGCGATGGAAAAACAAGGGTTTAAGGTAGAAATTATCAGTATAAAGCCCGGAAAAATTAAATCCTGGAGCCAGGGAAACTGGTCTAAGGAATACATGGTAGATAAAACCCTGGAGCAGGTTAGGGCTAAGGAGTACGATGCTTTGGTATTGCCCGGGGGAGTCATTAATCCCGATATACTTCGCAAGGATGAAAAAGCCTTAAATTTTGTGAAGGACTTTTTTGATCAGGGCAAGCCTGTTGCCTCTATTTGCCATGGCCCCTGGACCCTGATAAGTGCCGGGGTGGTACAAGGCAGAACCTTGACTTCCTTTAGTTCTATCCGAAAAGATCTGGAAAATGCGGGTGCACTATGGGTAGATAAGAAGGTGGTAGTGGATGGATCCCTGATAACCAGCAGAAATCCTGATGATTTACCTGCCTTTAATGAAAAACTGATTGAAGAAATAAACAAGAGAAAATCCCTTTATTAAAAATCCTGAAATTCTCTGGCGTATTATACCCTCTGGATAAAAAACAAGAAAGATTTCCAAAATCCTAAGAGAAGGGAGAACCCATAAATATGCTTTTTGGGCAGCGTTTAATCTCTTTTGGGTTTAATTCCCCGAGGCCTGCCTCGATTTTCAGAAGAAAGTTTGAAAACGGATGGGTTTTTATCAAATAAAAAACTTACTTCCGTTCGGTGCCTGGTAGGCTTGGCACGATGCAGTTCACTTATTTATCTTCCTCGTCATCCTCTTCTTCATTTTTTTCGGGGATCTCGACAATAGGTTCATTAAAATCTGCCTCGTCATAATCATCTTCATCATAATTGGCCATCGTGTTTTCCAATCGGGTACTTATTTTTACCAGGTAAATAGAATCATCAGTCCTCACTTCAACCGCTTCAATTTTCTCATTTTTTCCATTTCTAAACGAGATAATCTGGTCATCATCGTATCCATCGGGATATTTTTCAACCAGAAGACTTAGAATTTCTGGGGTTAACTTTTTGTAATCTACAATGACTCTTTTCATCTCAATAGAATTTTATTGACCAAATGCAGCTGTCCTTTATTTAAGGAAGTCCCGGGCCTTTAACTGTGCTAAAAAACGGGAAGTTCAGTATATAACAAATGCCTGTAATGATCTTTTGTAAGGAATATTTGAAAGTACAATTATAACAAAATTTGTATTAATTGCAATCAGTTAAATACTTAAAAATTAATTATTTTTAAAAAGTGGAAATAGCCTGCTTTTTAGATCCCCCGGTAAAAGGAAAGTGCTTCGCGCATCACATTCTCTGGCACCCTGCAATCGATCAGGGGCTGTCCTATATCTTTTAGAAGCACGAAATTGATATTTCCGTGGGTGTTTTTTTTGTCGAATTTCAATAAACTGAGGATTTTTTCAAAATCGCTTTCCTCGAGTGCCACTTTTGGAAAAATATCGAGAATTTTTTTGGAAATGGAAGTCAATTTCTCCTCTGGAAAATTGCTGATTTTTGTCGAAATAAAAGCAGCCATGATCATTCCCACGGCAACTGCTTCCCCGTGCAGTAATCTAGGTTTTTCCGGATGAGTCAAAAAATAGGATTCAATGGCGTGGCCGAAAGTATGACCAAAATTCAGGGTTTTTCGCTGATTTTCTTCCCTTGGATCCCGCACCACCACCTCGGTCTTGATAGCTACCGATTCTGAGATAAGCCCGTCCAGATCCTCTGTGGTCAGCTTGTCCAGATCGGTTGTTTTCCTCCAGTAGCTCTCACTGGTGATCAGTCCATGTTTTAAAATTTCTGCCAGACCGCTTCTCATTTCATTTGAAGGCAAACTCCTTAAATATTTTGAATCTATCAGCACCATCTCCGGTTGGGTAATTACGCCAATTTGATTTTTTAGATTCCCGAGGTCTACCCCGGTTTTTCCGCCTACCGAGGCGTCGACCATGGAGAGTAGGGTAGTGGGGACATTAATGTAGGCTATCCCGCGTTTAAAGGTGCTGGCTACGAATCCGCCAAGATCGGTTACCACCCCCCCTCCAAGATTGATAAGCAAACTTTTTCTGTCGGCACCCAACTCTGATAGCGTAGTCCAAATCCCGGAGCAGGTTTCAATGTTTTTTGATTCTTCACCCGCCTCCATTTCAATTATTTCGAAACTATTACTGGTCTCAAGCCTTTGCAAAAAACGGGAAAGGCAATGTTGATGGGTATTGCTGTCTACTAAAATAAATAAGGCAGAAGGGTTTTTGCAGGCTATATATTCATTTAAATGCACATAGGCTTTTTCAGAATAAAAAACAGGGGCCTGACTGGAGGGAGAGATCATACTTTAAGGTTTAAAATATTTTTTTTAATGGATAAAATTAGGTGGTAATTTATCATATATTCAAAAATCATTAATTACTTTTGTTATATTAATTATATTATCATGATAACACGAAAGATTTTTAATGATACCGAAACGGCTTTTAAATTAAAGTCTACTGAGGAACTCAATAAGGCCTTATTTCTTTTTGAAATGATAAATCGCCCAGATTTGGTAAAAATAGGCATTTTTCTTACTAAAATGTCTTTAAAATTTCATCTGCCCGTTGAAGGCCTTATAAAGAGCACTGTTTTTAATCAGTTTGCCGGAGGGGAAACCATGGAGGAGTGTTTGCCGGTCATTGAAAAAATGTACGCAAAGAAACTTCATAGCGTGCTTGACTATTCAGTTGAAGGAAAAGAGGAAGAAGCGCAATTTGATGCTGCAGCTAAAATGAAAATTGGCATTATAGAATTTGCTGCAAAAAGAAAGGAATTGCCTTTTGCTGTGTTTAAACCCACCGGGATTGGAAGGTTTGCAATATGGGAAAAAGTTACTTCCAAGGAATCCCTTACCACCCCAGAGCAGGAAGAATGGCAGCGGGTACAACAGCGTGTTGAGAATATTTGCGAGGCGGCCTATCAAAATGACATATCAGTGATGGCAGATGGAGAGGAAACCTGGATGCAGGAAGCTGCAGATGATTTGATAGTAAAGATGATGAAAAAATACAACCGTGAAAAGGCGATTGTATTTATGACCCTGCAATGTTACCGGTGGGACCGATTGGAATACTTAAAAAAACTTTGTGAAACCGGGGAGAAAGAAGGTTTTAAAATTGGGGTAAAAATAGTGCGTGGCGCATATTTTGAACAGGAAAACCTCCGGGCCAAAAAAATGAATTATCCTTCCCCTATTTGTGAAAACCAGGAGGCAACCGATGTCAGTTTTAATGGAGTGCTCACCTATTGCCTTGCTCATATTGATGCCATTTCATTATTTATAGGAAGCCATAATGAGGTGAGCAATTATCTGGCCCTGCAAATAATGGAAGATAAAAACATTGCAATTGACGATCCAAGGGTTTGGTTCGGTCAATTATACGGCATGAGTGATCATATCAGCTTTAATCTGGCTAAAATGAACTACAACGCGGCAAAGCTGGTTCCCTTTGGCCCGGTTAGGGATGTGGTTCCATATTTGATGAGAAGGGCAGAGGAAAACACCTCGGTTAAAGGACAAACCGGTAGGGAACTCGCCCTGTTACAGGAAGAACGTAAACGCAGGAAGGGAGAAATCACAAAATCCGACAGAGAAAAAGTATTCTCAGGAAAAATTAAGGCTTCCACCGAGAAATCCTCTTCCCGGACGAAAACCCCCACTCCTGAAGAAGTAGAATAATTAATGAATTGGATTGCCAGGTTTCTTTTTTTTAAAATATCAGGTTGGAAATTAGAAGGGTCCCTTGATCCTTCTGCTAAAAAATGCCTTTTAATTGTCGCACCTCATACAAGTTGGTACGATTTTTATATTGGAGTTTTAGTTAGAAAGATTCTGAGGGTGAAAATTGATTTTGTGGCAAAAGCAGAATTGTTTAAACCCCCTTTTGGTTGGTATTTTAGATGGGTGGGTGGAACAGCGCTGGACCGGACTGCCAATCAGAATAAGGTAGAATCCATTGCAGGGCTTTTTAAGTCCCGGGAGGTTTTTCGCCTGGCGATTTCTCCAGAGGGTACCCGTAAAAAAACAGCGCGTTGGAAAACCGGATTTTACTATATTGCAAAAATTGCCCGCGTACCCATAATTATGGTTTCCTTTGATTACCGGACAAAAACGGTAAAATTTTCAGCACCCTTCCACACTACGGAAAACATGGAAAAAGATTTCTCTGTAATTCAAGGTTTCTATAAAGATATTAAGGGAAAGTTTCCGGAAAAATTTTAAAGCAGCAGCAGTTACTCTTCGCTTTCTTCCATGGTGTGATATACGTTTTGAACATCATCATCCTCTTCCAGGCGTTCCAATAATTTTTCAACATCAGCAGTTTCTTCAGGAGTGAGTTTTTTGGTGATATTCGGGATCCTGTCAAAACCTGAGGATAGGATTTCAATTTTGCGTCGTTCGAGTTCGCCCTGTATATTTCCAAAACTTTCAAAAGGAGCGTAAATCAAAATGCCATCTTCATCCTCAAAAATTTCATCGGCACCAAAATCAATTAATTCCAGTTCGAGTTCTTCTGTATCAATTCCCTCGGGATGAATTCTGAAATTACAGGTATGGTCAAACATAAATTCAACGGAACCGGAGGTTCCCAGATTTCCACCGGATTTATTAAAATGCAAACGCACATTGGCAACACTCCGGTTGTTATTGTCTGTAGCGGTTTCCACCAGAACTGCAACCCCGTGTGGAGCATAACCTTCAAAAATCACAATTTTATAATCTCCGAGGCTTTTGTCACTGGCGCGTTTTATGGCACGATCCACATTGTCCTTGGGCATATTAATGCTTTTGGCATTTTGAATAACAGCCCTTAACCTGGAATTGGTTTCAGGATCCGGACCGCCCTCCTTCACGGCCATCACAATATCTTTACCAATACGGGTAAATGCTATGGCCATTTTTGACCACCGTTTCATTTTTCGTGCTTTTCTAAATTCGAATGCTCTTCCCATAAAAATTTTAGTTCTGATGCAAAAATAAAAAAAACGTTCCATTTTTAAGTAAAAAATGGAACGTCAATTTTTTTTTGTTTGAATAGTTAATCTGCGTTGACAATTTTTTCAATTGTTTTGGCGAGTTTAAAATCTTTTTCTGTTACCCCTCCGGCATCATGAGTGGATAATGAAATCT
>JBGSWA010000048.1:0-30966 GCA_041752645.1 Gillisia sp. | reverse complement strand
TATTGTTGCCTTTGTGTTTATTTTGGCCCACCCGGTAATCCTGATCCTGGGAAATCCCGAATTCAGTGTGTATCTTGATCCACGCATGAACTTACCTCGTGCAATAACCCTAAGCATTGCAAGTATTGCGCTTGTTGCAATAATCACTACCAGCTTATGGCGTAAAATTTTTAAACTCAATTATGAAATATGGAGGCTCCTACATGGGCTTTTAGCCTTGTCTTTGGTTTTCATAGGCGTAGTTCACTCCATTGAGATGGGGCAATACCTGGATACCCCATGGAAAAAAATACTGCTCGCCCTGGTGATGGGCGTCACTATCTACCTTGTCATTCATACCAGGATAGAACGTCCATGGAGAACAAGGAAAAAACCTTATAAAATAGTTGAGGTAAAGGAGGAGCGGAATAATTTGCCGGACCATTAGCCTGGAACCCATTGGGCATAAACCAAAGCAATTTACCGCAGGACAGTTTTTCTGGTTGACCATTAATGAAACTCCCTTGACTTTACAGCAAAATCCTTTTACAGTAGCATCCGGGGAGAGGAATAACAAACTTTTATTTACCGCTAAAGATGCGGGGGATTTTACTTCTAAATGGGGCGATTTTAAACTGGGTACAAAGGTTTTTCTTATAGGTCCCTTTGGCTCCTTTACACCTGTGGATGGGAAACACTTTTTTCTTGTTATAGGTGGGATAGGGGTTAGCACGGCTATGAGCATGCTTCGCACGATGCGGGAAACCAACGATCCCAGGAAGGCGGTCCTTATTTATGCAAATAATGATTGGGAAAATTCAACTTTTAGGGAAGAACTGGAGGAAATGAAAAGCCAGATCAACCTGGAAATTATACCTATTTTATTGGAACCGCCCGAGGATTGGGAGGGCGAGGAGGGGATGATAGATCAGGAATTCGTGGAAAAGTATTTGCCAGAAAATATGAATGATTTCATGTATTATATATGTGGCCCGGAGCCCTTTATGGATCTTGCTGAAATTGGGTTAAGAAACCTTGGCATTAACTGGCGACATATTTATACGGAAAGGTTTGAATTAGTATGGTTGGCTTTCCGGATCTATGGGAATTTTAAAAAAAAGATGGCTAGGGATGTGTGAAAAAACCTGAATATTTATAATAGTGGAAAAATATCAAAAACCTTTTTATAGGGGTAATCCAGGCTGTGGGAATAATGATGGGGCTTCTCCTGCTTGTATTTGCAATACTTTTTGGTTTTAGAGGAGTATAATAACTATTAGCGAATGCCCTTCACTTTACCTCAAAATCAAAATAGGTTTCAGGATAAGGTTCCAGCCTCAAAGTGTAATGCCACCATTCGTGAAGATAGGGCCTGAAGCCGTGTTTGTTCATGATCCTTTTCAATAATTCCCTGTTTTGTTTTTGTTCTGAACTGATCTCTGAGGTATGGTGGTGGGAGGTCTCACCAAAGAAATCATAGGTGCCGCCCATATTGAGTTCTTCCCCAGAGTTTGCGTCAATCAGGGTTAAATCAACGGTTCCTCCACGCGAATGACCGGATTTTGTTGCGATATAACCTGCTTGAAAAAGTTCGTTTTTATCAATATCGGGATAAAATTCCTCTTTCATCAATGTGTCATTCTTAATCCTTGCCCATTCCACAAAATGATTCACTGCTCGCTGCGGCCTGTAAGCATCAAAGATTTTAAGACAATAACCAATATTTTTCAGTTCTTGCTGGATTTTGTACAAAGCCTCCGCCGCCGGTCTGCTGAGTATTGCCCTGGGCTGCTTATAACCACGAATTGGTTTGCCAACAAAATTATGCGACCCTGCATAACGAATATCCAGGACGATATCAGGAATAAGCTCTTTGACATATACAAACTGCTCGGGGAGTTGGTTTTGTGAATTTTTATCTATGCTTATTAAAAATGCCAGGATCGATAGAATTGATAAATATTTCATGGGATGCCTTTGAGGTGCAAAACTAAAAAAAACCGCCAAGAGTGGCGGTTTAATATGTAAAATAAAATTGATTACTACATATCTTCTGTCGCTTCCTTGCCATCTTCTACTTTTTCCTGAACTTCTTCTTTCACCTTTTTGGCGCCTTTTTCAATTTTTTCCCCCGCTTTTTTGACATTGGCCTCAATATCTTCGCCAATTGCTTCTACTGCTTCTTTACTTTTTTCCTGGGTAGTTTCTCTACAGGAATAAAATGAAGTTGTTATCCCGGCGATCATTAACAATAAAAATAATTTTTTCATAACAGCGAATTTATGTGGTTAATCAAAAAAAAGCCATCACAATCGAGATTGGATGGCTTTTCTCAATATTAATGTAATTGACTATTGTTGGTCATCTGTTCCCTGAACTTCTTCTTCTACTTCTTCCGCAGCATCTTCCACAGCATCAACAGATTCTTCAGTAGCGTCTTCGATATCGTTTCCGATTTCCTCTACAGCATCCTCTGTTTTTTCTTCAGTTGTTTCTCTACAAGAGTAAATAGATAAGGAGAAAACTGCAGCCAATAATAATAATGATAATTTTTTCATTTTAAAAATGTTTAATTAGTTGAGTAGCAAATTTAAACTAATTTTTAAAATTGCAATGAACTCTTTTAAGTTTAATGGATTTTCCCTTTAGCCTCCTGACGGACTCTCAATCTTTTTTCAGATTAATCAATATTTATTGATTAATTTTCTGTTTTTAATTCTTTCCTTACTTCCATGCTTTTTATTTTTTCTATCCTGTGGACAGTAGCCGGGTTTGCTTCTGAAAATCGGGGATCGGTGAGATAAGCTTCTTTTCTCATTTTACTGATCTCTATACTCAAAAAATCAAATTCTTCTGTCACCTTTCCAAAGAGGGCATACACCCCAGGTCCTCTAAAGCTGTATTTTTCTGCTACCGGCGGAAACAGGACAGTGTCAAAAAAATGACCGTCCTTATCTGTAAATGTGGCGAAATTCATGCGTTGTCCCTTGGCGGTCTTGGTATTTTTAATGGTTACCAGATAGCCGTAGATCAGGATATTACTGTTCAGAAAGTCTTTGAGGTCTTTCTGAGCGTAAGAAGTTTTTGGCTCGTCTTTTAATAAATCAAAATGACTGCAAAGCGGAAATCCCAGCAATTCAATTTGCTCAAAAGCGGTTTCCAATTGGGTGGTGTGCAGGTCTGGGAGCGTGAATTTTTTGTATTTCTGAATAAAAAGTGGCAATTGATCTGGTTTTCTGATGGTTTTCGCGAGTTTAAAATGCGCTTCCCACATCAATTTGTACTTCTCGATCCCGGTAAATCTGAAGGCATTGATCCTGATCAGAATGCTTATTTGTTCTATACTGATGGTCACACGTTCTAAGAAATCTTCAAAAGATCTAAATTTGCCGTGAAAATTCCGGTTTTCTATAATGCATTGGGCAGTGCGTTCCTCTAATTCTTTTAGTTGACCGAAGCCCAGGTAGATATGGGTTCCTTTTATGGTGTTATGGAAATCACCTTCATTAATACAGGGAGGTTCCATAATTGCGCCGCACATCTTTGCCTCGTGCACATAGAGTTCGGGAGAATAAAACCCGCCGCCGTTGTTAAGGGTGGCTACCATATATTCCCGCGGATAATAGGCTTTTAAAAACAAACTCTGGTAACTTTCCACCGCATAACTGGCCGAGTGGCCTTTTGCAAAGGCATAGCCGGCAAAGCTTTTAATTTGCTCCCACACCTCAAAAATTGTTTTTTCTTCAATCTTTTTCTTCCTGCAGTTGGCAATAAATTTTTCCTCTACCTGGGCGAATTCCTCCCTGGAGCGGAATTTCCCACTCATTCCACGGCGCAACACATCAGCTTCCCCCAGGCTGAGGCCGGCAAAATAATGGGCGACTTTTATCACATCTTCCTGATATACCATAATCCCATAGGTGTCCGGCATAATTTTGGCGAGTTCCGGGTGTGCATTGGCTCGGCGTTCAGGATAGCGGTGGCGCAGGATATATTCCCGCATCATTCCGCTTCTTGACACCCCGGGGCGAATGATAGAACTGGCTGCCACCAATCCCAAATAAGTGTCGGTTTGCAGTTTTTTTAGCAGCATCCGCATCCCGGGGGATTCCACGTAAAAACAGCCTACGCACAGGCCTTCTTTTATAAGACCGTTTATTTTAGGATCCTGTTTAAATTTATTTACATCGTGAATGTCAAAAGCCGGGGCATCGGGTTGGTTTTGTGCTATAATATCCAAAGAATCGCGTATTTTTCCCAGGCCGCGTTGGGAAAGAATGTCAAATTTGTACAAACCTACATCCTCGGCAATGATCATATCAAACTGAACAGTTGGAAAACCCTTTGGAGGCAGGTCCAGGGCCGAGAAACAGGTGAGGGGCTTGTTTGAAATTAAAATTCCGCCGGCGTGAATGCTCAGGTAATTTGGCATTCCCTGGATTAGGTTTCCATATTTCAGCACAATCTTATGGGTGTTGTCCAGCTCTTTTGGGGGAATATGACCTGCGCCCAGTTTGTCTATATCCTCTTTTGGCAACCCGAAAACCTTTCCCAGTTCCCTGATAACTGCCTTGTATTGAAAGGTGTTGTAGGTAGCCAGCAAGGCGGTGTGCTCAAATTCTTCAAAAATAAAACGCGTGATGTCTTCACGGTTGTTCCAGGAAAAATCGATGTCAAAATCCGGCGGACTGGTGCGAAATTCATTGATAAACCGCTCAAAATACAGGTCGAGTTCAATGGGATCCACCTCGGTAATTTGGAGTAAATAGGCCACAATACTGTTTGCTCCGCTGCCCCGGCCTACATAGAAATATCCTTTTTCCCGGGCGTATTGGCAAATGCGCCAATTAATTAAGAAATAGGAGACAAAATTCAGGTTTTTGATCACCTTTAATTCTGAGCTCATCCGAGTGTAAACATCTTGCGAGGCTCCGGGATAGCGAAGGAGCAGGCCTTTTTGGCACAATTCCTCCAGCAATTTTTCGTCTTCTTCTCTGCTTGCTTTATAGATCTGCTGATTTTGAGGTTTTCTCTCTGCTGAAAAGTCGAAGTGAATGCTGCATTTATCCAACAGGTCCTGCGTGTTTTTCAGAATAAAACTGAAATCCTCAAATTTATTCTGAAGGTTTTTCCAGGGAAACATCTGCTGGTCTGGCGCTGCCTGCTCTTCCGGGGGAAGTTTGCTCAAAAGGGTATTGTTGTCTATGGCGCGCAACAACCGGTGAGCGTTGAAATCTCGTTTATTCCTGAAAGTAACCGATTGCAATACCACCAGTTTTGAAGTTAGTTCCCGTAGTTTTGAAAACCGGAGTTTCCTCAATTCATTTGCAGAAACCCCGATAAATTCATGAGCCTGGAATTCGGTAATCCCGGAGGCCATAACTTTTTCAAAGGGATAAATAACAAATGCGTCTTTAAATGCGGGCGCCTTTTCGGGAAGAGGTGATTTTTTCTGAAGGTGCTCTGAGAGAAATTTGTTCAATTCCCTGAAACCTTCATTGTTTTTCGCGATCCCTACAAATTCTTGCTGCGCCCCGTTCCTGAAATCTATTCCCAGTACCGGTTCTATATTATATTGGGCGGCCTTCCGAACAAAATTCAAACATCCTGAGGTATTGTTGATGTCTGTAAGGGCCAGTTTCTTAACCTGGTTTTCCCGGGCCAGTTCCAGTAATTCAATTTCGGAGAAAGTGCCAAACCGAAGGCTGTAATATGTGTGGTTATTGAGGTACACGGGGGTAGTATTGAGTAATTAAAATTGAGTATTGAGATTTCAAGTGTTAAAGGAAAATCGTGATTTTGGTTTATTGGAATTTAGGATTTGAGATATGGAATTTATTTTTTTTGTCTTTTCTCTGGCGTCTTGTTTCTCTCTCAATACTCATATCTAAAATTTCATATCATTATTATTGTTTCCTGTGCGCCAGCACCACTGGTGGTTCTCCGTTGAATGGATTGGCCATGCGGCCGATGGTTTTCGCTCCCAGGGAAGAGGCGCGCAGTACACTTTGGTCTCCGTAACGACTCCGGATCTTATCCATCGCGCTGTATAACTGCAGCACTTCTTCATTGTCATCAAACAAATTGATCTGGTAATTCCCGCCGGCCAGGTGGCTGAACCGAATCCCTATTAATCGTACCAGCAACCTTCTGTTATACAATTTTTTAAACAATTCCTGGATTTGCGGGATCAGGATATGATCGGCACTTGTATATGGAATTTTAAGTTGTTTGGTATAGGTATTAAAATCGGAATAGCGGATCTTCACTGCGATGCAGGAAGTGAGCTTATCGCCCCGGCGCAGCTGGTAAGCCATATTTTCAGTCATCGCGATCAGGATGGCCTGTAAGCGTTGCACATCGATGGTATCGCGATCAAAAGTGCGCTCAGTAGAGATCGATTTTCGTTCGGAATAAGGGATGATAGGGCTGTTGTCTATTCCTTGTGCTCTTTTCCAGATAGTGGTTCCATTGGCGCCTAATACTCTTTGCACCATTTCCAGCGGCATTTCCTGAAGGGTCTTAATTTGGCGCACGCCTAAATTCCTGAGTATCTGATAGGTTTTATCTCCCACCATCGGGATCTTTTTGACCGATAACGGAGCCAGGAATTCCTTTTCAAATCCAGAATCTATTTTTAACTGATTGTTGGGCTTTGCTTCATTTGTGGCGATTTTTGAAACTACTTTATTCCCCGAAAGGCCGAAGGAAATGGGTAATCCTGTTTCCCGAATGATCCTTTTTCGCAATTCCGAAGCGTATTTGTAGCAACCAAAAAACCGGTCCATCCCCGTAAGATCTGCGTAAAATTCATCGATACTTGCCTTTTCAAAAAGCGGGACATCGGCTTTGATGATATCGGTTACCTCTTTTGAATATTTGGTATACGTGCCTGCATTTCCCCTAATTATGATGGCCTCGGGACATAGCTGCCTGGCCATTCTCATGGACATTCCGGAATGTACCCCAAAAGCACGGGTTTCATAACTGCAGGCTGCTACCACGCCGCGATCACTGGTGCCACCCACCAGGATCGCACGGTTTTGAAGACGGGCATCCATCCGCCGTTCTACCGAAACGTAGAAGGTGTCAAGATCCAGATGCAGCACTGTTTTTGTCATAATTAATTTATAATTCACTCTCTATTTTCTTCACAACATCACTCGTTTCTGCAACTTAAGCCCTTGGGGACGAATCTCAATTTTTTAGCTAGGAATATTTACAAATTTATGGAAATATTCCATAAATAGGAAATAATCCAAACTTAAATTTGGACTTATTCCAAAAAAAGTTATATTTGTATATGGGAACAGATATAACACTCGAGATCAGGCGATTCAAGGAAATTCGCGATGACCATAATTTTACCCAGGCGGAGTTTGCCGACCTGTTGGGTATTAAGAATTCCACTGCCGATATAGAGCGTGGCCGTACCAAACTTTCTGGAAAACTGGTTGCGGAATTGTTAAGGCAATTTGGGGTAAATCCATTATGGTTATTTGGGGAGAGCAGCCAAAAATACCTTTCTGTAAACAAGGGGGATGTAAGCCCTAAAGTAGTGACGGTGAACAGTGGGGAGCAGGAAAATATCGTGCTGGTCAACCAAAAGGCTGCGGCGGGTTATCCGCAAAACGTGCAGGATGTTGGATGGTACCAGCAATTGCCAGCTTTTGACATCCCATTGCCGGAATACCGCAATGCCACGTATCGCGGGTTTCAAGTAGAAGGGGATAGCATGATGCCAAATTTACTTCCGGGGGAATGGGTCTTAGGAAAAGCCGTTCCGAGTATCGGGGAAATTAGCAACAGTAAAATTTATGTGGCGGTGCTGTATGACTCAGTATTGGTGAAAAAAATCCAAAAGCTGGACGATCCCTATAGGATATTACTGGTTTCAATAAATCAGGAATATGCACCTCTGGAAGTCCTGATAAGCGATATCCAGGAGCTCTGGCAGGTAAACAGCAAGCTTACCTTTAGTGTGGACGCTACCTCAGAAACCGGGTTGCTACGGCAACTTCAGCAATCCATGGACGAACTAAAAAGCGAATTTAAAACCTTTAAACAATAAAAAGATCCATCCCGGTTATGGATGGATCTTTTAAGTTTAGCCGAAAGATAAAATTGCTTAATCTGCAATGTCTTCAACTGCATCTTCCACATCATCTGCTGCTTTTTCAATTCCTGACTTTTCCCTGCAGGAAGTAAGCACTATACTTGTGGTAAAGGTAAGTGCCAGTAATAAAACTAGTTTTTTCATAATTTAAGGTTTAGTGGTTGAATTTAAATATAAATAAAATTCTGTAAAAAAATCTACATATCATCGGTGCCACCAGTGCCGGTGTTCTCCTTCACCTCATCAACACCTTCTTCAAGCGCATCCCCAACATCATCGGCCGCTTTTTTGATAGCGTCCCCCGTGTCATCGGCGGCTTCTTCAAGATCATCGCCCATATTGTCATGATGGTCCATATTGTCCATGTCATCGCTCATTTCCATTTCATGTCTTTCTTTGTTTTCTTCCCTGCAGGAGGTAAAAAAAGCTGAAAACATAAAAACGCTTGCCAATACCAAAATTGATTTTTTCATAGATTTCGATTTTAGTTAATTATTTGCTCTAAAAAAAGCCTAATTATCGTCACCAATTTTGTCGATTTCCTGGTCGATTTCCTTATTGACCTCTGCATCTACCTTCTCAGCGGTTCTTTCTAAAATTCCCTTCCTTTCTTCCACAGGCTTGGTTTCTTCAACTTTTTCAACTTTGACTTCCCTTATCACGGTTTCTTTTTCAGTAGTTTCCCTGCAAGATATAAGTGAGCTTGCCGTGAAAAGAAATAGGGCAAATAATAAAATAATACGTTTCATAATTTATTAAATTTAGGTTTTAAAGATCGAAATTACTACTAATTTAGATGGAGCGGCTCTGTTTTTAGAATATTTTAATATTTTTTAAAGGAAATCTTAAATATTATGGGAAAAATTAAGAGTTTTTAACATAATTATTTTTCAAATATCTTTCCACAATTTTTGTGGCGCCAGTGTTGGTGGATATAAATTGTCCCGCGATCCTTCCCGTCTGTGCCCTAAAATGATCGTCCTTTAACAGATTTGATAAAATTTGAGCGAGTTCTTCTTTGGTACCTGCCGAATATAACCCTCCAATTTCCTGCAATTGTTTAGCCTCTGGAAATTTGCTAAAATTAGTACCCGTCAGTATTGGTATTCCAAAGGTTGCCGGCTCCAGGATGTTGTGCAACCCGGTATTCCCCGCCGCACCGCCCACGTAGGCAATATCTGCATAACTGTAGATCTTGCTGAGCAACCCGATGGTATCGATTATAAAAACCTGATACTCCGGCAGGATTTTGCCTTCCTTTTCAGAATAAAGGAGGGTTTTTTTATTCAGCCGTGCTTTAAGGCTCTTGATCTGATCGGGTTTTATGTTATGGGGGGCAATAATAAACTTAGTGTCATTCGAAGCGCAGATGATAAAATCTTCCAGCAGAGCCTCGTCTTCCGGCCAGGTACTTCCTGCAACCACACACTTTTTCCTGTCTTTAAACTCCTCTATGAAATCCAGGCTGTTGTCTTGTGCAATTTGATTTGACACCCTGTCAAAACGGGTGTCGCCACTCACAGTTACCTGTCGGAATCCTATGGAGTTCAATAAGTCCTTTGAAATCTGATTTTGAACAAAAAAGTGCTCAAAGCTTTCCAGGGACTTTCTTATCCAGGCTCCGTAGGATTTAAAAAATACCTGGTCCTCCCTAAATCCACCTGAGACCAGGAGGCTGGTGATCTTCCTGGATTTTAATTCCTTCAGATAATTCGGCCAGAATTCATATTTTATAAAAATAGCCATCTCCGGATGGGCGGCATCCAAAAACCGCCTGACATTCTCTTTCGTATCCAGGGGCAAATACACCACCGCATCAGCCAGGGGCGAATTTTTTTTAATTTCATAACCGGAAGGCGAGAAAAAGCTCACCAGAATTTTGTGGTGGGGAAACAGGTCCCTGACCACCTCAATAATTGGCAAACCCTGTTCAAATTCCCCCAGAGAGGCCATATGAAACCAAATTACAGCATCGTCCCTTTTTAATTGGGAATGGAGGATTGACAAGGTTTCTTTCCGGCCATCCACAAATTTCTTCATTTTCGGGCTGAAATATTTTATAAGCGGAAGCAATGAATTCACCAGCCAAACCGATATATTATATAGTAGTTGCAAATCTTTTTATTTAACTGCTAAAATAGTTCTTTCGGTAAAATTGCATTGGTAGAAGGGGCTATATTTTGTATTTTCGCAGTACTACAATAAAAAATAGATGAAAAAGCTACAAATGGTTGATCTGCAAGGGCAGTATAAATCACTAAAAGATCAAATTAACAGTTCTCTGCAGGAGGTAATGGAAACCTCCGCTTTTATTAATGGGCCTGAAGTTCAAAAATTTCAGAAGGAATTAGAAGGGTATTTGGGCGTAAAACATGTAATTCCCTGTGCCAACGGTACCGATGCCTTGCAAATAGCCATGATGGGGCTGGGATTGCAACCCGGGGATGAGGTAATAACGGCCGATTTCACTTTTGCGGCAACCGTTGAGGTGATCGCCCTTTTGCAACTTACCCCTGTGTTGGTAGATGTGTATCCCGATACCTTCAATTTAAATACCGAGGCCATCAAAAAAGCAATTACGCCAAAAACCAAGGCCATAGTACCCGTCCATCTTTTTGGACAATGTGCAAATATGGATGAAATTCTCAGCATTGCCCAGGAGCACAACTTATATGTAATTGAAGATAATGCCCAGGCCATTGGTGCCAATTATACCTTTAAAGACGGAACCAGGAAAAAAGCGGGAACCATAGGTCACCTTGGGGCAACTTCCTTTTTTCCCTCTAAGAATTTAGGTTGTTTCGGTGATGGCGGTGCAATTTTCACAAATGATGATGCCTTGGCTCACAGCCTTCGCGGGATAGTAAATCATGGGATGTACGAGCGCTATTACCACGATGTGGTGGGAGTGAATTCCAGATTGGATTCTATTCAGGCTGCAATTCTAAGAGTGAAATTGCCTAATTTGGATGCCTATAATAAGGCCAGGCAGGAAGCTGCGCGGAAATATACCAAGGCATTTGAAAATTGTGAACATATTGAAATCCCACAGGTGGAAAACAACCAAAATTGTGACAGGGACCAGGGAATTTGTTCCTCCTGCGATTGCCACGTGTTCCATCAATACACCTTAAAGATCACCAACGGAAAACGGGATGCCCTTGGAAAACATTTGGCGGAGCTTCAAATCCCGCATGGGATCTATTACCCGATTCCCTTGCACAGCCAAAAAGCATACCAGGACAGCCGCTACAGGGAAGCCGATTTTCCTGTTACCAATCAATTGGTGAAAGAGGTAATTTCCTTGCCAATGCATACGGAATTGGACGATGAACAAATTGCCTTTATTTCCAAAACCATTATTGATTTTGTAAATAGGTAAGTCTTTTTTAAGAAAACCATCTCTGATTTTCTTTATCAGCATAAAATAGAAAATCCCTGACCCAAGGATCAGGGATTTTCTATTTTATTTTTTTTTGGAACCACAATTACCAGGAAATCAGGTAAAACCATCCATCCCAAGATCGCGGTTTTACAGTAAGGAAGCTGAGGAAGTCTCGGCAGACCTGTCAATTTTCTTCACAAGTCCCTGCAATACCTTTCCGGGACCCACCTCAATAAAATGCGTCGCTCCATCTTTGATCATATTTTGAACAGATTGGGTCCACCTCACCGGAGCTGTCAATTGCAACATCAGGTTTTTCTTGATCTCGGAAGGATCTGTTACAGCAGAGCCGCTCACATTTTGGTACACCGGGCAAATTGGTTTATTAAAGAGGGTAGCCTTAATTGCCTCGGCCAGCTCTTTTCTTGCTGGCTCCATCAAAGGGGAATGGAAGGCGCCTCCCACGGGTAAGATCAAGGCTCTTTTTGCGCCATTTTCCTTCAGCAATTCACAAGCTTCTTCAACCGCCTTGATCTCTCCGGAAATTACCAGTTGTCCGGGACAATTGTAATTGGCCGCCACCACAATTCCGTCCACTTCAGCACAAATGGCTTCCACCACAGGATCTTCCAGGCCTAAAACGGCTGCCATGGTAGAAGGTTGTAGCTCGCAGGCAGCTTGCATGGCAAGTGCCCGTTTGTAAACCAATTTCAAGGCAGATTCAAAATCCAAGGTTTTATTTGCGACCAAAGCCGAAATTTCACCCAAAGAGTGTCCCGCGACCATATCCGGCAAAAAAGAATCGCCAAGGATCTCACTCAAGATTACCGAATGAAGGAAAATCGCCGGTTGGGTAACTTTGGTTTGTTTTAAGTCTTCTGCAGAGCCTTCAAACATATTATCGGTGATTGAAAAACCTAAAATGGAATTTGCCTTTTCAAAGAGTTTTTGGGCCTCAGGATACTTTTCATATAAATCTAAACCCATTCCCGTGAATTGTGCCCCCTGACCGGGGAATATATATGCGTTCATTTTTAATAAATTTTATTCGGCTAAAATAGAGATAAAATAAAAGACCTCATAACATTTGGATGTTACAAGGTCTTTTTTAAGGATACAATCTTCTTGTTACAACGTCAATTTTCCCTTTTCTTCAATAATATCGGGGTTTTTACCCAAAGCATCGGCCAGCCCTCTTTTGAATAACTTGTTTAGGGTATTTCCGCTGGAATCCCAGAAATAGGCTACTTCCGGAACGATCTTAATGGCAGAATATCTGGCCCTATCGGCCTCTTCGAACCAGGTATCATCTGTGGCACTGTGAAAATTTTCAATGATCTTTTTGTCAGAAACCATAGCTGCATACCCAAAAATACTTAGGTATTCCATATTTGAAGGATGGCTGTAAAGCAGTTGCACCTGCGGATCTTTAATGATATTGCTATTATGCTCACTATCCAAAAGACTCAAAAACCAAATATTTCCCTGTTCATCCACTTTTTTGGTGATCATAGGAACTGCACTTATTGGTTGTTTTTTTAGGTCTGTCAGTAAAAAGGCAATTTTGATATCCTGCACCATTTTTGTCATTTTTTCAATGGCTTCTTTAGCTGTTAAATTTTCAGTTTTCATGGCTGTACGTTTTGGATTTGGTACAAGTTACCAAGCCTAAAACCTGTTTTTAGCTAAGGAATTCTTAAAAAATAATACAGGGATGTTAATATTTGTGAAATTAGGAAAGTACTAATGAAATCTTATTTACGCTCATAAGTAAGATAGGTGAAGGCGTACTTGTGCTTTGTATCTCTGTCATGAAATTCTTCTGAGACTAGTTCCCATTTATTTTCATCGATTTCTGGAAAATAAGTATCTGCTTCAAAGCTGCCATGCACTCTGGTGAGTTCAATTTTATCTGCCAGGTTCACCGCCATCTTATATATTTCTCCTCCTCCTATCACAAAAGGCTGGGGGTCCTCCGAGGATATCTCTATTGCCCTTTCCAGGGAATTGACAGCCAGGATACCTTCTTTGCCAAAATTATCCTGGCGGGTGATCACCACATGGGTTCTGTTGGGCAAAGGTTTTGGAAAGGAATCAAATGTTTTGCGACCCATGATAATGTGATGTCCGGAGGTCAGTTTCTTGAAACGTTTAAAATCATCCGGGAGGTGCCAAACCAATTGGTTGTTTTTTCCCAGCGCATTATTCTCTGCTGCAGCAGCAATTATTGTCAGCATCTGGTTTAGTCGTTTAGGGGCATATTGTGGGTGCCAAAATCCTTTTTCTGCATACGATCAGGGACTTTTTCGTTATTTATTAAGGGCAGCGGATAGTTTAAATCCACTTTTTTTTGCAATTCCTCGATCCGGTCTTTTTGTTTTCTCACCAGTTCTTCAAGTTGGCGCTGCTCCCACTTTTTTCCCATAAAACTGTCAGTCACAAATACATTTATAAGATGAATTAGAAAAAAGAAGGTCCAGGTCAAAATCGCCAATACAAACCAATCGTAGCCCAGAGGGGTTAGATCCTGCCTGTATCCAATTACAACATTCAAAATTATCAGGAGGACCCCACCCACCAGGAAAATGACGAAATGTTGGAACAACCTTCTTTTTTGAACGGTTCTTCGCCTTGCATTTTCATATAATTCGCGCTGGTCGGTTTCGAGTTTGGAGGGGTTTTTCTTTTTGGAAAACATATTTTAAAGTACTTTAGTAGTGATTCAAATCTAGTGATTTTTTATACTATTGTTAAAATGCTTATGAAGAATTTAAGAAAACCTTTTCCAGTTTTAAAACAGTATGTTTATTTGAATACTGCCGCATCCGGACTTTTGTCTGAAAAAGTCCTGGAATTTCGACAGGATCACGATTTGGATTATTTGATCTCGGGAAGTGTTTTAAGGGAAAAGCAAGGCAAGATATTAACCGAAGTCAGGGAAACGGTCGGTTCATTCTTTAATTGCGCGCCAAATCGGGTGGCGCTGGTTCCAAATTTCTCGTTTGGTTTTAATACTCTGATGGAAGGAGTAGACAAATCAAAAAAAGTACTCCTGCTCGATGGGGATTACCCCTCGATAAACTGGGCGGTAACCTCCCAGGGGTTTGAGGTGCGTACTGCCCGTATCGACGAGAATTTAGAACTGAATATTGAGGCTGCCTTTCAGGAACAGCAACCTGATATTTTTGCCTTCAGCATCGTCCAATATATCAGCGGGATTAAGCTCGGCATTGATTTTCTTCGAAATTTAAAGGAAAAATTCCCCGATACGCTTTTTATTGCTGATGGCACCCAGTATTGCGGGACCGAAAGATTTAATTTTGATACCTCTAAGCTGGATGTTCTGATTGCCAGCGGTTATAAATGGCTCAATGGAGGTTATGGAAATGCATTTGTGCTTTTCCAGGAAAATATACCGGATCGGGTTTTCCCCAAAACCTGCGGCTTTAATTCCCTTCAGGGGAAATACAAAGCACACGAAGGTAATTTTATTGGGAAGTTTGAACCGGGACATCTCGATACGCTCAATTTTGGTAGTTTAAAAACCGCCCTGGAATTTTTAAAGGAAATAGGGATGGGACTGATAGAAGAAAGAGTTTCAAATTTAAGCGAACTTGCGAGGCAAGAATTTATGGAATTAGATCTCTTGGATGAAATGGTTCAGAAACGAAGCCAGCATTCCTCCATATTCAACATAAAAGGGGATACTCAATTATATGATTTTCTTAGAAATGAACATATCATTTGTTCCCAAAAAGGAACTGGAATAAGGCTGAGTTTTCATTATTTCAATACCGAAGAAGATTTAAATTTTTTAGTAAAATGCCTTGGTCAGTATTTAAATCGGCATTGAAGCCTCAGGTTATTCCCTCGAGAATGCCACATATTTTCTATATGGATTTTGCCGATACACACTGGTTGCGCCTTTGTTAATTTGCCCTACCCCTTCTTTATTGGCAGGATGCTTCGCCTATCCACTATCAGTGGCAAGTGAAGCCCTTGGTTTTGAAACCCTCCGCCTGGAGGGAATCCAGTGAAAATAAGGGATGTTTTTTAATAAATCTAGTACTGTTACCTTCACCAATAAGGAGCTTGTTTCAGGTTACTTAGCTACCTTATACTTCTTTGGACTTTTTGATAAAATTGTAATTCCCTCTTTGTTAAATTTTCTTTTTTACTTCTAACTGCTATTGATTCCTTCTGAAAATATAATTTTTATAATAGTCTTTTTTATCCGTGAAAGCCCCGGTAACTTTTAAACCCGATTGCTCTGCCAGCCAATTCACCATTTGATCATCATATTTTTGAGAGATCTCGGTATGTATGGTCTCCCAGGCATCAAAATGAACCTTGAGTCCCAAATTTCCTATGTTTACATCTTGTTCTTTTTTACTGACCAAAAAGCTCTTGGCTGTCCCTGTTTCCGGGTTGTAAGTCTCCCAATGCATAAAGGCATCCACCTCAAAATCTGCTTTCAATTCAGAATTTATACGGACCAGGAGATTTTTGTTAAATGCTTCGGTTACCCCGGTTTTGTCATTGTATGCATCCTGGATGATTTGCGGATGTTTTTTTTGATCAAACCCCATAAAGAGCATATCCTCCTGGTTCATTGTCGCCCTGATATGTTTAAGAAAATCGATGGCATCCCTATGCAGGAGATTTCCAATATTGGATCCCAACATCATAATCACCTTTTTCCGGGAATTGAGTTCGGTTAATTTTTCAAGGACCTGGAAATAAGTGCCTTGCTGGGGGCTGACCTTTAATGCCGGTATTTCATGTTTTAGGGAGGTTTCCAGCTCATCTAATGCATTGGGACTTATGTCAATGGGTAAATATTCCAAATCCATATTATTTTCCACCAAATAGCGCAGCAAAACCTTTGTTTTTATACCGTCTCCCGCCCCCAGTTCAATGAGATCGAAACCCTCAGCCCCATTGAAAGTCTCTGCAATTTCTTCGGCGTGGTTTTTCAGAATATAATATTCGCAGGAGGTAAGGTAATATTCCGGCAGGTTCATGATATCCTGGAACAATTTATCGCCTTTTTTATCGTAAATATATTTTGAAAATAAATATTTGGGATAATTGATTAGCCCCTTATATACATCTTCTTCAAAAGCAGATGTGAAAGTCGTCTTTGTCGTGTTTTTCATTTTTTTATAATGGGGGTTATTTCGCCAATCTTAACCCGGTAAATTGCCATCTTAAATGCGGATGGAAAAAGTTGCGGTATGAAGGGCGGGTGTGGTTTTTTGAAGTTGCGACAGAACCGCCACGAAGCACCTTTTGGTTTACCATAAATTTACCGTTGTATTCCCCTAAGGCTCCATCGGCTTTTTGATAATTTGGGTAGGGGGAATAGGCACTTTCGGTCCATTCCCATCGAGTGCCCCACTCAAAATGCTTTTGGGCTGTTTCCCATTCACTTTCGGTTGGCAGGCGCATGCCCCTCCATTGTGCATAGGCAAAAGCCTCGTAATAGGAAATATGGGAAAGAGGAGCCACGGGATTTAATCTCAGGAGCCCTTTTAAGGTATATTGATGCCATGCTCCCTTTATTTTATGCCAATAGAAGGGAGCCCGGATGGTATGGCTGTTTATCCAATCCCATCCTTCGGCATGCCATAACAGGACCTCCTGGTATCCCCCGGCTTCAATAAATTCAAGGTATTCCGCATTGGTGATAAGTTTGTTGGAAATCTCGAAATCTTCAATATAGGTTTTGTGAAGCCCAAGTTCGTTGTCATAACAAAAAGAATTTCCCTTGTGACCTATTTCATAGATGCCTTGGGAAATTTTAATCCATTGCTGAGGAAAATTCCCAATGGGATTTTCCTCAAAGGCATCATTGTATTTGGGTAGGAGCGGATTGTTTCCCAGGATGTATTTTATGTCGGAGTAAAGCAGTTCCTGATGTTGTTTCTCGTGGTGACAGCCAATTTCTATCACCGAGAGAATTTCATCGGAGAAAGTTGCGGATTTTTCGAAAAACAGGGAAAGCACCTCGGTTACATAGTTTCTGTATTTGTAAACCCACCCAACAGTAGGACGGGACAAATTCCCACGGTCTGTGCGCACAACCTTGTCGCCCACGCTCTGGTAATAACTATTAAAAATATAGGAGGAATGTTCATCAAAAAGCATATAATCTTTTTGATATTTTTTTAGCACAAATTCTTCAAAAAACCAGCTGGTATGGCCCAAATGCCATTTGGGGGGAGAAACATCAACCATGGGTTGTACTACGTAATCTTCCGTTTCCAGAAAGGAACATATACATTCAGTTTCCGCACGGGTTTCAATGAATAAACTGAACAATTCCTCTTTTGTGATCATAAAATTCCTTTGTGGACTTAGCTTGCCAGACAAAGTTACGATTTTTTGGGAGCCATATAAAAGATCACTAGTTAATGCATAGTTAAAGTAGGGAAGCCGCAGGCTTTAAAAATTAAAAGCCATATTATACTGGATCTTTTTATTTTTCCCGCCACCGGTGCCTGGTTTCATCTTTGGAAATAATTTGACTATCCTGACGGCTTCCTCATTGACGGCTTTTTCTGGCCCAATGGCCGAGACATCATCGACCCTTCCGTTTTGGTCTATGCAAAAGCTAATCGTGGATTTTCCCCTTATAAAAGCTCCCTTGGTATCCCGCGGATACTTAAAGTTTTCTTTTATATGAAGGTTTAATTTTTTATTGAAACAGTCTTTTGATGGCAATTCGCTGGCCGCACAACCCGGCCATTCAGGCGCGATTTCTCTGGTCGATACAGTATTGTGCTCAACACGCACCCCTTCCTGGGCAAAGCTTAAGCTGGTAAAAAAGAAAATGGCTGAAACAAAAATATATTTTTTCATAAGTAGGTTTTTATTGCTTGGGGGGACATGTAATTCGAGAATCTTTCTCGGGCTTTGGTTCAAGCTCCCCGTTCTTCTTAGCTCACAGAAGGGTTTAAACGGAAACTTTGCCTTTAATATGGGGGTGCGGATTATAATCTTCCAGGCTGAAATCTTCAAATTTAAAGTTGAAAATATCCTTGACCTCCGGATTGATCTTCATAACTGGCAACGGCATAAATTCCCTGGAAAGCTGAAGCTCCACCTGTTCAATATGATTGTTATATATATGCGCATCGCCAAAGGTATGTATAAAATCTCCCGGAGCATAACCGCATACCTGCGCCATCATCATGGTAAACAGGGCATAAGAAGCGATATTAAATGGTACCCCCAGGAAAATATCGGCGCTGCGCTGATATAATTGCAAGGATAACCGCGGTTTTGCATTTTCCCCGTCCCCCGGCAGCGGTGGGCTTACATAAAACTGGAAAAAAGCATGGCAGGGGGGCAATGCTGCTTTCCCCTTGGTCACATTTTCTGAAAAGGATTTGGAGGTGTCCGGTAAAACCGAAGGGTTCCAGGCTGAAACCAGCATTCTGCGACTGTTGGGATTTTGTTTTAATGTTTCCACAACTTCCCTAATCTGGTCAATGTCCTCACCGTTCCAATTGCGCCATTGGTGACCGTAAATCGGTCCCAGGTCCCCATTCTGATCTGCCCAGGCATTCCAGATATTTACCCCGTTTTCCTGAAGGTATTTAATATTGGTATCCCCGTTTAAGAACCAAAGCAATTCGTAAATAATAGATTTTAAATGGAGCTTTTTGGTGGTAAGCATTGGAAAACCTTCGCTAAGGTCAAATCTCATCTGGTATCCGAATACACTTTTGGTGCCAGTACCGGTGCGGTCGCCCTTTTGAATTCCGTTCTCGAGTACGTGTTTTAATAGATCGTGATATTGTTTCATCTGTTTATATTTTTGTTTTAGCGGAGAAAGGCTGCATCCATACACTCATTTTCCTGTGTGAGAAATTCTATTTTCATGGATATTTCCATAACTCTTTCTTGATTGGCTTTTGGAAGAGCTCCTTATATCAAATCAGCGTTTAAATTGTTTAAACAGCATTTTTGATACCGGCTAAAATATGGAATTGAAGTTTAATTTGTGGCTGAATCGATGGAATTATTGATAACAATTCCAGATAAAAATAATTTAAATTTCGCCCCGATCAATAGTTACCCGATAAGCATCCCCGCGATCGTTGCAGAAAGCAGGGAAGCGATGGTTCCCCCTAGAAGGGCTTTCATACCGAATTCAGAAAGTGTTTTTCGTTTTCCAGGTGCGAGCGAACCAATTCCGCCAATTTGAATGCCTATGGAGGCAAAATTCGCGAACCCGCACAACATATAGGTGGCCATGATGATGGACTTTTCATAATTTAGACTCAAGGCATTGAGAGGGTTTTTTAATTCGGCCAATTGGATATAGCCCACAAATTCACTGGCAGCGAGCTTTATTCCCAGCAATTGTCCCATCAGCATCATATCTTCCTTTGCCACCCCGATAAGCCACATCAAGGGGGCAAAAATAATGCCTAAAACAGATTCGATGGAGATCTTTGAATAGGGGGTATATTCGGCCATTACGGAGTTTAGGGTGGTAAATCCCCCAAGCCAGCCAAGAATGTAATTGATCATGGCTATAAAGGCTATAAAAACCAATAACATAGCCGCTACATTGGCAGCTAGTTTTAATCCTTCGGTAGTTCCGTTTGCGATGGCATCCAGGATATTAGACCCTATTTTTTCAGAAGAAACCTCTGCATTTGTGTTGACGGGTTCCTGTTGGGGCAATAATATTTTTGAAATAACGATCGCTCCCGGTGCTGCCATCACCGAGGCTGCGAGCAGGTGTTTTGCAAATTGCAGGCGTAATGCGGGGTCATCCCCGCCCAGGAAACCTATATACGCGGCCAATACCCCTCCGGCTACCGTGGCCATTCCACCAATCATCACCAGCAATATTTCAGAGCGGTTCATACGTTCTAAATAAGCCTTGATCATCAGGGGAGCCTCGGTTTGTCCTAAAAATATGTTTCCGGCCACGCTTAAACTCTCTGCTCCGGAAATCCCCATCAGTTTGGTCAATACCCAAGCCATGCCCTTTACAATTACCTGGATAACTCCCAGGTAAAACAGCACCGAGGTAAGTGCCGAAAAGAAGATAATAGTTGGCAATACCTGAAACAGGAAAATAAAACCAAAACTGTCAATGTTCATCATTCCCCCCAATAAAAACTCACTTCCTGCCCGTGTGAAATCCAGGATTAGCACAAATAGTTTCCCGACAAACTCGAAGATATTCTTGATGAAGGTTATTTTTAAAACTCCGATTGCAAGCAGCATTTGTGCTGCCAGCCCTATTAAAACCGTTTTCCAGTTAATGGCTTTTTTATTGCTGCTAAACAGGTAGGCGATAAACAGCAGGGCCAGCATTCCTAATACCCCCCGGCTGAGGCTGCTAAAGGAAATTCCGGCGCTTGGGATTATTTCTTTTGCGCTGTGCACGGGAATCACCTCTTCCAGGAGTTGAGGCCTTGCCTTAAAAGTGTAGGTATTGGTGTTGTCTGAAAGGATAAGAGAACTCTCGGTGAGTTCTGAAATTCGGAATTTCCGGATGGTATCCTTGGGAGGATTGTAGAAGAAAACCAAAAGTTTATCTTGGTACAGGTAATCCCCCTGGGCTTTTATGGTATCTCCGCCGTCGGATGTAATCTCAAAACGGCCCTGGGTTAGTGATAAGATCTCTTGTTGGGAAAAATCGTTTTGAATGTGGTCGAACTTTTCAGCAGACTGAAGATTCCAGTCTTTTGAGAGATTTTGAGATTGAACAGCAAAAATTCCGAATAAAAAAAATAAAAGCCAATACCAATATTTCATCATTTGCAATACATTAATTGCGTTTTGAAATCTCATCCCTGATCCTGGCGGCTTTTTCGTAATCTTCATTTTTAACAGCTTGGGAGAGTAAGGTTTCCAGCTCGTCTAAAGACAAGTTTTTATAATTGACTCCCTTTGTTTCTTTGTTTTCAGATAGTATACTGGTAATTTCAACATCTTCCTTGGCGGAAGGTTCTTCAGCCCCCGGCTCCCCCTTCAGGTATATCCCGGCTTTGTCCAAAATATTTTTATAGGTAAATATAGGCGCGTTAAATCGCAGGGCCAGGGCTATGGCATCGCTGGTCCTGGCATCTATTATTTCTTCTATTTTGTCCCGTTCGCAAATAAGGCTTGAATAAAACACTCCGTCCACCAGTTTATGAATGATCACTTGTTTTATAATAATTTCAAACCTGTCGCAAAAGTTTTTGAATAGATCATGGGTCAATGGCCGTGGGGGTTTGATTTCCTTTTCCAGAGCAATTGCAATGGATTGGGCTTCAAAAGCACCAATTACAATAGGCAATTTTCTTTCACCATCCATCTCATTTAGAATGAGGGCATAGGCGCCATTTTGTGTTTGACTATAAGATATTCCTTTAATTGTAAGGCGTACTAAACTCATATATCAATATATTAAAAGGGCTGGTCCAGAAAAGGATAGTTTACCAAATTCAGACAGCCCCGTAAAGACTTGCAAGTTAAAAAAATTATGCGTTTTTCGCTTTAAATTCTTTTAGTTTTTCCGTTAATTTTGGCACAATTTCAAAGGCATCCCCTATAACTCCGTAGTCTGCAGCCTTAAAAAAAGGAGCTTCGGGATCATTATTGATCACAAGCTTTACTTTTGATGCATTCACCCCGGCTAAATGCTGGATTGCACCTGAAATTCCTACTGCAATATACAAGTTTGAAGCTACCGGTTTTCCGGTTTGTCCCACGTGTTCACTGTGAGGTCTCCACCCCATATCACTTACTGGTTTGGAACAGGACAAAGCCGCTCCTAGGGTGTCAGCAAGAGCTTCGATCATGCCCCAGTTTTCCGGGCCTTTAAGACCGCGACCCCCCGAAACCACAATCTCCGCATCGGCTATGGTGACCTTGTCTTTTGCTTTATCTACACTGATGACTTTTACTGAAAAATCTGCTTCAGACAGACTCGGACTAAATTCTTCGGCAGTTGCATCGCCTTGATTTTCTTTTAATCCAAAGGAGTTATTTGATAAACCGATAATTTTAATATCGGCATCAATTTTTGTATGACTAAAGGCTTTATTGGTAAAAGCGCTTCGTTTCACTGTAAAAGGAGCTGCGCTTTCAGGCAGGGCCACGACGTTGGAAGCATAGCCGGCATTTAAATGAACAGCCAGAAGGGGTGCCACATATTTGCTGTTGGCTGATTGACTTAAAATCACAACCTTGGCCCCTTCTTTTTCAGCAGCCTGTTTTAAAACATCGGCGTAAGCCTCCGCATTAAAATTCCCCAACCTATCACTGGTAATATTCAACACCTTATCTATCCCGTAATTTTTTAGTTCAGAAGCATCTTTTGTGTTAAAAGTGACAGCGGTAACTGTGGTTTGGAGCATCTCGGATACCTGTTTTGCATAAGAGGCTACTTCCAGGGATGCTTTTTTGAATTTTCCTTCTTCCGATTCTGTATATACTAATACTGACATCTATCTATTTTTTTTATTTTTGTTTGCTACCTACCAGGTTTTAAAACCTGAGAGGTTCACTTTTATTTATGATTTTTTTAACTCTTGAGAGGAATTGTCTCTGCTTAGATCACTTTTGCCTCATTGTGAAGCAAGTTGATCAATTCGTCTAAATTATCAGCATCAATTAATTTGATTGGGCCTCTGGGATCAGGTTTTTCAAATTTCTCTATAGATGTCAGGATTGCTGTCTCTACAGGTTCAACAACTTTAAATGGTTTTGATCTTGCCTGCATAATTCCCCTCATATTGGGAATCCTCAAATCACTTTCCTGCACCAGTCCTTTTTGGGTTCCAATAACCAATGGAAAGGAAGCGGTAAGGGTTTCCTTGCCTCCATCGATCTCGCGAATAACCGTGGCAATCTCACCTTCAACCTCAAGACCAATACAGGTGTTTACAAAATTGGCGCTGAGCAACCCAGCCAGCATCCCCGGTACCATTCCTCCGTTGTAGTCCAACGATTCCCTGCCTGCCATGATAAGGTCATATTCCCCGTCCTTTGCAATTTTCGCTAATTGTTTTGCGACCTGGAAGCCATCGATTGCGGGGGTGTTTACCCGTATGGCACTGTCGGCGCCTATGGCTAATGCCTTGCGAAGGGTTGGTTCTGTTTCTGGCCCACCCACATTTACTATATCAACCGTGGCGCCTTGTTTTTCTTTAAACCACATGGCCCGGGTTAGACCAAACTCATCGTTCGGGTTGATTACAAATTGCACTCCATTGGTGTCAAATTTAGTGTTGTTTTCGGTAAAGTTGATTTTTGAGGTAGTATCAGGTACGTGGCTTATACACACTAATATTTTCATCTATAAAGTCTTTTTAATATATTTTACATTCTTAATTACGAAGATAAACAAATTTATAAAACAGTTTCTATGCGTGCATAATAAATTTTTATTGTGAAGTAGTAGTATAAACTTTCCCGAATTGCTATTTTTGCCTTTTGAAAATAGATAATAAATATTACACCACAATGAAGATAATTCAATTTAGAGAAGCTATTCAACAGGCAATGACCGAGGAGATGCGCAAAGATGAGAGCGTTTATTTGATGGGAGAAGAGGTAGCCGAATATAATGGAGCTTATAAAGCTTCAAAAGGCATGTTGGATGAATTTGGACCGGAACGGATTATTGACACCCCAATATCAGAACTTGGTTTTTCCGGAATTGCAATTGGAAGCGCGATGATAGGCAACAGGCCAATTGTCGAATATATGACCTTTAACTTTGCCTTGGTTGGGATAGATCAAATAATAAATAATGCTGCCAAGTTGCGCCAAATGAGCGGGGGGCAATTCAATATCCCAATCGTTTTTCGTGGGCCAACCGGTTCTGCGGGTCAGTTGGGAGCAACCCACTCGCAAGCTTTTGAGAGCTGGTTCGCAAATTGTCCCGGATTAAAAGTTATTGTTCCATCAAATCCTTACGATGCCAAAGGACTTTTAAAATCGGCAATCCGCGATAATGATCCTGTAATTTTTATGGAGAGTGAGCAAATGTATGGGGATAAGGGAGAAGTGCCTGAAGAAGAATACCTCATCCCAATTGGCGTGGCTGATATAAAACGGGAAGGAACCGATGTGACAATAGTATCCTTTGGAAAAATTATTAAGGAAGCCTACAAAGCGGCTGACCTGTTGGAAAAGGAAAATATTTCCTGTGAGATCATCGATTTACGAACTGTAAAACCATTGGATTATGAGATGATCTTAAAATCGGTCAAAAAAACAAACCGTTTGGTGATTTTGGAAGAAGCCTGGCCATTTGGAAACGTATCAACCGAGATTACCTACCACGTTCAGATGTATGCATTTGATTACCTGGACGCCCCGATCATTAAAATAAATACAGCAGATACTCCCGCGCCATATTCTCCGGTATTACTTAAGGAATGGTTGCCAAACAGCGATGATGTTGTAAAGGCTGTAAAAAAAGTGCTTTACAAATAAATTGTTCAACGTACTATTAAAGCTTCATTTGTACAGATGAAGCTTTTTTTGTTCATAGGTATGAAACAAATTCTTTTTTTTACCGTCTTTCTAGTTTCACTTTCAGGCTGGTCACAGACCAGGATAAGTGGTGTTTTATTGGATGAAAAGGACCTTCCTGTGCCTTTTGCCAATGTGATCTTTCTCAGGAGCACTGAAGGAACCACCACTACGGAAGAGGGGAGATTTTATTTTAGCTCGGATAAAAATTACGATGCAGTTGAATTTTCCTATTTGGGATATAAACCCCATGTTCTTCCTTTAAAGAAAGGGGATAACCTTAATTTAAAAGTAATCTTAAAGGAAGAGACAGCTGCTTTGAGTGAGGTAGTCATCTACCAGGGAAAAACTTCCAAAAAAAATAATCCAGCCCTGGATATCCTGAGGAAAATTTGGGAAAACAGAAGGGAAAATGGGGTCAAAAAATTCGATCAGTATCAATACCGAAAATATGAAAAGCTGGAATTTGACCTGAATAAAGTTGATAGCTCGCTTCAGAATAACCGGGTTTTTAATGGGATGGAATTTATTTTTGAAAATCTGGATACCAACAGGGTTACAGGGAAGACCTATTTGCCAATATTCATCAATGAATCCGTGATGCAGATTTCAGGCGATAATTTGACGGGCAAAAAAAGGGAAGACCTGGTGGGGAATAGAAATTCAGGCTTCAATAACAACCAAACCCTGATTTCCGGAATAAAGGATGTCTACCGGGAAGTAGATGTATATGACAACTACCTGAAATTTTTTGACAAAAGTTTTATAAGTCCACTCTCTACTACCGGGATCGACAATTACAATTATGTACTTACCGATACAGCTTTTATAGGGGATGCGTGGTGTTACAATATTGTTTTTTATCCCCGAAGAAAAAACGAATTGACCTTTAAAGGGGATTTTTGGGTGAATGATACCACCTGGGCCATTGCAAAGATTCGAATGGAAATGGCCGAACAGGCAAATATTAACTGGGTAAAAGGGGTTTATATCGAACAGGAATTTGAAGTCCTGAACGACTCTATCTTCCTGATGGAAAGGGACTTTTTTATGGCTGATTTTTCTTTTGAAAAAAAGGAAGACGCCCTGGGGATTTATGGAAAAAGAACGGTACTCTACGATAATTACAAATTTGATCAAAAACATCCTTACGAATATTACGACAAAGAAATTTTTGATTTTCAGGAACTGGTGTACAACCGCGACGAAGAGTTTTGGCAAAAAAACAGGATGGAACCCCTGAGTGAAAATCAGCGTGGGGTATATGAAATGATAGATACCCTGCAAAGCGTGAAGGCTTTTCAAAGAATCTTTAATCTCACCAAAACTTTAGCCACAGGCTATGTGGAATTTAATGGGTGGGATTATGGGCCCGTTTTTTCCACCATTGGTTATAATGAAGTGGAAGGTTTGCGATTACGGGGTGGAGGCCGCACCTATTTTGGCTTTAACGATCCCTGGCGAATTGAAGGCTATGCCGCCTACGGGCTGAAGGACCAAAAGTTTAAATACGGAATCTCGGCTAAGATCCTGCTGGATAAGAGAAGGAGGTTGATTCTCTCCGGAGGCAACCGCAGGGATATCGAACAGTTGGGCACAAGCCTCACAAATTCCACCGATATTCTCGGAAGGAGTTTAGCGTCTTCCTCCCTCGTAAATGTAGGTGATACCGATAAATTGAGTTCAATTGAACTATCCGTATTGGCCTTAGAAATTGAGCCCTTCCATAATTTTACCTTTAGGGTTGGAGTTTCCTATAGAATTTTAAAACCGGCATCCTCTGACTTTAGCCTGGATTATTATATTGACGAAACCCGCACCCAAAGAGCTTCAGAAATAAATCAAACTGAAATTTCAACTGCGCTCAGTTATACTCCCGGAAAAAGGACCTCGGGCTATGGGGTGGAGCGCAACACGGTGAACCAGGAGGATTTCCCTAGCTTATTTTTGAATTACAGCCTTGGAATGAAAGATATTTTAAGGAGTGATTTCGATTATAAAAAAATTCAGTTTTTTTACAATCAGCCTTTTCTTATTGGAGGTTTTGGAAAAGCCAATGCCAGCGTGGAGGCCGGTAAAATTTTTGGGGAAGTGCCCCTGGGATTGCTAAGTGTGGTGCCGGGAAATCAAACCTATTTCGCACTTTTCAATACCTTTCCCTTGTTGAATTTCTATGAATTTGTAACCGACTCTTATGTTGCGGTGCATTTGGAACACAATTTCAATGGCAGGTTCCTCTCCCGGATTCCCTTGCTTCGGGACCTGAATCTTCGGGAAATTATTGGAATAAAAGGAGTGTGGGGAGAAATTTCCGAAGCAAATAAAAATATAGATGCCTCGGGTTTATCTATGATTGCCCCGGATAGACAGCCATATTATCAGTATAGTGTGGGGGTAGGAAATATTTTAAAATTTATAAGAATAGATGCTCATTTTCGGGGGAATTATTTTGATAATCCTGATGCCCGGACCTTTGGGATAACAGCTGCCTTTGGTTTCCATTTTTAAATGCCAATTATACGGTTTGAAATCATTATATTCGCTGCCTTGAAGAATAAAAAATAAAAAAAATGCCAAATACTTTTGATGTGTTGATAGAGATCCCAAAGGGGAGTAGAAACAAGTATGAATATGATTTTAAATTGAAGAAGGTCCGGTATGACCGGATGATCTTTTCTTCGATGATGTATCCTGCAGATTACGGGTTTATACCTAATACCCTGGCGCTGGATGATGATCCGCTGGATGTGCTTGTGTTGGTTACCGAACCTACTTTTCCGGGAATCGTCATGGAAGTAAAACCCATCGGGGTATTCCATATGGCGGATGAAAAAGGCCCAGACGAAAAAATTATTTGTGTTCCTGTGTCGGATCCGGTTTGGAACCAAATAAATGATCTTTATGAACTGAACGGGCATCTGTTAAAAGAGATCGAACATTTCTTTAAGGTATATAAAGACCTCGAAAAAAAGAAAGTGGATGTAGGGGGCTGGGGAGATTTAACTGAAGCAAAAAAAATCATACAACAATGTATTGAACGCTACGAAAAATACGAAGGAGACAAAAGCAGGTTTGCAATTTAACTGAAATTTTACCTCCTTATTTTTAAAATTTAAAAGCAATAATCTTAAAAGGTGATTGCTTTTTTAATTATGCTTGAATTACTACATTTACTCAATTAACTATACATTAACAATTTACTATGGAATCAATGATGATTTATATGCCTGCAATTCTGGCATTGTTTGGGCTAGGGTTTATGTGGGTCAAAAGATCCTGGGTTTTAAAGCAGGATGCCGGAGACGGAAAGATGCATGATATTGCCTCACATATCTACGAAGGAGCTCTCGCTTTTTTGAATGCTGAATATAAATTATTGACATATTTCGTGATTTTCGCAAGTATAGCCCTGGCGGCGGTTTCTTTTATAGTACCCACCACCCACTGGCTAATCGTGGTTGCTTTTATTTTTGGGGCCGTTTTTTCTGCGCTTGCCGGAAATATGGGGATGAAAATCGCTACAAAAACCAATGTGCGTACTACCCAGGCTGCCCGTACCAGCTTGCCTCAGGCATTAAAAGTTTCATTTAGCGGAGGGACGGTGATGGGTCTTGGAGTTGCTGGTTTGGCGGTACTAGGGCTTACCGCTTTTTTTATATTGTTTTTTCATTTTTTTATGGGAGGAGTCTGGACCAGCACGGAACAGATGACCATAGTTCTGGAAACCCTTGCAGGATTTTCTCTTGGGGCTGAATCTATAGCTCTTTTCGCACGTGTGGGGGGTGGTATTTACACTAAGGCCGCCGATGTTGGTGCCGATTTAGTAGGAAAGGTGGAGGCAGGGATCCCGGAAGATGATCCGCGAAACCCCGCAACCATCGCCGATAATGTGGGGGATAACGTAGGGGATGTTGCCGGAATGGGTGCCGATCTATTTGGAAGTTACGTAGCTACGGTATTAGCAGCTATGGTATTGGGAAATTATGTGATTCGGGACATGGGTGGCGATATTATAAACGAAGGCTTTGGCGGAATTGGGCCAATCCTGTTACCAATGTCAATTGCCGGGGTTGGGATCATCATCTCAATTATTGGAACTCTAATGGTGAAGATCACCAATACCAATGCAAAGGAAGCCGAGGTCCAAAAAGCTTTGAATATTGGAAACTGGGTTTCTATTGCACTAGTAGGAGTTGCATGCTTCTTTTTGGTAAAATGGATGTTGCCTGAGAATATGACCATGAGATTTTTTGTTGGGGGGTCCCAAGGCTACGAGTCTAATTCCATTTCTTCCATGCGGGTGTTTTATGCAACCCTGGTAGGACTTGGTGTAGGTGGCCTTATCTCTGCCGTGACAGAATACTACACCGGATTGGGTAAAAAGCCGGTGATGGCTATTGTTCAAAATTCAAGTACCGGGGCAGGAACCAATATCATAGCCGGTTTGGCAACCGGAATGATCTCTACCTTCGGCTCAATCTTACTTTTTGCAGCTGCCATTGTTGCTTCTTATTCTTTCGCAGGATTTTATGGGGTGGCTTTGGCCGCTTCGGCAATGATGGCAACTACTGCTATGCAATTGGCTATTGATGCATTTGGACCTATTTCCGACAATGCCGGGGGAATTGCCGAAATGAGTGAATTACCTGCAGAGGTTCGGGAGAGGACCGATATTTTAGATTCGGTTGGAAACACTACCGCCGCAACAGGAAAGGGTTTTGCAATCGCTTCTGCAGCCTTGACTTCCCTGGCTCTTTTTGCTGCTTATGTAACCCTAACGGGGATAGACGGAATCAATATCTTTAAAGCTCCCGTTCTGGCGATGTTGTTTGTGGGAGGAATGGTACCTGTAGTATTTTCAGCCTTGGCTATGAAATCTGTAGGAAAGGCAGCGATGAAAATGGTAGAGGAAGTACGCCGTCAGTTCAGGGAAATCCCGGGAATCATGGAAGGTACCGGAAAGCCTGAATACGATAAATGTGTCGCGATCTCTACGGAAGCTGCTTTGAGGGAAATGCGTTTGCCAGGATTGCTGACCATAGGTTTCCCTATTGTAATCGCATTTGTGCCGATGCTTTTTGGCTATGAAAATTTATTGATTGCCGAAATGCTTGGGGGATATATGGCCGGGGTAACCGTAAGTGGTGTTCTTTGGGCAATATTTCAAAATAATGCAGGTGGGGACTGGGATAATGCCAAAAAATCTTTTGAAGCAGGCGTATTGATTAACGGGGAACTGACATACAAAGGCTCTGAGGCTCATAAAGCCGCCGTCACCGGAGATACTGTTGGAGATCCGTTTAAAGACACCTCAGGGCCGTCTATGAACATTTTGATCAAACTTACCTGTTTGATAGGCTTGGTGCTTGCTCCAATTTTGGGAGGAGAAGCAATAGAGGTTCCGGTTGCTCCTGAGAGTGGCGCTATTATTGAAATGAGCGAGGCCGGGGAACAAGCGATTTCCAAGGAAGTTCATGTGATCATGTCTATGGAAGGGGAGGAATCCATTGCCAAGGTCAGGATAAACACCACGGAAAACGGAAAGACCACTGTTGAAGAAAAAACATTAAGAGGTACTCAAGCTGAGATTGAAGCTCAAATTCAGCAATTCTAAAACAGATCAATATTAAAATTTGTAAAAAAATCTTCGCCCTAATGGCGGAGATTTTTTGTTGGAACCAGTCATGCTGTAGAATGAAGAACAGATTTAGAGTAGGAGCACAGAAAAGTGCACCACATTAGGATATCAGATATACAGTTTGATTTTTTTCCGAACTGTCTCCCTCAGGTTAATAGTTGCTTAGGCTTTTTTAGAATTTTTTAGAATCTCCAGTAATTCAGTCATTTCCACCACCCCATATGTGGAAGAATAATCGGATACTGCATAGGGGAGGATAAGATTGTTGTTATGGATAAGCGAGCCGCAGGAATACACCACATTAGGCACGTAGCCTTCCCTTTCGTGTTCCATGGGGGTGAGCAGTGG
>JBGSWA010000047.1:0-2608 GCA_041752645.1 Gillisia sp. | reverse complement strand
ATCTTTGCATAGGAGAAAGAAATAATAATCTTACTAATTATTAATATGTTAGAAGCACACAGTTTTCAGATCCCGGTCATGGGAGTTGGATTTACAATAGATACCCCGGTAAAGGTGTCTCATTTTGGAATTTCGTCAGTTATATCCTTGGTAGATGATGGTTTAGCTGAGAGAATGAGAGCATTTTATTGTAATAAATACGATGTATCTTATTCAGAAATAGATACCAACCAGGAAGATTACAGAGCAAAACGATTGACTGCTTATTTGAATCTAATCAATTTAATTGTCTCAAATAACTTCAAAAACCTTAAAAAGGAGTCTTTCAAGGCAGGAAGTAATCTAAGGCAGTACTTTGATATGCTTCCCGATGCTTCCCAGCTAAAAAAGGCATACGTGTCAATGCTTGGGGAAAAAGATGAAACCATCAAATCCTCCCTTCAAAAAGAGTTAAAGGAAAATTTAGTCCTTGGATCCATTGATGTAAACATTATGACCAAGATCGATAAGGATAACTATACCAAAAAAGGCGAAAAGTTATCTTCTGAATTCAATGATGCGCATGCGGCTGTCAGAGGCTATGCAAACTCTGAGCTAACACATTCCGGATTGGTACTTTCGGCCGGGTTAAGCCCCAGATTATATAGTTATATATCCAATTTCAATGATTTTTTTCCCGATCAGAATGGAAAACTCGGAAAAAAAATAATTCTAAAGGTAAGTGATTACCGTTCGGCCTTGGTACAGGGAAAATTCCTGGCAAAGAAAGGGATCTGGATCTCAGAATACCGGATCGAATCCGGACTAAATTGCGGCGGGCATGCCTTTGCAACCAATGGATTCCTTATGGGGCCAATCCTGGAGGAATTTAAACACAATAAATCTGATTTAATTCAGGAGGTTCATAAAATCTTAAACGAAGCCCTTTCCTTAGCAGGAAGGCCAAGCCTAAGCAAGCCTTTGGACTTGAAGATTACCGCCCAGGGTGGGGTTGGCACCACCAAGGAACACAACTTTTTGTTGGATTATTACAACCTGGACAAAATAGGTTGGGGCACCCCATTTTTGCTCGTACCTGAGGCAGTGAATGTCGATGACAATACTTTGGAAAAACTTCTAAACGCAGGAGAAGAAGACCTGTACCTGAGTAACACCTCTCCTATGGGAATTCCCTTTAATTCCTTGAGGAATGTCTCAAAGGATCTGGAAAGAGATGAGAAAATAAAAAAAGGAAGACCGGGAAGTTCATGCCCGAGTCAATTTTTAAAATTATTTAATAAAGAATATACCGATAGGCCTATTTGTACGGCTTCCCGCCAGTATCAAAAAGCCAAAATAAAGGAACTCGACGCTAAAATCGATATTTCAAAGGAACAACATGACAGGGAATACACTAAGATCACTGAGAAGTCATGTATTTGCACCGGTTTGGTATCGACTCCTTATATAAACCATGGCCTTTTAAGAACTGCCGACGGCGATAGCGTTACCGTGTGCCCGGGACCTAATTTGGCTTATTTCTCCAAAAAATCCAGCCTTTCTGAAATGGTGAATCATATCTATGGAAAAATAAACCTGCTGAACGATACCTACAGACCTAACATGTTTATCAAAGAGTTGGGGATTTACGTAGATTATTTAAAAAATGAAATTGACGACTCGGTAGAAACCATAAACGAACGAAAATTAAAGTATTTCGAGGAGTTTAAAAACAACCTATTGAGCGGAATTGAATACTATGATTCTCTTGTAAAAGAGATGAAAGAGGAATCGGAGAACTACAAAAATAAAATGAAAGAGGAATTGGAAAAATCTGTTTTCCACATTCAATCCATCTCCTTACCCATTCTGATGAAAGTTTGACTTTCCTGATTCTGTTATAAATTTAAAAAAAACCCATTTCTGAAAAGAAATGGGTTTTTAGATTTATGCACACTTTGAGAGAAGCATTGGATGAAACCCATTAATTTTTTGCGCCCAGTTTGGCTACAATTTTATCCATCAGGCACCATTTTGTAACTGATGATTGCAATAAATTGACACCGACAAATGCAGTGAACCAAAGCCAATTAATATTGAGGTACACAGCCAAAATCAGGCTAATTAAAATGAAACTTCCGGCTATGCCTCGTACTATCCTGTTTATCATATGTAGATTTTTATTGTTTTTCGTGGGTACTATTTAATCGCAGTTCTTCCTCGGAGTTTACATTGAGTTTCCGTGCTGTTCATTCCAAATTAGTTGTTATTATATTTCTCAATGTTTAAAACGGCTATATGGATGTTGGATAGTGTCTTTTGATTTGAATTGAATTCATCAATAAGTCCAAAAACAATATCGACATTTTCTTCTTTCACAAAAGCATAGAACATAACCGATTCATTCTCGTTCATCTCACTTGCAAACCAATTGTTTTCAATGGATTCCTCGGTGATGTCCTTATACCCGGTCACGTTTCTGTATGAAAATATTGCAACCCCGGATTGCTTTAATATTTGTTTGATTTTTTTTTCAAACTCCTTTATTGCGATGATAACTAGTAGTTTCATATGTAGCTTCTTTTTTGTTTTTCATGGGTCCTATGTAATTCGCAGTTCTTTCTCGCAG
>JBGSWA010000046.1:0-5331 GCA_041752645.1 Gillisia sp. | reverse complement strand
CAAAAGTGGAAGATACCGACAGGGCTATAAGAATTCTTGAGAAAGCCGAAAAAGCCTGTTTGATCACAAATTCTATCAAATCTGAAACCAGGATGACCCCCACAATCCTGATACATCATGAAATAGCAATTTAATCCGGTATCTCGAGCCATAAAAAGAAACAAGACCTAAGTAACAAAACTACAAAAGAAAGAACGCTATTTTTGGATTGATCTGATTCCCCAAAGGGCAGTTTTGAGTGTATCCCTGCAAAACGGGAGCTCCTACCTGCTCTTATTTTTTATCTTTTTTATTTTTGTTTCTGCCCAAACCTCACTTCTCTTCTTCTTTTTTCAATTTCCTCCAAACTAATATCCCCTTTGGAATTAATATTTCGGATATTTTTGTCCTATTTAAAAAAACTAGGCTATCTTTGCTTAAAATATCAACAGAATGTTTTCAAAAGCCTGCGAATACGGAATTAGAGCAACCATATATATTGCGATGCAGTCGTTGGAAAAAAACCGTGTGAACCTGAAGGAAATAGCCGCAGCAATAGATTCGCCGGTGGCATTTACCGCAAAAATATTGCAAAAACTCGTCAAAAACGATATTGTAGAATCTGTAAAAGGCGCACACGGAGGTTTTCAAATAGATAGGGTACATATAGATTCTATTAAATTAAACCAAATTGTTTCGGCCATAGACGGAGACAAAATTTTTAAGGGATGTGCTTTGGGATTACACCATTGCAATGAAAGCCTACCCTGCCCTGTTCATTTTAAATTCAAGGAAATAAGAGATAATCTGGAACAAATGACCAAAGAAACAAGCATTTATGAACTGGCAACCGGCCTTGAGGTTGGGCTCACCTTTCTAAAGCGCTAAATTTTAAAATTAAATAGGACAAAATTGTCCTATTAATACAAACAATTTCAGGAATAAAATGAAAAATGAAATTCTAAACCTAACCGATGTTAAACTCCTGGTAGATACTTTTTATGACAAGGTACGGGAAGACGAACTTTTAAACCCCATTTTTAATAAGGTGATTAGCGAACATTGGCCGGAACACCTGGAAAAAATGTACAGGTTTTGGCAAACAATCCTGCTAGAGCAGCACACCTATTTTGGCAGTCCCTTTGTTCCCCACGACAAACTACCGGTTGAAAAGGAACATTTTGATCGCTGGCTTCAGTTGTTTTTCAGCAATATAGACGAGCAATTTAAAGGAGAAAAAGCAGAAGAAGCCAAATGGCGGGCTAAAAAAATGGCTGAGATGTTTCAAATGAAAATTGAAATGAATAAAAACAGCAATTCGACCCCCTTAATTTGAGGGGGATCGTTTAAAATAAATATTCAGAAAAAAAATCAAATCCGGGGTTTCAAACCGAATGAGAAAAATTTAAACACCAATACTATAATTCATTTAAAATAAGAGATCATGATCATTACAAAAGAAAAACACATCGGGAAAATCGTTGCGGAAGATTACCGTACCGCGAAGATATTTAAAAATCACAAGATCGATTTTTGTTGTCAGGGCAACAGATCAATTGAAACTGTGTGCGAGAATAAAAGCTTTTCCAGTGAAGAATTGATCGGGGAGATTGAAGCGATGCAGCAAAAATCCGAAACTTCCAACGATTATAAATCCTGGCCCCTGGATTTACTGGCAGATTATATCGAGAAAAAACACCACCGCTATGTGAGTGAAGCCTTTAAGGTGCTGATCCCATATTTGAATAAGCTCTGCAAGGTTCACGGAGAACACCATCCCGAATTATTCGAGATCACCAAAGAATTTAAAGAATCGGCTGTGGAACTGGGTTCTCATATGGAAAAAGAGGAACAGGTGCTGTTTCCATTTGTCCGAAGCCTGGTGCAGGCAAAACAGGAAAATTCTCCAATTGAAAAGCCCCATTTTGGAACGGTAGAAAATCCGGTGGAAATGATGATGCAGGATCACGAGGCTGAAGGGGAACGCTTCAGAAAAATAGCCGAGCTGAGCAATAATTACACGCCGCCGGAAGATGCCTGCAATACCTACAGGGTGAGTTTTGCACTCCTGAATGAATTTGAACAGGACCTGCATTTGCATATCCACCTTGAAAATAATATTTTATTTCCAAAAGCCATCGCATTGGAAAAAGAACTAAACGCTTAAAATTCCAGTAAGTAACCCTGGGGATAATTCCCCGGCATACAAATCCTGCCGGGGAATCACCTTTAATTGAACATCAATTTATTTTTTATACGAACTATGAATAAAGAAAAAAAACTTTGGATTGCATTTGGGCTTGTAATGAGTCTTTCATTTGCGGTATTACTTTATTACGGCTACGAAATTTATCAACAGGCACCGCCTGTTCCAGAAGAAGTTGTAACCACTCAAGGGGAAGTATTATTTTCCGGCCAGGACATCAAAGATGGCCAAAATGTTTGGCAAAGCATGGGGGGCCAGGAAGTTGGCACCATTTGGGGACACGGCGCTTATGTAGCTCCGGATTGGACCGCTGACTGGCTGCACAGGGAAGCTGTTTTTATCTTAAATAAATTCGCCCAGGCAGATTTTAATAAAGACTACAACGCTGTTTCAGAGGAACAACAGGCTGCACTCAAGATTCGGTTGCAAAAGGATCTCAGGACAAATACCTATAATTCGAGCACCGGGGAAATCACCATTTCTCAGAACCGGGCCGAGGCCGTTGCCTATTTGAGCACTTATTATAAAGGCTTGTTTACCAATGATCCCGCTTTTGATAAATTGCGATCAGATTATGCGATCCCGAAAAACGCCATTAAAGACGATGCCAGGATGGATCAAATGAGTGCATTTTTCTTCTGGGCCACCTGGGCAACCGTTACCGAGCGTCCCTTCAGCAATGTATCCTACACCCATAACTGGCCATCAGACGAGCTTGTTGGCAATGTGCCAACTACAGACCTTATGGTTTGGTCTGGGGTGAGTATCATCCTGCTTATTCTTTGTATCGGGATCTTAGTGTTCTATCACGTCAAATCCGGGGAAGACGAAAGCATTCCTGCCCCTACTGAGGATCCCTTGCTAAAACAAGGGATGACCCCCTCGATGTACCTCATCAAAAAATATTTCTGGGTAGTTAGTTTGCTTATGGTATTGCAAATGGTCCTGGGTATAATCACCGCGCATGACGGGGTGGAAGGCAATGGTTTTTATGGATTTGCTTTAGACCAGTACCTGCCCTATGCAGTAACACGGACCTGGCATACCCAACTCGCCATTTTCTGGATTGCCACGGCCTGGTTGGCCACGGGCCTTTATATAGCCCCAGCAGTCTCTGGAAAGGATCCCAAATTCCAGTCATTTGGTGTAAACTTTCTTTTCATTGCGCTTTTGATCATTGTCGTTGGATCTATGATCGGGCAATGGTTTGGGGTGATGCAAAAACTGGATCTGGTAAGCAATTTCTGGTTCGGTCACCAGGGGTATGAATATGTGGATCTCGGTCGTTTCTGGCAAATATTCCTATTGGTCGGATTGATATTGTGGTTGGCATTAATGGTTCGTCCCCTGCTTCCAATTTTAAAACGAAAAACCGAAGAGAAAAACCTGATCATCATGTTCCTGATTTCCTGTACTGCCATCGCTTTGTTTTACGGAGCCGGCCTTATGTGGGGAAGACAGACCAATTTAGCTATTGCAGAATATTGGAGATGGTGGGTAGTTCACCTTTGGGTTGAAGGCTTCTTTGAGGTATTCGCTACTGTGGTTATCGCCTTTCTTTTTGTGCGACTGGGCCTATTAAAAACCAAAACCGCCACTTTAAACGTGCTTTTGGCAACCATCATCTTTATGTCCGGGGGAATTTTGGGAACCTTTCACCATTTATATTTCTCGGGGACTCCAAAAGCAATTATGGCCCTGGGTGCTACCTTCAGCGCACTGGAAGTGGTTCCCCTGACATTAATTGGGTATGAGGCCTATCATAATTATAAATTATCCAAGGCCACTAAATGGATCAAAGATTACAAATGGCCAATCTATTTTATGATCGCTGTGGCCTTTTGGAATTTCCTCGGCGCCGGTATCTTCGGATTTATCATCAATCCACCGATAGCCCTGTACTATGTTCAAGGTCTTAATACAACGCCGCTTCACTCTCATACCGCGTTATTTGGAGTTTACGGAATGTTGGGAATAGGGTTGATGCTTTTTGTATTGAGAAGTTTATACCGAAATGTTTCCTGGAATGAAAACCTGCTAAAAACCACTTTCTGGGCACTTAATATCGGGTTATTGGCCATGGCATTGTTAAGTTTGTTGCCAATGGGAATCTGGCAGGCCATTGCAAGTATAGAACACGGGATGTGGTATGCCCGGTCTTCAGAATTGATGCAGGACCCAGATATGATCACCTTAAAATGGCTGCGAACCATTGGGGATGTTATTTTTGCGGTAGGAATGCTCACTCTTTGCTGGTTTGTATTTGATCTGACCCTGAAAAATAAAAATAAGCAATCCGACCCTTCAAAAATTAATAAGGGAATTTCAAAAGAAAAACTGAACAAAACAGAAACTGTGGAGGCATAACAGATGAACAGGGAAAATTCAGAAAAGCAATTTTCCCTGTTTATTTTAAATCAGGAATTATGAAATGAGCAGCACGGAATCCTGGGCAAACCCCCTTGAAGAACTGCGAATTACATATGACCAATAAAACATTACTATGAATCTCACAAAAGAAAATCACATCGGAGAAATTGTTGCCCAGGATTATCGAACGGCACAGATCTTTAAAAATCACAAGATCGATTTTTGTTGCCAGGGAAACAGGTCAATTGAAACCGCATGCGAGAATAAGAATTTCAAAGCGGAAGAACTGATTGCTGAAATCCAGGCGATGCAGCAAAAACCTGAAGCTTCCAATGATTACAAATCCTGGCCACTGGATCTATTGGCCGATTATATAGAGAAAAAACACCACTCTTATGTGGAAGAAAGCTCCCAAATACTGAAGCCCTATTTGGCAAAACTATGTAAGGTACACGGGCAGCGACATCCGGAATTATTTGAGATAACCGCTGAATTCAAAAAATCTGCAGCCGAACTGGCCTCTCATATGAAAAAAGAGGAACTTATCCTGTTCCCCTTTATCCGCAAGCTGATGAAGGCAGAGCAGGAGAATTCTGAATTTGTAAAGCCTCATTTCGGATCGGTAGAAAATCCGGTAGAAATGATGATGCAGGATCACGAGGCAGAAGGCGAACGCTTCAGAAAAATAGCTGATCTCAGCGATAATTACACTCCGCCAGAAGATGCCTGCAACACCTACAGGGTGAGCCTTGCCCTTCTAAAGGAATTTGAAGGGG
>JBGSWA010000045.1:0-7813 GCA_041752645.1 Gillisia sp. | reverse complement strand
ATATAGATTTAATGAACAACTCTCCATATTCGCAAAAGGGAATAACCTTCTCAACGACAGTTACCAGCGCTGGTCCAATTACCCGGTCATGGGAATTCAGGTGTTGGCTGGGGCCACTTATAAATTTGATTGGTAAGACTTTCGAGAATTTAACAATACCCTGGAATGCCTAAAATTGAGAGCTCCTCAACTTTAGGCATTTTGCTTTTTAAGCAGAACGACAACTCCGTTTTGAAACATTTTTTCCCAAAGGGATTGATGCGCAATCTGGGGTAGTGGAAGCTTTTTATTCCCTGACCCCAGAGTGGAACTATTCCAAGGATCTTCCCGGGAAATTGCAAATAAAATTTGATTTCCCCCTGAATTTGCAGCTCAAACCTCCGGGGTCCCTTCTTAATTTTAAAAATAAATCCGCTGTTTTTTACAGGCAATTCACTAACAGGTAGTTGCATAAATTATATATTAACTTTAAGTTAAAATTAACAAAAGATAAAAACCATTATTTAATCTCAAAAGGGTAATTTTGCAGACGACAATCAATGCTTACTTTGCTTATTCAAATTTTTATATTCTCTAACTGAAATCCTTTTTAGATGGCAAAAAAATTTATACGCAGCGACCGATCGCGCCCGTATTTGAATATTCTGGAATTCATGGTTCAGGAAAAAACATTTCTAACCATAATAATAGGTGGGATAGTACTTGCGGGAATATTTACCGGGAACACCCGGGCCGCGATGTGGCTCGGTTTTGTTTTTGCGGCCTATGCTACGGTTGCAAATGACAGTATTCAATCCCTGGGAACCTTTATTGAAAGCAATAAAAACAAAAAATGGTGGGTATTATGGTTGTATATAGGAGGGATTTTCCTGGTAACAGTCAGCTTTAGTTATTTGTATTTTGATGGGGATGTAACCTATCAACGCCTTTTAAAGGCCGATGGAAGTACAAACTATCCGCATCCTGTCAATTTTAGTTTCTTTCAAATTATAGCACCGTTGATCCTGCTTATCCTCACCAGGCTGAGGATGCCGGTTTCAACTACATTTCTGATTTTAAGTGTATTCAGTGCCGATACCTCCGGGATCACTTCCGTGATCTGGAAGAGTTGGACAGGTTATATCCTGGCATTTATCCTGTCATTCTTGGTGTGGTATCTTTCCTATAAGGCGATCAGCAAGTTTTTTAAAAGCCGAAAATTCCATAACAGCTGGACCGCTATTCAATGGGTGGTCAGCGGAACCCTTTGGGCTGTATGGGTCATGCAGGACGGGGCAAATATCGCGGTCTTCCTGCCGCGGCAATTAAACTTTTTCCAATTTTCCATCTTCGCCCTCACCATATTTTTGGGCCTGGGACTTTTGTTTTACCTGCGTGGGGATAAGATCCAGCGCGTAGTAAGTGAGAAGATCAGGATCTCTGATGTTCGCGCTGCAACCCTGGTGGATTTGACCTATGTGATCCTGCTTATCTACAAACTCTTTATAAGTACAGTGCCTATGAGTACCACCTGGGTATTTTTGGGAATCATAGGTGGGAGGGAAATTGCCATAAGCCTCGCGAGGAAGAAAAAGGGCAAAAAGCACCGGAAAAAAGCGGGAAGAATGATCCTAAAGGATTTCGCATATGCTATGATCGGTCTAGCCGTTTCTGTTGCCCTGGCAGCAGCTGCCAATGAAAATATCCGGGATTCCATTTTGGAATCCCTCAGAAGCCTGGGTTAATTATTTCAATAAAACAATCAGAATGCGCCCCTGTTTGGGGCGCATTTTCTATTTTTATCAAAAATTAAAGATATGCTGAGCAAAACCCTTGTTGCTATGATGTTAGGATTCCTGCTGATCTCGTGTGATTCTGCCGAAAAAATTACCGCAGATCTCTTGGTATTCAATGCCGAGGTATATACGGTGAATGATGATTTTGGCCTGGCCGAAGCCTTTGTGGTGAAGGACGGAAAATTTTTGGAAATAGGCAGCCCCGAAGCACTGCGGGGAAAATACAATGTTACCGAGCAGATCGATGCGCAGGGAAAAACCATACTTCCGGGGTTTATTGACGCTCATGCCCATTTTTATGGGTTGGGCCTGCAACAGCAGAGAGTGGATCTCTCCGGCACAAAAAGTTTTGAGGAAGTGGTAGCGCGGATTGTGGAATTTCAGGAATCACATCATCTGGATTTTATCACCGGCAGGGGATGGGACCAGAATGATTGGGCTGTGAAGGAGTTTCCAACAAAGCACAGGCTAGATAGCCTGTTTCCCAACACTCCGGTTGCCGTAACCCGGATAGACGGCCATGCAATCCTGGCAAACCAGGCTGCCCTGGATAAGGCTGGGATTACAGTAAAAACTGCTGCCAGGGGCGGGGTTATAGAAGTTAAATACGGCAAACTCACAGGGATCTTAATCGACAATCCTATGGATCTGATCGCCAAGGCCCAGGACTCACCCTCGGTACAGCTTCAAATTGAGGCCCTGATGGCTGCTCAAAAGATCAGCTTTAGTTACGGACTTACTACGGTAGATGATGCCGGGGTTGACCGGGCAGTAATTCAGTTAATGGATAGCCTTCATAAGCAGGGAAAATTAAAAATAAGGATCTACGCCATGATAAGCAATACCCCTGAGAATCTTGATCATTACCTCAAGAAGGGCCCCTTTAAAACCGAAAGGTTACATGTGGGTTCCTTCAAATTTTACGGGGACGGCGCTCTTGGCTCCAGAGGAGCTGCCTTAAAGGAACCTTATTCCGATCATCCGGATCATTACGGGGCGTTGCTTTCCCCGGTGGAGGATTTTAAAGAGATCGCCAAAAGGATCGCCAGTTCAAAATTTCAGTTGAATACCCATGCCATTGGAGATTCTGCAAATAGCCTTGTTCTTAAAACCTATGATGAATTGCTTAAAAATCAGGAGAACAGGCGGTGGAGGGTGGAACATTCTCAGGTCATAGATGAATCTGATTTTAAATATTTCAGCAAAAATATAATTCCCAGTATTCAGCCTACCCATGCAACCAGCGATATGTATTGGGCTGAGGATAGACTGGGACCCCAGCGCATGGGCGGAGCCTATGCCTATAAAAAATTGCTTGACCAGGCCGGGATGATCGCCCTGGGAACAGATTTTCCTGTGGAAGAAGTAAGTCCGTTTTATACCTTTTATGCTTCGGTGGCCAGAAAGGACCTCAAAAATTATCCGGAAGGCGGATACAGGATCGAACAAGCCCTTTCCAGGGAAGAAACGCTGCGCGGAATGACAATCTGGGCTGCTTACAGCAATTTTGAAGAGGAGGAAAAGGGAAGTATTGAACCCGGAAAATTTGCTGATTTTATCATTCTTGAAAAAAACATCATGAAAGTACCGGAAGGTGAAATTCCAAGGATCAAGGTACTGCAAACCTGGGTGAATGGAGAAAAGGTATTTTGATTATACAAAAAAATCTCCTCCCTCCATTGGGGGTGAGAAAACCAGGAATTTATAAACCTGCACTCCCGAAAAAGAATCGGGAGTGCAGGTTTTTAATTTCTGATATTATAGAGGCACCAGATTTTTTCAGGCCATCTGTTGGGCAGAGATGTATTGAGAAATATTTTAATTGGAGATTCCAATAAGGCTACTGCTATTTTCCTCCATTGGCCTGAAGATCTGCAATACAAAGAGGATCCAAAACGGGAATTATATTATTGTCAAATACCTGGCTCATATGGCCTCCAAATTGAAAACTTGCGGCCAACAAACAATTTTCCACCGAGCAATGTCCCTTGCTTTGTGCATCCAGGTGATTGGATTGCATTGTAGCCCCCATATCTACCAATCCGAACAGGTGTCCGAATTCGTGGGTTATAACGGTGCTCTCAATGGTACTTCTCTCTAAATTGTCAGAGTGATCAGCGATAAATTGAATTGTCTCACTGTAGATCACCATAGAGGTGTTCCTGAAGGAAGTCCCCAGCACCGTTTTGGTATCCGTATCATCTTCGTGGCTGCCGTCTGCAAAATAAATGAAAACCGCGATTTCATCCCCAGCGTTATAGGCAGATCTTTCATCGGCTTCAATCTGAGCAATTTCAGTGATTTTAAAAGGGGCTTTATTTGAGGAGGGAACGGCACGGGTCGTAATTAAAATTCCGTCCGGTTTATGGGTTGTGTTCTCTAAAAAGGTTTTTAAATTCTCCAGGGTAGCTTGAGTTGGCTCGAATCCTGTCACATAAACCACCTCAATTTTTAAGGAGGTGAATTTTTCGTCGCTTACCAGTTCGTTCGCAGAAAACCCCAAGGCCTTTAAATTCGGGCCTTTGTCAATTCCTGCTGGTGTGTCGTTATCATCCCCTTTGGAACAACTATTAAATAATACAAGAAGTAAAAAAAGGAGGAAACAGTTTTTGGTATTCATCAGTTTTATAGTATTGATTTAACGGACAGCCTAACATCCATTTAAGCTTTTCCCTGTACGGGAACCTTTTTCCTGGATGTTTCATAAAAATGAAATTTGAATATAAATTAAAACCTAAATTTAAGCAATTCTGCTTTTTAATGGACTGAATTTAGCCTATTATACACCTAAACAACATTGCTTGTATTTTTTCCAACTTCCACAGGGACATAGGTCATTTCTTCCTATTGATGGCCCTGTTTTTATTATTGTGGTGTTTTCAGTTGATTTCATTATTGGTCTTTTCCCTTTAAATTGCTTTGGGTGGAGCATATATTCAAGCTCGGAAATATTTACAGGATGTTCCGGCTCAATTCCACCTAAAAATTTCCAGTGGTTTCTTTCACAAATCGCAACCACATCTTCCATCCTGCTTTCATTTTGAACCCTAAGTCTTTTAGGATGTCCAGTTGTCCCTTGTTTTCTCATATTCTAAATCAATTCAGGTTTATTCGATTCAATTTCTGAATCCTTTTATATCTTTTTTTCTGATACGCAATGATCTCTTTTGACAAGGGATGATATGTTGGTATTTCAAGATGTGTCAATGCGCAGGCAAGAACCTGATCTCCTTTTTCTTCAATCAGACAAACAATTCCGGTTAAATCTCCACTGTTATAAAGGTCCTTCACTATTAATTCCGTTTTCAATGTAATTATAAATCCTTTATTTCTTAATTCTTGAACCAATTCTCTACAGGGAAATGCTTTAAATCGGATTGTCTTTTTCAAGTCTGCTGTTAAGCTTTCATATTGTTCCTTAATGTAATCCATTTTTTTATTAATCTATAAAACATTTTTTTTGCATGTCCAATTATTAACGTTAAAGTATCGTTATTTTTCATGCTTCTCAAATTGGCAAAATACTCTCCTAAAGGTTATACACGCTAAGCTCTCGTATACTAACAGTGCGAGCTGGCGAGCTTGTTTGTCGAAGGACAATCCGCTAAGAAAGCGAGCACAGACTTTCGATTTGAGACATACTTAGCATTGTTTTTTTTAGGCTGTTGGACAGCGTTATTTACATTTAAATATTGCTTTATAGGTAAAAATATCTGTTTTTGGTTTGAGGTTTTCTCTTAAGAGCATTTCACCTGGAATAAAATGAGATTTTATTTTAAAATTGTAAATTCCTTTTATGTTATTAATTCCACTTTTAAAAGGATTCTTATTTATTTTAATCTCATAATCTTGTACAATAAATTCCGTTTGGGATCCGTCCTCCAGATCATCCCAGGTGTAATATTCCAGGTCACATACATTCAATTCTTTATCGATTTTAAATGAAATGTGTGTTCCGGAGGAACCTGTATTAGTCTCATTCTCGATATAGAGAGTCTCTTTATCAGTAAACTTAATCACTGCTAATCCCTCATCGAAGAAGTATTCAGATTCTTTGCACTCATAAAATTCGTGAGATTTTTGGGGTTCAAATTGCGCCTCATTTTTTTCAATATGAACTTTCTGGCCCAAAGAAAGAATTGGCAATAAATAAAGGTATAGGATTGCCTGTTTTACCACCTTGGAAAAAAAGGTTTTAATTTTATTATTCATCTTAATGCTTTGCAATATATTTATATCAACCCCGCCGTTTATCTCCTATTGCTGATAGTTTGTTTTTGTACAATATGTTATTTACTCTCTAATGTAGCTGATTCAGATAGAGAATCAAATAGGCTTGTTAAGTTTTCTGCTTATACCCAATGGGGGTAAACGCGGTAGGTTTTTATATTGCAATGCCCGAAAATCGCTGCAACTGGATACTAAAAATTTGCAAATTAGTCTTTTGAAGCAAGTTTTAATTGGGCCAGATAATCAAAATGTTCCCCTTTTTTTAAAAGTTTACATGAAAAACCGTTGTTTACTGCGGCCAATTCCAGGGTGTTGTAGTCAAGGTACAACCAATCGAATTTTTTTGAGGTTTCATTTTTATAGCTGATACTGAATTCCAGTTCTCCATAATAGGGTCCCTGGCTATCCACCCAGATTCCCCCATCTTCATCGGCATCAAACAAATAGCTGAGATCCGAGGAATCTATTAACACCTGCCCTCCTTGTTTTAAGAGGGTTTTTGTATGCTCGAAAAAAGCATCCAGGCCTGCCAGTTTTCCAATGATTCCTGTGCCATTCATCAGCAACAAGATGGTGTCAAATTCTTCAAAGCTCAGCTCGAAATAATCGATTGCCCGGGCATCTCTTACACCCTGGGATTTGCAAATTTCCACTGCTCCTTCTGAAATATCTATGCTCAATACCTCCAACTTTCTTTCATTTTGAAGATAAAGCGAGTGACTCCCGGCACAACAGCCTACATCCAATACCCTTCCGGTGCAATTCTCAAGAGCCTCCTGTTCAAGAGGCGGCATTTCCTGATAATTCCTGAAGAGATAGGGAACAGGGATTACATCATCGTCAAAATCCGGGGAATGAACCATGATCTCGGTTTCATCCTTATGATGAAAATATGCCGAAATCGCCTTTCCGAAGATATCTTTTTCAGCCTTGACAGTATTTTGGTTCTTCATATCTTTGCTTTATGGAAGCCCATACAGGGCATTTATTAAAAAAACAACTTTGACCTTATTAAATAATTTATCCCCGATACCTCACTATTAAAAAACACAACTTCCCATTTTAGGAAATGAGCATAAGGGAATCCAAAGTGCCAACCCCATCAGAGGGAACTGCGAATTCAAAGGATCAATAGAAAATAATACCTATCATTGAAACCTTCTTGAAAATAAAATTTCCCAGCTCTGCAAAAGGATGCTATGGATCTTGGGTATACCTGCTAAAACAATAAATTTCTACCTCAGTGAAAGGAGCATAACCTAAATTTGATGCAAAGACCAATGATGAGCTGCAAATTACATATGACCATTAAAAAACAATAAATAGCTACATATGAAAGACATCTTAAAAGACCTTCCTAAAAAAGCCAAAGATAAGGAGAAGGAAAACAAAAAGTTCTTTGCAAAACTCAGAAAAAAGCCGCCCAGGCATTTGGATGTCCAAATGCAGGAATTGCACGCCGAGGAGTTTGCGCAAACCAACTGCCTGGAGTGTGCTAACTGCTGCAAAACCACAGGGCCTCTATTTACAAAACGGGATATTGAGCGGATTTCGAAACATTTCAAGCTAAAGCCCGGAGTTTTTATCGATACCTATTTGAGGGTAGATGAAGATAATGACCATGTGCTGCAAGGCGTTCCCTGTACTTTCCTGGGCGAGGATAATTATTGTTCAATTTATGATGTGAGGCCAAAGGCCTGCAGGGAATATCCACATACCGATAGAAAGGATTTCCATAAAATCTCCGATCTCACCATTAAAAATACCGCAATTTGTCCTGCCGCCTACAATATTGTTGAAAAAATGAA
>JBGSWA010000044.1:0-23738 GCA_041752645.1 Gillisia sp. | reverse complement strand
AACCACCAGCAACCGCACATCCTTGTTGCGTATATGCATCAATTCATGGGCGATCACCCCTTCCAACTCATCATCGTCCAGCTTTTCAATAAGCCCCCTGGTGAGGGTAACGGTAAAATCCTTTTCCTTGAGTCCGCTGGCAAAGGCATTGAGGGCATCGCTTTCAATGATTCGGACGGCAGGCATTTTCAGGCCTACGCTCATACACAGATTCTCGGTCAGGTTATATACCCTCATATTATCCTTACGCTCCAGTGGTCTTGATTTTGTGGCCATCGAGATCATTTTTCCATGGGCAAAATACGCTATGAGAAACCACAGCAGCACTGCGGTGAGAACAAAGGGGATTGCCTGAAGAAAAGCGTCCATGGCAATTGCAGGATCCGGATTCTCGTACTGGTAAAAATTCAGCAGGTAAACAACCGCATATACCGAAGCCAAGATCAACACCGGGAAAGCAATAAGCAGAAGAATAGATTTCCTGTTATTCCTCTTTATTTGAGTGTGAATACCTACAAAGGAGGCCACTACTTAAAATTTTACTTCAGGAGCAACATCCAGTTGTTCCCTTCCCGCAACGCCAAGATCAAACATAGGTTGGGTAGTAAAACCGAACATGCCTGCAAAAATATTATTTGGAAATTTTTGAATTGCGATATTGAGTTCCCGGGTGGCTGAGTTGAAGTAACGCCTTACCGCTGCCAGTTTGTTCTCTATATCCGATATTTCCTGCTGCAGATGCATAAAATTGGCACTCGCTTTAAGGTCGGGATAAGCCTCCACCTGTATGTTGAGACCCTGCAGGGCGGCGCCCAATTCCTTCTCTGCCTCGATCTTTTCATTGATCCCGGTGGCATTGATAGCCCTTTGCCTTGCATTGGTAACTGCTTCCAGGGTACCGCGCTCGTGCTCCATGTACCCTTTAACGGCTCCCAAAAGTTGCGGCACAAGATCATGACGCTGCTTTAACTGCACATCAATATCTGCAAACGCGTTTTCCCGGTTGTTTTTGAGGCTCACCAGGTTATTATAAATAGACACACCCCAGAAAACAAGGATCAACAAGATCCCTAAAATGATAAACAATGCCATAGTTTTAGTTTTAAAGTTCTACCTAATTTCAAATATAACTTTTTTAATCTGTTTAAATGAAATTTGCGGCATTCCAAAAAAAAATAAGATAGGAATAAGTCCGGAATGAAAAACAGGGATTCCAGGGAAAAAGAATTCGATCTTTATATAATTGTCCTCCTTAGAAAAATTCAATTGTCCGAAAATCTTAAACTGATTTTAAAATACCATCTTTTTCTAAGTTTGAAATGAACCGGGCCCTTGTAAAGAATTTTGGAATAACCACTGAGAGATAATTAGCGAAGGACCCGGGCATCACTTTCCTGGTATCTCAGAAATATATTTGAAAGATTTTAAGCCAGGTTCTTGGAAGATGCCCAACAAATGATGTATCGTGAAGGCATATGTAATCTAAAAAAAAGTATTCCTTATAAATGACTGATTTTCCATAGATCAGAGGTCAAAGGAAAAATTTTGTTTTGCAGATGAAAAGAGCTACCCGGAAGATGGACAGAGCCTGTTATTGTCCGGAAATTATCTTATCTGGGATGAACGGAATTGAAAAAAGAACAAAATTGAGCGGTTGATTGTTGTGGTTTTTAACTAAATTAGTTCTTAAACTTTCACCATATGGCCTGTTTACGTAAAAATATTAGCGAATCAAGGTAGGAAAGGACAAAGTTTTAATAATCGAGATTGACTGGATGAAAAATAAAGAGCCTCAAACAGAAATTACCCATATTCGAAAATTAATTGACACTCAAATAAGGGCAGTTCGGGAGAAGAATATAGATCGAGCCTTGTACAATTTTGACAAAGATGTCCTGTCATTTGATGTAGTAGACCCATTGGAATTTATTGGTATAGATGCCATAAGAAAAAGATTGGAAGAGTGGTTCTCAAGTTTTCAAGGCCCTATAGAGATTGAGATTCACGATCTCCTTATAGAATTATCCGGGAATGTAGCATTTTCTTCCAGGCTGAACCATGTGAAGGCACTAAAGGTAGATGGTGGAAAATTGGACATGTGGTGGCGTGAAACAACTTGTTTTAAGAAAATAAATAGCCGTTGGTTAATTACCCATGTGCATAGCTCAGTGCCATTTAACACCCGCGATGGTAAAGCCTCAACTGAACTCAAGCCCTTTACCACCCTGGAAGATATTGCCATCACTCCAGGGAAAGAAAAAAAGCCTTCCCAACTTATTAAAGAATATTTTACTGCCTATGAATTAAAGGACCGCAAGAGCATGGAGGAACTATTGAGTACCGATTTTTCGTTTAGTAGCCCGGACGACCCATTTATTGATAAGGCTACCTATTTCCAGAATTGCTGGCCATTTAGTGAAAAGGCTAAATTTTACAGGATCGAAAAACTTATGGAGAATGAAAATGAAGCTTTTGTTCAGTATGAATGTGAAACCATCACAGGGAAAAGATTTAGGAACACTGAATTCTTTAAAATAAAAGCAAACAGGATACTAAAAGTAGAGGTGTACTATGGCTCTCTGCCATCGGGAATTTCAGAATAGGAGAAAAACCGGTTTGATAAAGAAATTAAAAAGGTAAACAGATAACTTGTCTTGACTAAATTAGATTTGGATGGCGCAATTTAATTCCAAACAGGAATATTGTAAAAACGCTCGTAAGGGTCACCTACCAGGGTGACCTTCCCTTGCACCCGGGAGAAGACACGATATGAATAATTAAATGGTAAAAGGAAATAAGAGATGATGGCATTAGATTTAAAAAATGAAAAAATAAATGAGGAGCGATTATTAAAAGCCTTGCCTAACAAATTTTTTAGCAGCTTTTCAAACTGAGCTATTTCTAATGGGACTGTCCCCTGTGGGGAATATTGTTCACAGGCCTAACGCTTAACAGACAATCAAATGAAACATCCACGAGAATAAACTTTCTCACACAGGGCGATGTATATATGGATGTTACATATGACCGATAAAAAAACAATAAATATAAACAGATGAAAAATAAAATTCTTTTCGGGATAAGCCTATTATTTGGCTTAATGTTTATTAACGCTGGACTAAACAAATTCTTTAATTATATGCCAGTCCCTGAAGACTTGCCAGGGGAAATGCTAAAAGTATTGGAAGCCTTTATGACTATTGGGTGGCTGATGCCTTTGGTGGCAGTGGTGGAAATTATTGGTGGTTTATTGTATATTTTTCCAAAAACCAGGGCCTTGGGAGCAATTGTTATTTTACCTGTATTGGTCGGAATCTTATTGACTCATATCGTAAATGCGCCATCAGGATTACCTATTGCAATTGTATTACTTCTTATAAACCTGTGGGTGTTATTTGAAAACAGGGATAAATATTCGGCAATCATAAAATAAAAACTGGTTCTTATCCCCGCATTCTCAGAAACCCTCTGGGGATGTTGTGTGAGCGTAGCAAAGGATAACTCCCCATTCCTTCCCGGTTTGAGGGAACCTGTTGGTTGCCTCAGTGCTTTTCCGGGATTATTTTGTTTAGGGGGTCGGTCTTAACTCCTTGTGGAGTAACGCATTAAATCCCACCCCCCCATTCCATCTACTATCAGGATACTCAAGGTATCCCTTAAACATTAATTTCCTGGATAATCCCAAGATTAAAAAGCTTATTTTAGTGCATAATTGACAGAAAATTTAGTTTTTAGACAGACTGTTGTTAGTATCAATAAAAAAATGAATGAAAAACCCACATATGAGGAATTAGAAAAGCAAATAGAGGGATTCATAAAGAGGGATCAGGAAAAATTCAAGCAATTCATTAAGAATTCATTTGATATGATTGTGCTTTTGGATTCTAATGGAATTCAGCATTTTGTCAGTGAATCCTGCGAGAGAATTTTAGGATATACCCCGGAAGAATTAATTAATATTTCCGTAATCGAGAAAATGATTCACCCGGAAGATCAGGAGAAAACCATCAAGGGTTTCCATGGTATCATAGAAAATTCAAAAAATGGGGGCACGCAATACAGGCATCGGCATAAAAACGGTAGGTGGGTATATCTGGAGGCATTTGGTACCAATCAAATCAATAATCCGCTGATTAAATCTGTGGTTCTGAACGTGCGTGATATTACGGATCGTAAAATTGCCGAAACAGAATTAAAAGAAAGTAAAGCCCGCTTGAGTGAGGCCAATATCACCAAGGACCGTTTTTTCTCCATCATTGGGCATGATCTGCGGAGTCCATTTAGCAGTATTATTGGGTTTAGCGAGATTCTGGTAGAACAGATTAACGAAAAGGACTATGACGGTATTGAAACTTATGCTCGAATAATCCATGATTCCTCGAAACGGGCTATGAATTTGCTTACAAATTTGTTGGAATGGTCACGAGCACAAACAGGAAAAATAAAATTTAATCCTGTGCACCTTGAAATTGCAAGCACTATTAGCGAGGTAGTGGACTTATATAATAAATCTGCTGAACAAAAATCCATATGTATCTCCAAAAAATTACCACCTCATATTGCTGTAGTAGCGGACAAGGCCATGGTAAAAACCATTTTAAGGAATCTGATCTCGAATGCTATAAAATTCACCAATCCCGGAGGGGAAATTATTATTGGGGCTGAGAAAACAGAGAAAGAATGGATCGTTTCTGTAAGCGATAATGGGGTTGGCATAAAAGCAGCGCATATTGATAAATTGTTTCGCATTGATTATAACCACTCGACCACAGGTACAAACCAGGAGAAAGGAACTGGCTTGGGGCTTCTGCTTTGTAAGGAATTTATAGAAATGCACCACGGTAAAATCTGGGTCGAAAACAATGAAAAAAAGGGCAGCAGATTTAATTTCTCAGTACCTTTTTGATTAAAAATCCGTTTATAAAAATAAATTCCTGGTAGGAGGCTTTGAGAGCCTGAGAGCTTTATTTTTATCCTGCATCAACTACTCCAGATTCCTTGGAAGAATAACACTGCAGCGCACGCTGTTAAGGGTTTTGTTACCTGGTAAAAGAAAATAAGTAAAGTTATGCTCCACAAGATATTGAGAATCATTTAATTTTTTATCCATCCTTGAGAATCCTGCAGAGATCGAGGTGTAAATTTCTAGGATTTCTTAATTTCAGGCCCACGTAGTATTTATAATTTTTCAGAAAAACGAATGTTATTCCAAATATTCCCCAAATTTGGGACGAAATAAATCCTGATGGAACGACAATCCCCAGGGTCTCAAGGGCCAGGAACCTGGGAAGAATCCACCCTCCATGTTGTTTATAAACCCCTGTAAATAAAAAAGTTAGACATTCTGTGCACACTTTGCGGGTAGGGTTTCCTGCATCGGAATTTCTGTTGAAAATTCTCGCAGATTTGCTATCTTAGTTCTGAGGCGGAACATCCTGGCGGATTCTCAAGCAACAGGTTCATACACAAATACATTGGGTGCGATACTTTATCATTCATTAAACTAAACCATGAATCTTATGAAAAAATCAAAAACTATTATCCTCCTACACGGAAACTTTGTAAACAACACGAGTTGGTCAGAATGGAAAAGCCGTTATGAACAAAGGGGTTATATTGTTCATACCCCGGCAAACCCAGGACACCAGGGAACTCCTGCCGATCTAAGAAATAAGGTGCACCCTGATCTTACTAAAACAGGGTTTATAGAGGTGGTTAACAACCTGGCTCAACTCATTGGCAGTTTATCTGAAAAACCTTTAATCATAGGACATTCAATGGCAGGTATGGCAGCGATGAAACTATTGGAAATGGGAAAGGTTGGAGCTGCGGTAAGTATTGACGGTGCCCCTCCAAAGAATGTATTTCCCCCATTTAAAACATTAAAAGCAGTATTGCCTGCATTTGGCTTTTTTTCAACCAAAGACTATTTTATGGGAAGTCATAATTGGTATAATAAATGTTTTTTCAACACCTTGCCAGAAGGAGATAGAGTGAAAGCTTTTGATAGCATTGCAGTGCCAGAAAGTTATAAAGTAAGCCGTCAATTGGTATTGAATTCTTTTTCTAACATTGATTTCAGCAAACAGCACGCGCCAATTTTATTTATAGGAGGCGGGAGTGACAATATTTTTCCTTCATCTCTTACAACAACCATAGCGAACAGATACAATGATAAAAACAGCCAGATTGATTTGAAGATTTTTGAAGGAAAAAGTCATTTTATCTGTGGGGAACCGGGATGGGAACAGGTGGCGGACTATATTTTAGATTGGTATGAGAAACTATAATACGGCACACAATAACAAGGCGTTACCCTAAAAGAAAGCTTGCCCGATAACAATCGGGGCAGGCTTCGTTGCTAGTACTTCTCAAGTTGAACGCCTAGCCCTTACCAGAAAAATTAACATACCGCTTTGGGGAAGTCTTTTATGTCCCGTATTGCTGAATCATTAATGCTGCCACAGTTATCAATAACAGGGAATAGGGTAGTGGAGATGGCCCTTAAAAGAAGTCTTCTCCGGGCTGGGGCGGTTCATAGATCCTTTTAAACTATCACAATCGCTTAATTTGTGCAGTCCAGTTCTTCCGTGACAAGGACTTTTTAAACCTCTTGAAATTTATGCTGGAATTAAGATCATAATCTTTAATCCTTTTCCTTTTTCAGTTTCAAAAGTGAGTTTTCCGTTTATGGAAAAAATACGGTTTTCGACATTTTTCAGTCCGTTGCCGTTTTGAATTGCTTTCCTGCTAGTGCCTTTACCATTATCAGTATAGGCTATTTTTAAGTATTTTTTTTCTTCAGTAAAAACCAAAGCCACCAGCGATGCCCGACTATGCTTTTTCATGTTCACCATAATTTCCTGCAAAACCCTATAAACCACAAACTTTTTCTCGGGATTCAAATCATTCAGGCCAATGGTCCTTCCGCTAATAATTAGTCTTGAATCTTCGGGACAAATGGAAGAGAGCAATGCCGTGAGGTGATCCACATATTCCGGTCCGGTATCAATCTCCATGTTTTCCCTGGAGATATTTCGGGTACGGCTATAGATGTGTTCGAGTTTGTCCATTGTTTCAGCCGGGGCGATTGCTTCCAAACCGCTCATAAGGTTATATACATCATTGGCCAGCTCGTCGTGAATTACTTTTGAAATACGGGTTTCAGTATTGTAAATTTCCCTTATTTTTCCCTTCTTATGATTTAGTTGAAATTTATAAATACTGTAAATCACCATGAATATTGCGCTCATTATCAACCCAACAAACCACCAGGTTTTCCAAAAGGGCGGAAGTACAACCAGGTTTAACAAGGTCTGCGAATAACTTAATCCGGTGCCTTGATCCAATACTTTTACCTCCACCTTATAAGTATTGTCAGGTAAAAATGGCAAGAATATTTCGGGATCAGAGGAAGGAGGACTCCAGTCTTCATTTGCATTTAATCGGTATTGGTAAGATAATTTATGAGGGTAAGGATGCGGGTTTGTACTAAATTTAAGCAGTATTGTATTTTCATTGTGAGCCAAATTTATGTTCTGCTTACCGGCAAATTGCACCCATGGAAATGAATTGTTGTTGATAAAAATCTCTTTGAGTTTTAACTGATCTACCAAGGCCTTTGAATTGCTGATTCCTTCAAGATTTACGGTGTAATATCCGTTACTGCTTCCGATGGACAACTTGTTTTGATTTACCTCGGCACTCAATAAAGGCTGTTTTAATCCTTGTTCCTCATCTAAAAATATAAAACGGTTGTTTTTAAAAAGCGTCAGGCCTTTTTCTGTTCCAATTAATAAGGATCCTTTATATTGCTTCAAAAAAGAAATTGAATTTCCCTGAATTTCAGCCCTTGGTATTTTTTTTAATATTTTAAATGACACTGCATCATTTAAAATAAACACATCGCCAAACTCATTTGAAATTGCCAGATCTTGACCAAAGGCCGTTAGGTGTTTTAATTTTTTTTCTTTCCAAATTCCATGCTGCAGATAGGATTTAAACCCGTTATCTTCCCACACAAAAAGTCCTGAAAAAACTGATAAAAAATAGGTTTTATTCCCCCTTCGCAAACTATTTACCACCATTGTGGGGGTTTGGGAATCTTTTCCTTTAAAATGGGTATATTTAAAATTGTCCAAATCGCTATAGATTCTAACTCCGCCATAAGGATTTGTTTCTATCAGGTTCCCGGCTTTCGTAAAATTGATTTCTTCTGAATGCAAGGGTAGATAACAATGCAATTCCCCTGAATTTTTTATGGCAAATAGGCCAATATTTGTATTTACCCAATACATATTTCGGGAAGCTTTTATATCATAAAAACTGATATCCATAGCCCCGGTAGCATAGTCCAATTCATAAAAGGAATCCTGGTGTTTTGGCAATGGCAGAAGACAGTTTAACACATATTTTTCCTGCCATTTTTTTAGTTGGGACAAGCCAATGCTTTGTTCCTTTTCAGCACTTCTTAAAAGGATGGCATCGTTTAATAATAGTGCGGAAGTGTTTTTTGTCTTGGCAAATCCAATGACTTTTCTTCCCTGGATCACATTGAATTTTATTTGCGGATTTAAATGGATTTCAAACAATCCTGCATCTTTGGTTCCTACATAGAGTTTTTCAAATGATGCATCATACCCCAATGAAATTACTTTTTTGCTCAAAACATTAAAATCAGTAGCCCTGGAAATTAACTGATTGCTGACAACCTCATAAATTCCTCCATTACTGCCGTATATTCCCCAGGCTGCCGCAAATATTTTATGGTCGTCAGCTTTAACATAATCCCAGATAATGGAGTGTCCAAGTTTTTTTAAAGCAATGGAGTCTTTTTTGTTCAGATAATCATCAAACCTACTTTTTGTAAAAAACTCTTTGTTACTGCTGTAAATACTGTCATTATCCGCTAAAATGGAATAAATGTATTTATGGTTATTCACCTTGATCAGGGTCTTTTGATCCTTCGTATTAAGAATTTTGAAAATCCCTGAATTATAAGTGACCACGTAAATTTGATCCTTGTATTGGAAAAAGTCCTGAACCCTAAACAGTTCAGGATTAGAGGGCTTACTTAAAGAATGCACTTCAAGAGTATTGATCTCAATGATAGAAACACCATTGCTGGTTCCTACAAACATATAATTCCCATATGAAAACAGCTTGGTTATTTCGTTGTGAACCAATCCCTGCTTTTCTGAAATTACTTTAAATCTGACCCCATCATAAATGCTGACCCCTTTGCCATAACTCCCAAACCACAATTTTTTATTTCTGTCCTCTGCAATGGCCCAACAACTGTTTAAAGCCAGGCCATCCTCTTCAAAAAAGTATGTAAAAACATCATTATCCTTTTTAACCACGCCGTTTTCAGTGCCAATCCATAAAATATTATTGCTGTCAACCAGCAAAGATCTAACGGTGTTGTTTGGCAATTCGTCAGCTGCAGTGTAATTTTTACTGGGGTAATTTTGGGATAATACAACATTAACCCACAAAAATAAGAAGAGAAAGAGTTTGCTAATTTTGTAAGATGCCATAGATAAATTCTTCTTCTTTTGGAGAGAAACTTGAAGTTTCTCTCCATTGGTTAATTTAAATTACATATCAGGAGTTCTCTCCAATTAGCTATGTGCATTTATTTCAAACGCCTGTCATTCCTGCTTTTATCATATTCTAAAAGTACAACAAAATGTTAAAAAGTAAAAAAATCATTTGAGGTAAGTTCTCAAGTACCTATTCATTCTTTGTGAAAAATGGTATCTGATTTGACCCTGCTCATTAACAGACTATTGAACATTGCCTTCCTGCTTTGAGAGCGGTTTATTCGATCAAAGATTCATCAAAACTTCTGTTGGTATCCTTCCTACGTACACACAAATCGTGGTTATTATCCACGATTTTAACTTATTAATAACAGGCAAAGCTTCAAATTTTTTTCTTTTTCACTTAATGATTGTGTTAAAAAAATGATTTGCCTAATCCAAACTTTACCTTGTGAAACAAGGTGTTGGTGGTAGAAGATTCAGGATCGTTTGACTTGTTGCAGGTTCTTGAAAAATCATGGAGCTTTTGTTTGGCCATATTTTCTACAAACATAGGGTTCTGCCCTCTAAAATTCAGATAAGTATTTCCTACCGCTTTCCTCCGTTTTAAAGCATTCAGCAAACTCTATGAGATTTTGACCCCTAAAGATTTCCATTTTTTACCGCTTCTATGGATGTTAAAGTCTTACAATTAAATGCCTGCCTCAGGAAATCATTTTTCCAGACGCCTGGCAAGGTTCTTGCAATTTTGTGAGGAACTTTAAAAAATCACATATGTTTAATTCAAAAAAAATTGCAGGTTTCTTTTTATCATTGTCGATCCTAGGAAGTGCTTCAGTATTTTCCCAAACACAACAATTGCCGCAACAGCAACAGCAACAGCCAGTTGAAGTAAAAGATGCCGAACTTGGGAAGTTTGCCAGGGCTTTTCAGCAGGTTCGCCTTATTACTATGGAAGCACAGGAAGAAATGTCCGGAGTTGTAACCAATGAAGGAATGGAGATTCAGCGTTTTAATGAAATTCATAAGGCTTCTCTTGATCCTAAGGTTGAGCTAACTGCTACCGAGGAAGAGAAAAAGCAACACCAAAAAATAATTTCAGGTTTGGAAACCATCCAGGCCGGGGTCCAGGCAAAATTGGAAAAAGCCGTTCAGGACCAGGGTATAAACCTTGCCAGATATGAGCAAATAGCGATGGGATTACAAAATGATCCTGAATTACAGGAAAGGCTTAAAAAAATCTTAGAAAGCTAATATGTTAGCTTGAAATATGGATTATAACCGTCTTATTTACCTAAATGAGGCGGTTTTTATATGCCTTATATTTTTTAATTCAAATAAAAATTTAATGGTTTATCGCTGTGTTCTGAAATTCATATACAAATTTACCCCCTTTCTATATAAGACCTGTTGGAGACATATTTCAAGAGTATAAGGAATCATTTAAGGAGTAAAGCGTCAAAGGAGCATTCACCAATTGGAAAGTGAAAAAGCTATTGGATTTTCTCTTTTATCGTACAGCCTTTATATAGGAGAAAAGAGGTAGGGGATTGGATAAAAGATAACTGGGAGGCCCTCCACTGGAATAAAGTGGAGGAAAAGAACCTGATGTTCAGCCAGGTAATGATAATTTCATTATTTTAGGTGCTCAGAATACCGCTATGGATCAAAACATTGTTTTTATAACCCTGGCTGTTGCTTTAATCCTGTTTATCTGGGATAAATTTCGTTATGATATCGTTGCTTTTCTCTCCCTCTTTACCTTAATAGTCTTTGGGATCATTCCATCTGAAAGGGCATTCACTGGTTTTAGCCATCCCGCAGTAATTACTGTAGCGGCAGTTCTAATTATAAGTAATGCACTGCAATATTCCGGACTGGTAGATCTCATTGTCGACTGGATAAGCAGGATCTCTGAAAAATTATGGATACAGATCATCCTTCTTTGCAGCATGGTCGCCCTGGCTTCAGGATTCATCAATAATATAGGGGCCCTGGCCATTATTATGCCGGTAGCCATTCACCTTTCCAGGAAGAATAAATTTTCCCCTTCCTTACTGCTTATGCCCCTGGCATTTGCCTCGATCCTGGGTGGAATGGTTACTCTTATAGGTACACCCCCAAATATTATAATTTCTTCCTTCAGGGAAAAGGCGCTGGGCAGCAATTATGGCATGTTTGATTTTGCCCCGGTAGGACTGGCCCTAACCTTCGCCGGGTTGCTATTTATCACCCTTATAGGCTGGAGATTCCTTCCAAAAAGGACTTCAGAAGAAACCGGGGAGTTGTTTGAAATAGAAAATTATATTACCGAAGTGGTTATTTCTGAGGATTCAAAACTGGCCGGGGTAGCGATCCAGGAGGTGAATGCATTTTTAAAGACGGAGGTGATTTTCCTTGGGATCATAAGGAACCACCTTAGGAAACATACGCCCTCACCCACTGATGAATTACAGGTAGGTGATATTCTAATCCTTGAGGCCGACACGGAAGACCTTAAGAAATTTACAGATTCCCGCAATGCCAGCCTGGTAGATAAGGAGCATATTAAGAATAGCGCCAAAGAATCAAATGTGATCCAGACCGCTGAAGCCATTGTGATGGCAAATTCTGTCCTGGTGGGAAATAGTGTGACCTCTCTAGGCATGCGAACCAAATACAATGTGAATGTCCTGGCCATAGCGAGGGAAAATATAAAGATCAAGAAGCGAATAGCACAAACCCGCCTTAAAAAGGGAGATGTTCTGTTGTTACAGGGGGAGGCTGAAAATCTTAAAGAAGCCATGAGGTCCCTTCAATGTTTGCCATTGGCAAAACGGGAACTACATATTGGAAAACCCCGGCGGGTATTAGGAGCCTTAAGTATTTTTGCTGCCGCAATTGCCCTGGTAATCTTTGAGGTATTACGGGTTGAGATCGCATTTTCCTTTGCAGCAGTTATCCTTGTCCTTACAAAGATCCTTCCCATAAAAGAGGTTTATCAGAGCATTGACTGGCCGGTGATTATTCTTTTAGCTGCGATGATCCCGGTGGGGGAAGCATTTGAAACCAGCGGGGCGGCGGCCACTGTGACCAATTTTATAGTAAGCCTGGATAATGAATATCCCATCTGGGTTTTTATGGGATTGCTTATGGTGGTGACCCTGGGGCTGTCCAACATCATCAACAATGCCGCTACTGTTGTACTTATGGCGCCAATAGCCATCAAGGTTGCTGAAGGCTTCCAGGTGGCCACAGATCCATTTTTAATGGCAGTAGCTGTGGCCGCTTCCTGCGCCTTCCTCACTCCCATAGGCCATCAATCCAATACCCTGGTCATGGGACCCGGTGGCTATCAATTTAGCGATTACTGGAAAATGGGATTGCCGGTAACCCTGATCATCCTTTTTTTGGGAATACCCCTGATTCTCTATGTCTGGCCATTATAGAACTAGTGATTCAGGGTTAAGGCTAAAATGAACAGGATATTTCATATAGTGCGGTTCCATTATTAATAGCACTAAAATAATCATTTGATAACTTTCCTATTATCCCTGGTGATACTCAAACCAGTAATTTTACCCCAGAAGAAATAATACTCCATGCTTATGAAAAGCCTTTGCATAATTTTTTTTTGGTTGCACATCAAGGTGCCTTCTACCAATATTTAAGACCTGATTCAACCCAATTTAAAGGAGATACCGTATATTTTGACAAAAAAAAGCAACTTGAGAAAGCCTATGCTTCTAAATCCCCTAGAGGTATAGCTGAAAGTCATTATAATTTAGGTAAGTACTACCAGGAAGCCTTATTATTTTCAGAGGCAATTGAACAGTACAATGAGGCCCTGGGATTGACCCCGAAAAAGGAGAGGCTAAGGGTGAATTTGAATAATAATATTGCCTTAATCCATCTTTTGCACAAAAATTTTCCTACAGCAAAATACTATCTCCAGGAAGCGATTCAAATTTCAAAAGAAATAAATTTCATCTCCGGGCTCGGAATTGCAGAGGGAACCCTTGGTACTTGCTATGAGAAAGAAGGGGAATATCTGAAGGCCCTGGAACATCAGCAAAATAGCGTGTTAATCTTTGATAAATTGGGAGATCAGCGGGGCACAGCAATGGTCAACGAAAATATAGGAAGTATTTATGAGGATTTGGAACAGTTTGATAGGGCTCTGTATTATTTTAAGAAATCCAATAACTACTATCAAAAATTTGAAAGTGAAAACCAGATAAGTGTCTTGAATAATCTTGGGGATATCTACAGGAAGACCGGAAAGTATCAGGAAGCTATTCTATTTACAACAAATGCCCTAAAACTGGCGAGGAAGTTCAACAATTTACGCGAACAGGAAAGTGCTTATAAAGACCTATCTGAAATCTTTGTGGAAACCAAAGATTTCGATAAGGCCTATGAGTATTTGCACCAGTATGATGAGATCCAGAACGGAGTGCAGTATTCAGAAAATCTTAAACAAATCAACACTTTACAGGCTATCTATGATACCAGAGAAAAAGAAGCCCAAATAGATTTGTTAATTAAGCAAAACCAGATAAATAAAGCCAATCAAAATTTACTTCTTGGAGGCAGCCTCGCACTAATAGTACTCTCAGGGGTATTTTACTATAATTTGCAACTGAAAAAGCGGGACCGAAATAGGGTACAGCAATATGAGCGGGAAGAATTAAAGACGCAACTGGATAAGAGAGCTATAGAGGAGAAAAAACTCAATGACGAAATTCATCTAAAAACGGCATCACTCACAAAATATAGTTTAAATATAGCCCAAAAAAATAAACTTATCTCTGATTTGTCCAGCACCTTGAATAATATTGCCAGGCGGCCAAAAATGGAAGCTCATCAAAAAATTAGAAGTTTGGCCAGGGAATTAGAAACGAACCTGGAACAAACTGAGGAGTGGGATGAATTTATGGGTTATTTCAAGGAAATTCATCCCCAATTTTTCAAACATTTGAATGCCCTTGCACAGGTTACACTCACCAGTGCCGAATTCAGATTGGCCATGCTCTTACGCTTAAAAATGTCTTCCAAAGAAATCGCTTCGATCTTAAGAATTACCCCGGATAGTGTTCGGGTAGCCCGATACCGATTCAGAAAAAAGCTACCGATAAAATCCCAGGAGAAATTAGTGCAATTTCTCCAGGATTTATAACGAAAAATTGCCATTGTTTTGATAAGGTTTAACCAATGTAAATTTATCTTAATTGTTGCCTTATGATTGCTGTAAAAAATAAGCCTTGTTCACTCCTTGTTGCCCCCATAAATCCAGAATAAACCCCTGTTAAGCTTAGGTTTGTGTAAGAATTTTAAATAAAAACTAAATTAAAATGAAACACAAAAAGGTAGTTAATCTTAGAAAATTGATGCTCCTCTTTTTTCTATTTTTTACAACAATTCACGCTTTTTCCCAGTTTGATCGGGTTCAGATCTCCGGAAAAGTTGTTGATGCAATCAATGAAGAACCCCTAATGGGAGTTAGTGTAATTGTGGAGGACATCTCCCTGGGTACTGTAACGGATCGGAGCGGGAATTTTGTGATGCGAATTCCCCCTGGGAAGCACCAGTTGGTATTCAATTATCTAGGCTTTAAAAAGAAAAGCATCTCCATCGATATCAACCGAGATGAGAAGTTTGAAAGTGTGTCTCTGGAAGGCGACATTTCTTCCATAGATGAAGTCACCATCAGGGTAAACCGATATGGGCAGGCAAAGGCTTTAAACGAACAGAAAAACGCCGATAATATTAAAAACGTAATTTCTTCAGACCAAATGGGTCGTTTTCCCGACCAGAATGTGGCCGAGGCATTGCAACGAGTCCCTGGAATTACAATTACCCGAGATCAGGGAGAGGGCCGCTATGTCCAAATCCGCGGTACAAATCCCAATCTGAACAGTATCAGTATAAACGGGGAGCAAATCCCGTCTCCGGAAGGGGATGCACGTTTTGTGGCGATGGATGTAATTCCCGCCAACGTGCTCTCAAGTATTGAGGTTAATAAAGCCATCACTCCCGATATGGATGGAGATGCCGTTGGTGGTTCGGTAAACCTTAACACCCTTACCCCAATTGAAGGCCAGACTATTTTTAACCTCACCGCTGCAAGCGGGTATAACAATCAGGTAAAGGAACAAAGCCCAATTTTAGGTCAGGGCGCCATTACCTACGGGAAACGCCTCGGGGAGAAGGAGAAATTTGGTCTTCTTCTGGCCGGTAGCTATGACCTGGACAACCGTGCCTCTGATAATCTGGAAATGGCCTACGGGGATGGGGAATTGGAAGAGATTGAACTGCGTGATTATGAGTTAACCCGGGAGCGAATTGGGATAATAACTTCTTTGGATTATAAATTTTCCCCGACTTCCAACATATTCCTAAACGCCATTTACAATCGTTTTGGCGATCAGGAATACCGCAGGAGTATGAAAATTGAAGCCGGTGCTGTGGAAAGGGAACTAAAAGACCGCTATGAGGTACAATCTATTTTCAATGCTTCTTTTGGTGGGGAACATCCGCTGGGAAATAACCTGAATATCGATTATTTGCTTTCTTATTCCTATGCTGAAAATGAGACGCCCTCAGAATATGTGACCATCTTTGGGCAGGAATATGAAGATGCGGAAGGAGAAAGTATCGATTTTATGGAATTTGATCGGGCTAATGTCAATTTTCCGCAGTACAGCGTTATCTCCGGAGCTCCTGAAGGTGCCGGTCCCCTGAGGTACGACCAATACTCCTTTGACGAGTTTATGCATTCTAGTGAATTTACCTCAGACAAACATTTTACAGCTCGGGTAAATTTGTCGAGCGACTATAATTTAGGGAGTTTTAAAGGAAATTTCAAATTTGGGGGATTGTTTCGTACCAAAGAAAAAATGTTGGATCCCAAAAATCAATTCTTTTCATATCAGGGGGATCTGGGCTATAGCGATGTGTTAGGAGATTTTGAAGATACTGATTATCTAGATAACCGCTACGAATTTGGGGTATCAGCAGGACCCTCACAAATGCGCAATCTTTTCAAAAACAGCCCCGGCGATTTTGAGGCAAATCAGGAGGATACCTTTGTCGATAGCGAATCAGAAGATTACCGTGCGACAGAAAACACCTACGCGGGTTACCTAATGACCAAATTGACCAAAAACAAACTAAATATCACAGGAGGTTTCCGCTATGAAACTACTGCGACCTCTTACTTTGGAAATACCATTGAATTTGATGAAGAGGGGGAACTGATCCCGGAGGCAGTAGAAACCAATACAGACCGAAGTTTTGATTTTTTCCTTCCTATGCTACACCTGAATTACCGCTTTAACAATAAAACCGTGTTGCGTTTTGCACACACCAGTACCTTTGCAAAACCCAATTATTTCGATTTGGCTCCTTACCGCATTGTAAACCGTGAAGATGAGGAGATTGAATTTGGAAATCCGGATCTGGATCCTACCCGTTCGATGAATTTTGATATAATGGTGGAACATTACCTGCCTTCATTAGGAATAATCTCAGGAGGGGTTTTCCTGAAAGACATTAAGGATTTTAGATACCTGCGGTTATATATCTTTGAAAATCCTGAATTTGCAGGATTTGAAGCAGAACAACCCGTAAACGGAGATGATGCCCTATTGGCAGGCTTTGAATTAAACTGGCAACAACAGCTGGATTTTCTTCCCGGTTTTGCCAAATATTTCGGAGTATTTATGAATTACACCTATACCTGGTCCCAAGCCGAGGTGCTGGGAGAAACCAGAGATGTAGTGCGTACCATAACCCTTCCCGGGCAAAGCAAAAACTCCGGTAATGCCGCGCTTTCCTACCAAAAAGGAGGTTTCAGGGGGCGTATGGCCGCCAATTATTCAGGGGCATTTGTCGATGAACTTCGCGATGAAAGTAGCAATGATCGTTTTAGTGATGATCGGTTACAGCTGGATATATCAGCCAGCCAGCAAATCACCAAAAACCTGAGCATTTTTGCGGAAGGACTTAATCTTACTGACGCACCGCTTCGCTATTACAATGGCATCAGCTCTCGTCCGGAACAGCAAGAATTTTACTCCTGGTGGGTGAACCTCGGAATTAAATATGATCTTTAAGATGAAGAAAGCACGCTATACTTTTACAGGATTTGTATTTTTCAGCCTCTTCTTTTTTCAGCTAAATGCCCAGAACAGTGAAAAATCCTATATAGATCAAAATAAAACCCCTGGTTTGGAAAAACTGTTTCAGAAAGAGGATGGGCTGCATTTTTTCGTAATAGGGGACTGGGGTAAAAACGGCTATTTCCATCAAAAAGAGGTGGCCGAAAGGATGCAGCAAACGGGGTTTGTACTAGAGCCGGAATTCATCATCTCCACGGGAGATAATTTTTATCCCGATGGCGTGGCGAGTGTTTCTGACCCGTTTTTTAAGAGCAGTTTTGAAGATATTTACAAAGGCTTCAACCTGTTTTGCCCCTGGTATATCACCTTGGGAAATCACGAATATCTTGGAAATTCGCAGGCCATTATCGATTATGCAGAAATAAGCCAGCGTTGGAAGATGCCCGATCGATATTATTATAAAGATATGAAACTCGGGGATTCCGAGGCTACGGCACGTTTTATCTTTTTAGATACTTCGCCTTTTGAGGATGAATATTACCATCGGGAAAAGTATAAAAATGTAACAAAGCAAGACAGTTTAAAACAAAAAAAGTGGCTGGAAAAGACCCTGGAGGAATCCAAGGCAGACTGGAATATTGTGGTGGGGCACCATCCGCTGTATACCTCGGGTAAACGCAAAGAGGACACTCCCTTTGTAAGGAACCACCTCGAGCCTTTATTGGAAAAATACAAGGTGGATGCTTATTTTGCAGGACATGAACACGATTTGCAGCATCAAAAACCGGAAAATGTATTTACCCATCATTTTGTGTCCGGGGCGGGGGCAGAAACCCGGCCTACAGGGAAATTACCATTTACCAAATTCTCCAATGCGGAATCCGGATTTATGGCGGTAAGCCTGTTGCAACACAAAATGCTAATCCAGGTAATCAACTGGAAGGGCGAGATACTCTATCAAACTGAGATCAATAATAACCAATCAAATTAATTCTAACATCTTAAATAATTCTATATGAAAGTTCAATTATCTATACCCGGTTTCAAATTCACAATGTTTTTCTTTTTTCTAGGCAGTCTCTTGATGAACTCCTGTAAAAATGCGGAGGAAATAGACCCATCCGAAATGGCAGATCCTAAAGAAATTACGATCGAAAAAAAGGACAAAGCTATTTTAAAGGAGGCTTTTCATACGGATCGCGATTTGGGCGACAATGTAGACAGCCCTGCAATTTGGCACGGTGAAAATGGTGAAAACTGGTTAATAGCCACTGCAAAGGAAGGGAATGCCATTATTGTATATAGCGCTGAAGATGGCTCCTTTATAAAGCGATTTGGAGAATCTGGGGATGGGGAAGGAGCATTTAGCCGTCCAAACGGAATAACAGTAATAGAGGATTTGCTGCTCATAGTAGAGCGGGATAACCGCCGGGTTCAGGTATTCCGCTTACCAGGCTTTGAAGCATTAGGCTTTTTTGGCGATGAACTCCTGCAAAAACCTTACGGGATAAGTGTTGCTAAAACAGGAGAGAATAGTTTTGACGCATATATTACCGATAATTATGAAACTCCCGAGGAGCAAATACCTCCGGTGGAAGAATTGGGACAGCGAGTGCATTATTTCAGCTTTAAAATTGAAAATGACAAGGTTGCCGGGGAGCACAAAAAAGCCTTTGGCGATACCCGCGGAGAGGGAATACTCCATAAAGTGGAGTCCATCCTCATTGATAAGGAAATGCAGCGATTGCTTATTGCCGATGAGTATAGTGAACAAAGAAATATTAAAATTTATTCGCCAGAGGGTATATTCACCGGGGAAACCATCAGTAATGAATATTTTGACAGCGAGCCTGAAGGCATTGCCCTTTTCGAGTGCAAAACCGATACTACTGGCTATTACATTATGACAGACCAGAGCGACCGTTATAATAAGTTTGAGGTATTCGAACGAAAAACGCTAAAACATTTAGGAACCTTTGGGGGAGAGATCACCACCAATACCGATGGGGTGGCCCTTACCCAAAAAGGGTACGGAGATTTTGAGAACGGGGCATTTTTTCCGGTACACGATGATGGCAGTGTTACTGCAATTTCCTGGACCGAGATCGCAGAAGCTTTAGATTTAAAGCATAGCTGTAACTAATTTTACCATAAAATTTTAAAAGGGGAAGGTAAAAAAACGTCCCCTTTTAAATTCTTAAATAATCCTTTTTGGCTCCCATATATCAGTCCAGAGGCGGGTCAAGGAGGTTTAATGTAATGCATCTGTTGTAGGCACCCTTAAGTTTTCTTCGATATCTCCAGAGAAGGGATGTGGGAACAGAAAATAATTTTTCAGTGGAGCCCTGTATATTATTCAAACTAAAAATTAACCAGCGTCCTTGTGATTTTGTAAACTCAGGAGATCCAATAGCCTGAAGGCGAAAAGGGGAGGGGGGAGAAGAATTTAAAGACAAAAAACTTTCCCGGATTTTTCGCTTTTTAAATGTTATTTAAAGGATTCAGTTTAATGCTCTCTTGGTTTATTTTCTTCAAGGGTTTCCATATATTCTTTTCCTTTTTTGGTTGTGATGGAGTGTAAATAAAATTTTAATGCTTCGTTTTGATATTGAAACCTTGTAATATTACTGGTATCAAGATAAGGGCTATTGTAGGACATAGAAAGCTGGAAAAATAATTTTGCGTAAAATTCGGCATCAAAGTCTTTCCTGTAATACCCCTGTGCTCTGCCTCTTTCGATGTTGTGAACCAGGATCAGGGAGAATTTTTCTGAAAAATTTCTTATATGCCTGTTAAAAATCTGGGGGTAATATTTTATAAGCTGCCTTAAAAGGAGGGAGTTATTTGAAGATGTAGCTTTTTCAATGGCTTCATCCCTGCAAAACATTCGCTCAATGGCATTGTCGATTTGATCATCCAGATTTTTAATTCGCTCCAAAACCACAATGAGCAAATGTGTCAATACCTCCTCCAGTAAGGCTTCCTTATTTTTGTATTCCTTATACAGGGTTTTCTTAGACATTCCAAATTCCCTGGCAATATCATCCATGGTAAGGGTTTTAGCTCCGTTTAACAAAAAGAGTTCTGCAACTTTTTCTATAAATGGTTTTTCTTCGTTCATGAATTCTTTTTCAGTATCTCAATTTATAATTCAACTTCATTATCTTTTTGAAAGTTTAAATATACTCATAATTGAAAATTATTTATACCTATCTGCTATATTCCTGCAGGAGTAATGCTAAATACTTCCAATCGGGCCTCACGACCCTTTAAGGTTTTCACTCCAAAGGAGGTGGTTACATATTTGTCGTTTAGCTTTGCTCTTTCCCTAAAAAAAAGAGGATACAAGAATTGATTGGTTAAGAGATCTGCATAAACCTTCCAATCTTGCGGCGACATTAAGGGTATCCCCATGATAGGCTATGTCCCTTTTCACATCACCCACCTCAACCTTGGTCACAAGCCCAAGATGCACTCCCGCTTTAAATGATGGAATTATCCCGAATTTTCCCAGGTAAAATTCACTTTTATCTAAAAGATTCCATTGAACAGAAAAAAAGAATTCGGGTGGAGCAACATCCTTAAGACTATGCGCTGGCCAGCTGATAACGATTTGATCTCCTACATATTGATATATCTCGGCATTTTATTTTCGAACCAACCTGTTGATGTCTATAAAACATTCCTGGATCAACACCATTTTCACTAAGTTGCAAGGCATTGATCAATTGCTGCCTGTTTGCTGTAAGGTTGTTAAGAGCAACTCTGCTTCGGTCAAAATCTATCTCTTTTACAAGGCCATTTTCAAAAAGGCTTTCTACAATTGCTAGGGTCTCCTGGGTCAATTCCAGATTTCTTTCCAGATTCTCCAGCATTTGTTTGGTTTGATATACCTGGAAATAGGAGGTTGCTACCTTTTCAATGATCTCCTCCTGGGTAAGTTGTGCATTGATCATATAAAACTCTCTTGTTGACCTTGCCGCTTTTAATCCGGTAAATATAGATTGATTGAAAAGCACCTGGCTAAACTGTGCGCTGAGATTAGAGGTCCATTCCTGTCCAAAGCCAAGCCGTATATCTTCCCCAGGCATTCCAAAGATCTCCCCGGGCAATACATTCTCCTGAAGCAGGGGATTGTAATTCGTGTTTCCACTTAGGGAGAGTTGAGGCAAAGCACCGGCCCGGGCCTCCGCAATTTGGGCATCTCCTCTTTTAATATCCAGCCGGGCCTTTTCTTCCTCAGCCTTGTTTTCCAAGGCATAACTAATGGCCCCGGGAAGTGTGAGAAGATCACTTTCCTGAGCAAATAACAGGTTGGTACCCAATGGAAAACAGAAGAATATTTTTTTCATTTGTGTTTTGTTCTTATTAAACTTAAATTTTTAAACAGTTGCAAAGATAGAACGCAGGAAACTATAAAACTATATAAGTTTTCGAGTTTTTTAAAAACAAATACTATCTAAGCCGAAACAGGGAACTCAAAAAATAAAACCTTAAAAATGGGTGGCTGTTTTATTCTTGCAGGGGAGGGGTAGACAATGTCATAAAAAAAACACCGGCCTCACCTCACCTATTTCCTGTATTTGATAGGAGGAAAATTAGAATGGAAGAGGGGATGGGACCCGGGGTTTTGGAGATGTATCTCTTCTTAGGAGCTTTAATCGCTAGTTTTCTTATCCATAAAATATTTCTTTTCGATGAACCCGTATTTATAATTTACCGCTAGGAAATCCTCCGACACAATAATAATGCTTGCTTCCACCCACCTCTTATAATTAAGGTCATAAAATTCACCTTTCCATTTGCCATTGAGAAAATGAAAATTTTTCAGGATGATTATTTCGGATCTGTATTCGGGGTTTTGAGTTGAGATTAGGCGGCCAAAAAGTCCGTTGTCCCTGGTGAAAACTTCAATCTTTGAGTTGTCTTCTTTATGCCACCATATCCCCAATGGAGTAGTGGGGGGATTCTGAAAAAAAAGCAAGAGGGTGATAAAAATTAATTTCATATTTAACAGTTGTTTTAATGTCAGAATTACTAAAAGCCCATTCCAGGAAAATTCCCACGGTGGAGAAATCCTCTTTTGTTTTGGTATTTTCTAACAGATTAATTGAAAATTCATTTTCTCCAATGAGTAATATCTCAATGAAATCAATCTGACAGTCACAGATCATATCAAAATCCTCCTTTTCACTGATTTGAACGCCTTTCCAGGTGGACAATCTTTTTAGATAGCTATTATAAAAATTTGAAGTGGCCATGGTTTATATTTTTTTAGAATTATCTAATTCCTCATTTATATTACGGGACAAATATACTCAAAGAAAACTAAAAAACTAAAATAGTTTCTTAGTTTTTAGATAAAAATTTTTTTCCAGTCAAGGCAGGTTGGAATTGGGTCTACCTTCTAAAAAGAGTGAAAAGAAAGCCAGTGTTTTCATGGGAATTCTTCCCTGGTAGCCTCCTGGATTTGATCTCCCCTTATCTTCATAGGGGTACTATTGACAAGGGAATATATATTTAAAAGAATTCCTGGAGAAGCTGAACAAATATACCGGTCAAAAAGAAAAGGTTGCAAGCTATATACCTGTGAAGGCCTGCAGGATAGGTTTAAGCACCAAACAGCGTTATTTTCCCCGGAAATTTTTAGGAGGATTAAACAGCCTTTTACCGCAGTACTTTTTGCCTCGAGAAGGATTCACAAAGGCCGGTTCACCTCGGGAATAAAATTAAAAATAGGCAGCAAGCGAGCATCCATTATTTTAGGGGGGGGATTTAGAGTTAGTTTGTGGTTTTAAAATGTCAATAATTACTATATTAGGGTATGTTTTAGAAGAATGTGGAAAGCAAAAAAGAAATTCTTAGTGCAGCTTTGATATTTAGAGTCTTAGTGGCAAACAATCTACAAAGCCTTAAACTACAAATTCTATCCCTTCGTAAAACGAAAATGTGTAGTACACAGTTCGGAATTTAAAAAAAATAAAATCCCTATGTTACAGACTTATCGCCCGGTTAGCTGCAAGTGGGTTAAAGCTCCTGGAGGAATTTGGAAGAGGAACTAAAATTCTGGATCAATTTTATTGGAGGCCTT
>JBGSWA010000043.1:0-3928 GCA_041752645.1 Gillisia sp. | reverse complement strand
ATTTTAAGCGCTGGAGGAATTTATCGTATTTTAATAGATAATTTTAGTCTTGAAGAAACAAAAAAGGCGGTTCAACTTATAAACAAAACCTGTTTGACCGAATCCAGCGGAGGAATTACCCTTGAAACCCTGAGGAAATATGCCGAAACAGGGGTGGATTATATCTCCAGCGGCGCACTGACCCATTCCATTTACAATATGGACCTAAGTTTAAAAGCTGTGTAATATATGCAACTCGAGAAAAAACTATTATCCCTTTTAAAAAAAATTTCGGATGCCTGGGAACGGATGACAAGAAAGGTCATTCTTCCCGGATTAAATGGGTTAACTGCTTTTGATCTGTGGGAAATTTATTCGGGGGGGATCATCAAGGGCACCTTTTCAACCCGGGCGAGCGCCATCGCCTTCAGCTTTTTTATGGCCTTATTTCCGTTTCTGATCTTTGTGCTTAATTTAATTCCCTATATCAATTTTATTGACGATTTCCAGTTGCAATTCCTGGTATTTATGGATTCGCTTTTGCCGCCAACCACTTCCGAATTTTTTAATGATGTTTTTTTGGATATTGCCAATACCCCCCGCGGAGGCCTGCTCTCTTTTGCTTTTGTTTTATCCATATTTTTAATGACCAACGGGGTGAATGCTATTTTCACCGGATTTGAATTTTCATATCACACAAATGCCAACAGGTCTATAATACGGCAGTACCTGGTAGCTGTCGGAATGTCCATCTTTATGGCATTGTTATTGTTAATTACGGTGATACTGACGGTTTATTTGACCTATGCCGTGGATGATTTAAGTGAAATAGGTATTTTTATTGAAAAAGGCATCTCGGTGGTATTGGTAAAATACGCGGTGTTTATCCTGTTAATTTACGTTACGGTCTCAACCTTGTATTATTTTGGGACCAAGGAAGGAAGACAGCTGAGTTTTTTTTCAATAGGCGCCCTGCTTACCACCCTGCTGATGGTGCTCACAACTTATCTTTTCGGGGTATATATAGAAAATTTTTCTCAGTATAACGAATTGTATGGTTCCATTGGAGCACTTTTAGTCCTGATGGTCTATATTTGGTTAAATTCAAATATATTGTTGCTGGGTTTTGAATTAAATGCGTGTTTAATTAAAATGAAAAAAGGATTACATTTAAACTAACAAAATAAACAAATATGAAAAAGGTATTTTTATTATTAATTGCGGTGTCAAGCTTCGGCTTTGCCCCCGCTCAAACAATTGTCGGGGGAGCCACCTTGCCTAACACCGTTAGCTTTGAGGGTGAAAAATTAATATTAAATGGCGCAGGGGTCAGGGAAAAGTATTGGTTGGATATGTATGCCGGGGCACTGTATTTAACCTCCACCTCACAAGATGCCAAAGAGATTGTGAGCAGCGATACTCCAGGGGCAATTAAACTTCACATGGTATCCAATTTAATTACCAGTGACAAAATGATCTCAGCCATACACGAAGGTTTTGAAAATTCAACCAATGGAAAAACCGAGGCAATTTCTTCTGAAATAGAAAATTTTATAGGTTATTTTGAAGAACAAATCAACAAGGAAGATGTTTTTGATATTGTCTATATTCCCTCAAAGGGAATGCTGATTTATAAAAACGGAACACAAATGGGAATCATTAAGGGCTTGGAATTTAGAAAAGCATTGTTTGGGATATGGTTATCTGATAAGCCTGCCGATAAAAATTTGAAACTGGCAATGCTCGGGAAGAAATAAGAAGTGTTTAATCTCTTAGAGTTTAATTCCCCGCTGCTTGCAGGGTAAGTAATATATTTGCTAATGTCAGAAAGTAAATATGTACACAAATCTCATACTGTTTTAGTATTGCTTTACCATTTTGTGTGTCCTGCAAAATATCGCAGGGTAGTTTTTGATAAGACCGTTGATCAGACGTTGGTCAGTATTTGTATGGATATAGAAAAGCGATATGAAATTCATTTTCTGGAGATTGGGACAGACATGGATCACGTTCATTTTTTGCTTCAATCCGTTCGAATGAAAAGTCCAACACAACTTGTTAAGATGTTGAAGAGCCGCACTGCAAGAGAAATTTTTCAAAGACATCCAGAGGTTAAGAAAATTTAATGGGGAGGAGCCTTTTAGTGGATATTTTGTGAACAAAGTGAGTAAATTTGGTGATCAAAGCACCATATCCAAATATGTTCGTGATCAAGGAATAGAAAAAGATTATAATATGCTGCACAAAGTAAAGCAATTGAAACTGTTCTGATTTTTTTTTAGATACCTCATATGCTTGCATCGAGGTTGTTCATTTACAAAATCGGACCTTAAAATGTAGAAATCATGTCGAGGAAAAAATCATTTTTGATTTTAATGCTGTATTTAATTGGGAGCAACCTGCAATCCCAATCTGTATTGGGGGCCTGGAAGGCCATCAATGAAGAAAACGGGAAGGCCATTTGTATTGTTGAAATTTATGAAGAGGAGGGTCAGTATTTTGGAAGGGTCACGAAAATAATAAAAGAAGAAGACAGGGACCGGCTTTGTACCAAATGTGAGGGAGATCTAAAGGACATGCCCGTTGAGGGGATGGTGGTGATGGAAGACATGGAAAAAGACGGAGATTATTACGGCGGGGGGACTGCAATTGACCCTAAATCCGGAAAGGAATACCGGTGTAAAATCTGGCTGGATGAATCGAATCCCAACCTTTTAAAGGTACGGGGATATCTGGCAATTTTTTACAGAACCCAGACCTGGGAAAGGGCTCAATAATTTTAAAAACAGAAGTTATAAAAACCACTCTTATTAAAGGGTGGTTTTTTTTATTTTGGGGAAAAAGAAACTTAAATTTGTTCTCCAACTTAAGAGAATTCAATGAATTTCTATATAAATCTCATCCTCCCACTTCCTTTAGAAAAACAGTTTACCTACGAGGTTACTCCGGAGGAAGCCGAATTTTTACAACCGGGAATGCGCGTTGCGGTACCCTTCGGGAAAACCAAGATATATACCGGGATCGTTGCCGGGATCCATCAAAATGCACCTCAGAGGTATGAGGCCAAACCTATTGAACAGATCCTCGATGAGTCTCCTGTGGTTACAGGGCATCAGTTGAAGTTCTGGGATTGGATCTCCAGATATTATATGTGTGCAGAAGGAGAGGTGCTTAAGGCGGCCCTCCCTGGCGGATTTCTATTGGAAAGCGAAACCCTGGTGCAATTGGCTCCTTCCACTGAAATTGATCCGAGGGATTTAAGCGATGAGGAATTCCTGCTCTATGAAGCCCTACAGCGCCAATCTTCCCTGAAAATCCAGGAAATAATGCAGCTGCTGGACAAAAAAAAGGTGTTGCCCATCATAAATGGCATGGTGTCAAAAAATCTCCTGGTGGTAAACCAGGAGATTTTTGAGCAGTACAAACCTAAGCTTCTTCGCTATATTAAACTCAACCAGGGGTTTGATTCTGAAAAGGAAATTCAGCTGCTTCTGGAGGGATTGAGCAATGCCCCCAAGCAGCGGGAAGTTATTTTAGCCTGGTTTCAAATTCAGGCTAAATCCAAAAAACCAGTGCTCTTGAAATTGCTGTCTGAGTCCAGCGGGGCATCCACGGCAATTATAAAGGCATTGCTTGATAAGGAAATCTTCTCGGAATACTTTTTAAAGACCGATCGGGTAAAATTTGAGCTGGAGGACCAGGATCAGTCCATGATCTTAAATCAGTGGCAGCAGGAGGCCCTTGAGAAGATCAACACTATTTTATCAACGGAGGAAGTTTGCTTGTTGCACGGGGTGACCTCCTCCGGTAAGACCGAGATCTACATCAAAATAATTGAGGGCATTATCTCACAGGGCAAGCAGGTGCTCTATTTATTGCCAGAAATTGCACTGACCGCGCAGCTCATTAGCCGGCTTCAGCTATATTTTGGGGAACAGGTCCAGGTGTA
>JBGSWA010000042.1:0-30702 GCA_041752645.1 Gillisia sp. | reverse complement strand
CATAGCCAGGGGGGTGGGGTGGCTGTGACAGCCCATTTTTCTTCCTCTCCCGTAGGTGTAGCCATGATTGCAATAGAATTGATCCTCTGTGGTTACAACTTCTTCCTGCAGCGCGATCAGGGCATTCATGGTTTTAAAAGGGGATCCAGGCGGGTATTCCGCCAATAGCCCCCTGTCATACAAGGGCCTGGAAATGGTATCATAATACAATTTCGTGAAATTGGCAGACCTTTGACGGCCTACCAGTAATGAGGGGTCGTATGAGGGTGCGGTCACCAGGGATAATATTTCTCCTGTTCCCGGTTCTATCGCGACAATTCCACCCCATTTATTTTCCATCAATTTTTCACCATAGGCCTGCAAATCCGCGTCTATTGTCAGGGTGATGTCTTTTCCTTTTTTTGGCAGGGTATCGTAGATCCCTCCCTTAAAGGCACCAATATCACGGTTGAACCTGTCTTTTTGAATGTATTTAACCCCTTTTACCCCGCGCAATAATTCTTCATACTGGCCTTCTATACCTTGTTTTCCGATCAAATCCCCGGAAATATAATAAGGATTTTCATCTATAATTTTTTTGTTTACCTCCGCTATATAGCCTAGAATATTGGATCCGTTTTGGGTTTGATAATCTCGCAAGGAGCGTTTTTGAATATAAAATCCTGTGTAATTGCGCATTTTCTCCTGCAGGTATGCATATTCGGATTTATTGAGTTGAGGCACAATAATGGAAGGCAGCCTGGGGGAGTATACCTTGGCCTTGTCCAGCCTTGAGCTGAGTTCTTTGGGGGAGATCATTAATATCCTGCAAAATTCAGCGGTATCAAATGCCTTTACATTCCTGGGGATAGCCATAACATCATATGAAGGCTGATTAGATACCAGTAAATCGCCGTTGCGGTCAAAAACATACCCCCTTTGCGGATAATCGTACACCACCTTTATGGCATTATCCTCAGATAAACGGGCAAAGGACTCATCGATAATCTGCAGGTAAAAAAGCCTGCCAAGGAAAACTACCCCGGTGATTAAAATGATGATATATAACAATAATGTTCTCACCGTTTTTTTGGTTTAAATAGACTCAGACTGATCAGGATTAACAGGATAGTAAATATACCTGAAAAAAATGTTTTTTTCAAGATCAGAAATATATGTGAAAAATCGAACATTTCCAGAGAAAACAATACCAGGTGATGAACAAAGACAATCACCATTATATATCCCAATCTTGTTCCAAAGGGGGTGTTGGAGAGTTTTACTGTCTGATAATCATAACTCACCCCAAAGGAAAATCTGAGGATTACCGGGCGAATATAGGCGATAACCACGCAGGCTGCCGCATTAATTCCCCCGCTGTCTTCAAAGGTGTCAATGCTTAAACCAAAAAAAAAGGATACAAGGATAAATAAGGATTGAGTCGTGTTAAAAGGGTACAATATCAGGAAAAGCACATATAAATATGGATTGATATATCCCAAAAAATTGATGTTGTTCAACAGTAATACCTGTAACAAAACCAGGACAATAAAGCGGATGCTATTTGTTAAGATTGAATTAGTCATCTGTACCTTCCAATTCTTTTATTTCTTTCTTGTCTTTATTTTCAATTACATAGACATAACCTATGTTGGTCATATCGTTAAACAAACGAATTTCAATTGTATAATAACTCTCATTCTGATCCAATTTAAAGGCCTCGATTCTCCCTATTGGGATCCCTTGAGGAAAAATCAGCGATTTTCCTCCCGTTACAATGGTATCTCCTGTTTTAATCGGGGCCAATCTTGGCACGTCAATTAACTGTACAACATTAGGATCTTTGCCGTCCCAGATCAGGGAGCCAAAGTGGTTGGTTTTTTTTAGTTGTGCGTTTATTTTAGAATGGCTGTTCAAAATTGAAATCACCCTGGAATACTTCGGTGAAACCTGGTCTACTATTCCCACAATCCCCTGGCTTGTTATTACCCCAAATTCCTTGCTGATCTCGGAATTATTCCCTCTGTCCAAAGTGATATAATTGTCGGTTTTAGAATAGTTATTGTTGATGACCTTAGCGGTCCTGAAAAGGTAAATTCCATTGAAGGAAGTTGAATCATCAAAATTTATAACTGCTGCAGTATCCTCAATATTAGTCAGTAAATTTCTCAGTTCCTTGTTTTCTTCCAATAACCTTTGGTTGTAATCTTCAAGGTAGAAATAGGTCTGAATATTATTAGACCAATTGTAAATTCCCCCGGTAATAAAATTGGCGGAGCTTATATATTTACTTTTATGAAAGGAATTGGACTGAATGGTTAAAAATATAGATACCCCTAACAGCAATAGAAATAAGATGTTATTCTTATTGCGGATAAGAAAATTAAATATCTGCTGCATAGCTTGGGACCTACTTTATCAAGATTCCTTTGTACCTGCTCAGGTTTTTAAGGCAAATTCCGGTACCGCGAACCACGGCTCTCAATGGATCCTCAGCAATATATACGGGAAGGTCTGTTTTAAGGGATAAACGTTTGTCCAATCCTCTTAACATAGATCCGCCCCCGGCAAGGTAAATCCCGGTATTATAAATATCTGCTGCCAGTTCCGGGGGAGTTTGGGACAGGGTTTCCATCACGGCATCTTCAATCCTCAGGATAGATTTGTCAAGGGCCTTGGCAATCTCACGGTAGGAGATCTGAACCTGCTTGGGTTTCCCGGTGAGCAAATCACGTCCCTGCACGCTCATTTCTTCCGGCGGAACTTCCAGATCCTCGGTCGCAGCACCTATTTGAATTTTAATTTTTTCAGCAGTGCGCTCTCCCACATATAAATTGTGTTGGGTACGCATATAATACACGATGTCGTTAGTAAAAACATCCCCTGCAATCTTAATAGATTTGTCACAAACAATTCCTCCCAGGGCAATCACTGCAATTTCGGTGGTACCACCTCCTATATCAATGATCATGTTTCCCTTTGGCTGCATGATATCTATTCCAATACCAATGGCAGCTGCCATAGGTTCGTGGATCAGGTACACTTCCTTTCCATTGACCCGCTCGGCACTTTCTTTTACCGCCCTCATTTCCACCTCGGTAATTCCGGAAGGGATACAAATTACCATTCTCAGGGCAGGGGTGAACATCCGCTTTTTTAATGCCGGGATCTCTTTGATGAACATGCTAATCATCTTTTCACTCGCGTCAAAATCGGCGATTACCCCATCCTTTAACGGGCGAATTGTTTTAATGTTTTCATGGGTTTTTCCCTGCATCAGGGCAGCTTCCTTTCCCACGGCAATAATTTTTCCGGTGGTCCTGTCACGGGCAACAATAGACGGGCTATCCACAACCACTTTGTCGTTGTGTATCACCAGCGTATTTGCGGTTCCTAAATCTATTGCTATTTCTTCAATGAGAAAATCGAAAAATCCCATAGTATTTTATCTTGAGGTTAAGTAAATGTAGTGAATTTAATGTTTGAAATGTCTGGTTCCTGTAATGAGCATAGCTATGTTATTTTCATTGCAATAATCCACGCTCAACTGGTCCTTTATAGAGCCGCCAGGCTGAATTACCGCCGTAATACCTTCGTTCCCTGCAATTTCCACACAATCCGGGAAAGGAAAAAAGGCATCACTAGCCATTACGGCTCCTTTTAAATCGAAATTAAAGGCTTTGGCTTTGACAATACTCTGGTTCAAGGCATCTACCCTGGAGGTTTGTCCGGTGCCGCTTGCCAGTAATTGGTTGTTTTTTGCTAAAACGATGGTATTAGATTTTGTGTGTTTGCAAATTTTAGATGCAAAGATCAGATCATTTAACTCGTTTTTGCTGGGTTTATTGTCCGTTACCAACTTTAAATCCTCAAGAGTGTCGGTTTTGGAATTCCTGTCCTGAACCAGCACCCCGTTTAAACAGGACCTGACCTGTTCCTGTGGCAGTTCTATGTCTTTTTGAACCAGGAGGATCCGGTTTTTCTTTCCTTTTAATATTTCCAATGCTTCCGGGTCAAAGGCTGGGGCAATTACCACCTCACAAAATAATTTATGGATCTCCTCTGAGGTTGCCTTGTCAATCCTGAGATTGCTTATTAAAACCCCGCCGAATGCTGAGACAGGGTCTCCTGCCAGGGCATCATTATAGGCCTCTACCAGCGAGTCTCTCTGTGCAAGTCCGCAGGCATTATTATGCTTTAAGATCGCAAAAGTAGGCTTGTCATTTTTAAATTCTTCTATAAGGTTCACCGCGGCATCCACATCGAGTAAATTGTTATAGGAAAGTTCTTTCCCGTGTAACTGATTGAAAATGGCATCAAATTCTCCGTAAAATATGCCCTTCTGATGTGGGTTTTCACCGTATCGGAGCTCTTTGGCTGTTTGGAAACTCAAGTTAAAACCATTTTCGGCTGCACTGAAATAATTGAAAATGGCGGAATCGTACTGTGAGGATATTTTAAAGGCCTTTGCAGCAAATCTTTTGCGGTCTTCCAGGCTCGTTTTTCCTTCCTGTTGAGAGATCACCTCCAGGAATTCAGGGTAATTCTCAACAGAAGACACACAAAGTACATCCTTGAAGTTCTTTGCAGCGGCACGAATCAGGGAAATTCCCCCAATATCAATTTTTTCAATGGTATCTTTTTCTGAAGCACCCGAGGCAACCGTTTTTTCAAAGGGATACAAATCCACGATCACAATATCGAGCTGAGGGATATCAAATTCCTTCATTTCGGCAACATCCTCTGCATTGTCCTGCCTGTTCAGGATTCCTCCAAAAACCTTTGGATGCAGGGTTTTTACCCTTCCGCCTAAAATAGAGGGATAGGAGGTCAACTCCTCAACGGGGATAACCTCGATTCCCAAATCTTTAATATATTTCTCTGTACCACCGGTAGAGTAGATCGTAATTCCAAGTTGATGCAGTTTTTTTGCGATGGGTGAAAGTCCATCTTTATCAAATACTGAAATCAGGGCAGATTTCGCCAATTTTAAATCGTTCATTGTCTTGAATTTGTTCTGGTTGCAAAAGTAACCAAATCACCCTATAATTTGAAGATCTGTACTTTTATTTCTCAAAAAAAATGTAACGAAAATTTCATCTCTGCGTCTTATCTTTAATCTATGCAAAATACCTGAATTTACTATGCTGATTTATTTAAGGCTTCTGAAGGAGAGTTTCAATTTTGCCATAAGTGCATTGAGAAACAATAAACTGCGAACCTTTCTCTCGCTTTTGGGGGTGACCATTGGTATTTTTTCAATTATAGCGGTGCTTGCGGCGGTAGATTCCCTGCAGCGTGAAATAAAAGGCAGCCTGAGCTCCCTGGACAACAGCACCATAATTTTAATGCGTTTTTCCTTTGGTCCCTCCGAAATTCCCAGGTGGAAAAGAGAGCAATTCCCGGATATGTCCTATGACGAATATCAATTCTTAAATAGAAATTTACCCAATACCGAGGCTGCCAGCTTTTCGATGAATGTGCCCCGGGAATCCATTAAATTCGAGGAGAAAACCACTGCCAATGTGGAAATAGCCGCGGTAACCCACGAATATCTTCAAATTGAGGATCTGCAGATAAGCCAGGGGCGGTTTTTTAATGAATCTGAATCTGCAAGCGGATCCCCGGTAATCGTCCTGGGGCATGAGATTGCTCAAAACCTTTTCGGAGACAGCAATCCCCTGCGGAAGGAAGTTCGGCTTTACGGCCGAAAATTTTCTGTGATCGGGGTCCTTGAAAAGGAGGGAGCAGGCCTGTTTGGCAATTCTAAAGACGCGAGCGTATGGTTGCCGGTCAATGTAGTGCGCAGGGTTTACGGAGATAATAATAAATCGACCTTCCCGCAGATCATCTTGAAACCGGATGACGGAGTGGATAATGCAGAATATATGGCGGTGTTAACACAGCAATTGAGGAATTACCGTGCCTTGAAACCGGATGAAGTAGACAACTTTTTTGTCAACCAGTTGCAGGGATTTGCCGATCTGATAGATAATATCACCGGGCAGATGAATTTTATAGGGCTCATTATCAGTGGATTTTCCCTGCTGGTGGGGGGGTTTGGAATCGCCAATATCATGTTTGTAAGCGTGAAGGAGCGAACCAGCCTTATTGGAATACAAAAATCCCTCGGGGCTAAAAATAAATTTATTTTATTTCAGTTTTTGTTTGAAGCTGTTATTCTGGCGGTAATAGGAGGATTGATAGGATTGTTTTTGGTCTGGGTGGTCTCCTTGATCGCATCTCAGTTTACGGGCGATTTTGAATTTATACTCTCTCCCTGGAATATGTTTATCGGGACTGCAGTTTCCGCGGTTATTGGGTTGATCTCGGGGATAATCCCGGCAATCTCCGCATCAAAACTGGATCCCGTGGAAGCCATACGCACCGGAATGTAAACTTGTCCTTGAGAGCTCAAGGCCTGAAAAGCAGGATCTGCTCCGATTTCCTTTGTTTTGGGTTCTGGCAGGTCTTTTTTTTTCTGTACGTGTTTCTTCGTACTTCTAACTTCATTCTGGGAACTATGGTTATAACTATAATTTAACCTAAAAAAAGACGTTGGCTACAATATAACTGGTACGTAAGTTAAACGTACAAAAATTTGTTTGGTACGTGAATTGAACGTACATTTGTAAAAAATAATGTTATGGCAACAAAAGACTTAAATATTAAAGACGCGAGATTTGATACTCGACTTCCTAAAGAACAAAAAGTCTTTTTTGAAAGAGCCGCTCGATTAGGTGGTTATAGAAATTTAACTGATTTTGTAGTTATAGCAGCTCAAGAAAAAGCAAAACAAATTATATCTGAAAGAGAACGAATAATCGCATCTCAAAAAGATAGTGAAATATTTTTTGACGCTGTGTTAAACCCAAAAGCACCAAACCATGGACTTTCTAAAGCTGCGGATGAATTTAAAGCTCTTTTTTCTTAATGAGCCAAATATCAGAACCTTTAAATTCTACACATAAAAAGTCGGACTTTTCTTGTGGAAAAGTAATGTTAGGTACCTATATTCAAAAACAAGCAAATCAAGATGTTAAAAGAAAACTTTCTGCTTGTTTTGTAATTAATGAAACGTATAATAACCTAATAAAAGGTTATTATACGTTATCATACAATAGTATTCCTTCAGAATTTATTCCAGGCCAAATAAAGAAAAAACTGCCCAGGACTTATGAAACAATCCCTACAACTTTATTGGGAAGACTAGCTATTGACGATAGATTTCAAGGGCAAGGAATAGGCAAGTTAATATTAATAGATGCTTTGAAAAGAAGTTACGAAATATCTAAAACTATTGGTTCATTTGCTGTAGTTGTTGACCCAATTGACCAGGATGCGGAAAACTTTTATAACAAATATGGATTTATAAAACTACCGGATAGTGGAAAAATGTTTTTACCAATGAAAACAATTAGTCAACTATTTGAATGAAAAATACTGTTACCAACAACCTCTCTGCAGAAATGAAATTAATAACACTCAAAAATATTCAAACTCGAATGCAATTCCTAAAAATGATCCAAATACCTTGGAACGCGAATTTGGGAACCTGAAAAATGTCTCGGATCATATTCCTAAAACAATAATTTGTTTAAATGAAGGTGGGATTCGTTTCAAATATGTGTAATCTGAGTTTTTTTTAACCCTAAACTTTTTAAGCATTGAACCTGCACAAGGAATTTTGAATGTTTCCAAACCCTGAGCTTGTTTTGCCAGGTAGCTCTGGGCTGGTACCTCTAACTTAAAATCTGCGCTACCTTCTGATTCACAAATTCCAAAAACCGTTCATCTTGCTCTGAAAATGGATTTGCAGTATTGGAATCTATATCAATTTGACCTATGTTTTCTCCGTTTAAAAATAATGGCACCACAATTTCCGCTTTTACCTCAATGCTGCAGGCAATGTAGTTGTCCTGTTCCTTTACCTCTGCAACCACAAAATTTTGATTTGAAACGGCCACCTGTCCGCAAATTCCTTTTCCAAAGGGAATAATAATATGGTCTGTGGGTGCTCCAGCATACGGCCCTAATTTCAATTCGTTTTTATCTCCATTTTTAAAATAAAAGCCTACCCAGTTATAATAGGGGATACTTTCTTTTAACAGTTCACATATTTGGGTTAACCTGTTATCGCGAGAGAACTCTCCCTGGTTTAAAATTGATTCTACCTTCGGTTTTAATGATTGAAATGGCATAGCAGTAATTTTTTTGTAAAAGTATTTAAAAATTTTAGGATGCGGGCCTTGTAATTTTCTATAAATTTGTTAAAACCAATATCCCTTTGCTCCAGTTATTTAAAAAATACCAATCGGTACTTCGCTTTATTCTCATTTTTTTGGGGAGCTATTTCGTCTTTTCTATTTTCTATACCGGATATTTGGAATTTTTTCAATCCCAGAAATATTACCCCGATTTTATTACCCACCTGGTAGCAGTTCAAAGTGAAAAAATTATAGAGAGCCTGGGATATACCTCTAAAATCCTTCCCCACCAGGAGGAACTTTCCATGAAATTGTTTATAAACAACGTTTTTCTTGCACGAGTGGTAGAGGGCTGCAATGCCATTAGCATTATGATCCTTTTTACCTCTTTTGTGCTTTCATTTTTCGCAAAAATCAAAACCACCCTGTTGTTTATTCTTGCCGGGGGGGCGATAATATATGGAATGAATATCCTTCGAATTGCCATATTGGCAATAGGAATCTATGAATATCCCCAACATTCACAATTTTTGCACAGCATCGTTTTTCCGCTGATCATTTATGGGACCGTATTTATTTTATGGATAATTTGGGTGAAAATATTTTCAAAAATTTCAGCTTTATGAAAGCGATTTACAGAATACTAGGGATCGGATTTTTGGTGGTGCTGCTGGCCCTGATCCGGTTTTATGAAAAAAGCCTTTTTTATGATCCTTTAATCGATTTTTATCGTGCAGAATATCTTCACGGAGTGATTCCCCAATTTGAAACCGGAAAATTTTTCCTTCACGTATTTTTTCGATTTTGGATGAATACCGCCCTTTCTCTGGCAATTTTATATATGGCATTTTTTGAGAGAAGCATTCTTAAATTTTCCTGCCTTTTATACGTGGTCCTATTTCTCTCGTGCTTTTCCGTATTTGCTTATTTAATTTTCAATATTGAAGACCAGCATTTTATGGCGCTTTTTTACTTCCGCAGGTTTTTAATCCATCCGTTATTCGTAATAATCCTGTTGCCGGCCTTTTACTACTACCGGCTAAAAAAACGGAACGACAATAAATTTGAAACATTATCCGCAAAAACCTAAAGCCGCAGGAAACCATAATAGTTACTTTTGTACAAGTCATTTTTTCTAAATCAACTGGTATTTAGATTAATTTGAGTATTTAAAAAATATTTGGTTATCTTTACAAACGATGAAAAAGGGATTTCAAAAATCGGTTTCCACTGTTCTGGCACTTTTAGTGCTGGTTTCAACTTTTTCGTTTACCGTAGACAAACATTTCTGCGGCAGCTTTTTAGTTGATCAGGCTGTGTTCTCCAAAGCAGCAAGCTGTGGCATGGAACTGCATTCCCATTCAGGGAATGAAATGATGACTCAGGAAAATTGTTGCAGCAATCAAAATATTTCAGTAGAAGGGCAGGATGAATTAAATATCACCTTTGATACTATGGATTTTGAGCAGCAGGTATTTCTCGCTGCCTTCACTTTTTCTTTTAGCGAATTATTTAAAGGATTGCCCGAGCAGGTAATTGCTTATAAAAATTATACCCCACCACTTATCGTCAAGGACATCCCGGTTCTTAACGAGAATTTCCTTATTTGATTATTTAATGATTTTTTTTGAATGCCGAAGCTTCTAGCTTTCGGCCTTAAAGCATTGTTGTGGTTTTTTTTGAAAATCATTTGCACATGCCCTTTCAGGATTATATCATTAAAAATAATCAAAAAAATGTTTGATAAACTCATAAAATATTTTCTATACAACCGTTTGGTCACCGTCCTTCTGCTTGCATCTTTCATAGGTTGGGGGTTGGTGACATCCCCCTTTGGCTGGGATACAGGCTTTCTTCCCAAAGACCCGGTTCCCGTGGATGCCATTCCGGATATAGGCGAAAATCAACAAATTGTATTTACCGATTGGTCCGGGCGATCTCCTCAGGATATTGAAGACCAGATTACTTATCCCCTAACGACTTCCTTACTTGGAATTCCTGGGGTAAGTTCCATTAGAAGCACCTCCATGTTCGGATTTTCAATTATCTATATCATTTTTGAAGAGGAAGTGGAATTCTATTGGTCGCGGACCCGGGTTTTGGAAAAATTGAATTCTCTTCCCGCTAATATTTTACCTCAGGGAGTATCACCAACAATGGGTCCGGATGCAACCGGATTAGGCCAGGTGTTTTGGTACACCCTGGAAGGCCGTGATCCCCAAGGAAACGTTACCGGTGGCTGGGATTTACACGAATTGCGCAGCATACAGGATTTTTACGTTAAACTTGGTTTGAGTGGCACTACAGGGGTTTCGGAAGTTGCCTCTGTAGGTGGATTTATCCAGGAATACCAGATAGATGTAAACCCTGATGCCCTGAAAGCCTTTAATGTTGGAATTGACCAGGTGATGATGGCGGTGAAAAATTCCAACCGCGATATTGGCGCAAAAACCCTGGAAATTAACAAAGTGGAATACCTGGTTCGCGGACTTGGTTATATAGAATCGGTTGAGGATATTGAAAATTCCGTAGTTACAGTAAAGGATAACAAGCCAATCCTTATCAAGGATTTGGGCGTGGTGCATTTAGGCCCTGCCGAGAGACGCGGGATTTTGGACAAAGGCGGAGCAGATGTAGTTGGAGGCGTTGTTGTGGCCCGGTACGGATCCAATCCGTTGCAGGCTATTGAAAATACCAAGGAAAGGATTGCGGAAATTTCCCCCGGTTTACCTCAAAAGACTCTTGCCGATGGCACCCTGAGCAAGGTTACCATAGTTCCGTATTACGATAGGACACAACTTATAAACGAAACAATTGGTACCCTGGAGAGTGCGCTTTCCCACGAAATCCTGATAAGCATCATCGTCATTCTTGTATTGGTGCTTAATTTAAGGGCTTCCCTTTTAATTTCCAGTTTGTTGCCCATTGGGGTACTGATGACCTTTATCGCGATGCGTTATTTTGGGGTAGACGCTAACGTGGTGGCACTTTCGGGAATCGCTATTGCCATTGGAGTGATGGTAGATGTGGGGATTATTTTTGTGGAAAACACAATCAGGCACCTGGAGATGCCCGAAAATAAGGATGCCAAAGGAAATAAGCTTTTATCCATTATCCACGAGGCCACAACAGAAGTTTTTCCGGCGGTGACCACGGCGCTATTAACTACGGTGGTGAGTTTTCTGCCTGTGTTTTTTATGGAAAATGCGGAAGGGAAATTGTTCAGGCCCTTGGCTTTTACCAAGACCTTCGCCCTTGCAGCTTCCTTTATCATTGGAATTCTAATTTTGCCAATGCTGACCTACTTTGCCTTTAATATCAGAATCCAAAAAGCAAGAATGGTGCGAATTTGGAACATAATTCTGATAGTTGCAGGTTTGTTTTTGGCAATTTATTTCAGCTTTTGGCTACCTCTTGCATTGGTTGTCATAGGAATTTTAAAGCTGGTGGAAGACAGGAATCCACAGTTTTTAGGAAAGTATTCCACTCAAATCACCTTATTCATTATTATCGCGGTAACCCTGTTTTTCTTAACAGAAGAATGGCTGCCACTGGGACATCAAAATTCAGTGTTTTCGAACTATATTTTCGTGATCGTATTATTGGCGGTTGTTTTGGGAATTTTAATGAGCATGGTCAAATTTTATGAACCAATTTTGGCCTGGTGCCTGGTCAATAAAAAGAAATTCCTAATGGTGCCAGTAATAACTATTTTCTTCGGGATATTGATCTGGCTTGGTTTCCCGAAAATAGTTGGTTTTGCAGCAGACGGATTTGATAAGGTGGGGTGGGATGTGAGGACTACTTCTGTTTGGACAGGAATGGCCGAGACTTTTCCCGGGGTGGGGAAGGAATTTATGCCCGCTTTAAATGAAGGCAGCTTTTTGCTGATGCCTACTTCTATGCCACACGCAGGAATTGAAGCCTCCAAAGAAACCTTGCAAAAGCTGGATATCGCGATTACCAATATTCCGGAAGTGGAGATAGCCGTAGGAAAATTGGGTAGGGTGGAAAGCGCCCTGGATCCGGCTCCTATTTCCATGTATGAAAATATTATTAATTACAAACCCAAATACATCCTTTCTGAAGAGGGAGACCCACTGGCCTTTAAAGTGGATGAGGAGGCACGTTTTATCCTGAGATCCGGGGATACCTTAAACAATGAAGACGCCATAAATCAAAGGGTTTCCCAGGAAAACCTGATTGAAGATGAAGACGGGGATTATTATAGGAACTGGCGGGAACACATCAAAAATCCCGATGATATTTGGGATGAAATTGTTAAAGCCACCAGTATTCCGGGAGTTACCTCAGCCCCGAAACTGCAACCTATTGAGACCCGTTTGGTCATGCTGCAAACAGGGATGCGGGCGCCTATGGGTATAAAAGTGTATGGTCCAAATCTTCTGGTCATTCAGGAATTTGGATTACAGCTGGAAGGCATTTTAAAAGAAGTGCCCTCGGTGAAAGCCGAAGCTGTTTTTGCCGATAGAACTGTAGGAAAACCATATCTGGAGATAGACATCGACAGGAATGCCATTGCGCGCTATGGTTTGAGCATAGAAGATGTGCAACAAACCATGGAAACTGCCATTGGCGGGATGGAAATCACCACTACGGTTGAAGGCAGGGAGCGTTTTCCGGTACGGGTGCGTTATCCGCAGGAGTTGCGCGATGACCCCGAAAGCATTAAGAAGATACTTGTACCTACCAAAGGCGGGGCTCAGATTCCGCTGGGAGAATTGGCAGCATTAAATTACGTGCGTGGGCCTCAAATGATAAAAAGCGAAGAAACTTTTTTGGTGGGCTATGTACTGTTTGACAAACGAGATGGTTTTGCCGAGGTGAATGTGGTAAACGATGCACAAAAACACATACAGGATAAAATTGATGCAGGAGAATTAATAGTCCCGGCAGGGGTAAGTTATAAGTTTTCCGGAAATTATGAAAACCAGGTGAGGGCGGTAAAACGTCTGGCCATTGTGATCCCTATCAGTTTGGTTTTGATATTCCTGTTGTTGTACTTCCAGTTTAAAACCATTATCGCCTCCACCATCCACTTCTCAGGAGTATTTGTGGCTTTTTCCGGTGGATTTATAATGATTTGGTTATACGGGCAACCCTGGTTTATGGATTTCGCTATCTCCGGAGAGAATATGCGGGACCTGTTTCAAATTCATCCCATCAATTTAAGTGTGGCGGTTTGGGTAGGTTTTATTGCCCTTTTCGGAATCGCGACCGATGACGGGGTTTTAATGGGGACTTACATTCACGATGTTTTTGAAAAAAGAAACCCTCAAAGCGTTCCCGAGGTGCGCGAGGCGGTGATGGAAGCCGGATTAAAAAGGGTACGACCCGCGATGATGACTACCGCGGTCGCGCTTATAGCGCTTTTACCGGTATTGTCCTCCACGGGAAAAGGCTCCGATATTATGGTGCCCATGGCAATCCCGATTTTTGGGGGCATGGTCATTCAGATCATGACCATTTTTGTGGTGCCCGTGTTGCAATCTGTCTGGAGGGAATCTGAGGTAAAGAGATCTCCGGAAACTAAAGTATTACCTAGTGATAATGAAAAGTAGAAAAATGAAAAATTGTAATATATATAGAAGGCTGTTGCTGGTCATTTTTGTTTTTGGAATGGGCAGTGCACCCTCTTTCTCGCAAAGCCTGGAGGATTATTTGCAAAGGGCCGCAGAAAACAATCCGAATCTAAAATCCTCCTATGCACAGTTTGAAGCGGCGATGCAACAGGCGCCCCAGGTAGCGAGTTTGCCTGATCCCACCCTGAGTATGAGTGCATTTGGGCGGATGGTAGAAACCAGGTTGGGAGCACAGGAAGCCAGGTTTTCGCTCACCCAAATGTTTCCCTGGTTTGGAACCCTTCAGGCAAAGGAAGATGCTTCGATTTTAATGGCGGAAGCAAAATTTCAAAATTATCTGGATTTGCGGAACCAATTGTTCTTCGAGATTAAATCGGTTTATGCCGAATTATATGCGATTGAAGAAACTATTCAGCTAAAAAGGGAAAACCTGAGTATCCTTGATTCTTACCGCGAGCTCTCCCTGAGCAGGTTCAAAAGTGGAAATGCGCCGATGGTAAATGTCATCAAGGTGGATATCAAGAGGGAAGCGGCCATTACGGAAATTGAATTGCTCGAGAAGATTAAAAAACCCCTGGAAACCAGGTTTAATTTAATGCTGAACCAGCAGCCGGAAAGCGCTGTTCAAATTCAGGATACATTAGTATTTAAATATGATGAAATCTTGGTGGATCCCAAAGGATTATTTGAAAACCATCCCAGGCTTACGGGTCTGGAAAAGCAAAAGGAATCTTATGAAGCCCAGCAAATGGTGGCTCAAAAAGAAGGATTGCCAAGCCTTGGATTGGGAATTGATTATTCCATCATTTCAAAACGCACCGATGCCAATCCGGAGATGAACGGACAGGATGCCATTATGCCGATGCTCAGCGTGACCCTGCCAATTTTCAGAAAAAAATATAAGGCGGCAAAAAAAGAGGCAGAATTTATGGCAAGCAGCATGGAACAGCAGGGGGAAGCTCAAAAAAACGAATTGCAAAGCGCTTATGAAATGAGCCTTTACGATCTTAAAAAAGCAGAACAGCTCCTGGCTTTATATCAAAAACAACTGGTTAGTTCGGGACAGGCAAGCAAATTGCTTATTTCCGGATTCAGTAATTCCATCATAGATTTTGAAGAGGTTTTACAGATGAACCAGGATATATTAATGTTGCAAACTCAAGAGGTAGAAGCCATAAAAAACGGATTTACTGCAAAAGCAAAGTTGGATTATTTAATTTCTAAATAAGGGAAATGATGAAAGCAAAAAATAAAAAAATACTTAAAATGGCCGGGATCCTGTTTCTTGGAATCCTATTGGGATGGTTGCTCTTTGGAGGAGCTGATAAAAAAGAGGAGAAACTCAGTGAAAATCACGATCACTCCCAGGCTGCTGAAGGGGAAATATGGACCTGTTCCATGCACCCGCAAATCCGGATGAATGAACCGGGGAGTTGCCCTATCTGTGGAATGGATTTAATTCCATTGGATTCGGAAGGAGCCGCTGATGACCCTAACGCTTATCAAATGAGCGAAAACGCTATGAAATTGGCCAATATCTCAACGGTGGTGGTGGGGAGAAGCGATGCCAAAAAAGAAATAAGATTAAACGGGAAAGTGCAGGTAGATGAGCGCCATGCCTATTCGCAATCTACCCATATTCCGGGGAGGATCGAGCAAATAACCGTCAATTTTACAGGTGAAAAGGTAGGACGGGGACAAACCCTGGCAAGCGTTTATTCACCGGAATTGGTCACCGCACAGGAAGAACTCTTACAAGCGGCGAGTATTAAAGAAAGTCAGCCGGAATTGTTCGAGGCTGCCCAGGAAAAACTGCGCAACTGGAAAATAAACCAATCTCAGATCGATCAGATCCTCACCAATGGAAAAGCGATCCAACGGTTTTCCATCCGTGCCGATGTAAACGGGGTGGTCACAGAAAAAATGGTGGAACTGGGGGATTATGTAGAACGTGGGATGCCCATTTATGAGATTTCAGACCTTTCCAAAGTTTGGGTGCTCTTCGATTTATATGAAAGTGAACTCGCCTGGATTGAGGAAGGTAGTGAAATTGAATACAGCGTCAATTCGTTGCCGGGAGAAACCTTCACTGGAAAAATCAGTTTTATAGACCCGCTGATCAATTCCCAAACCAGGGTAGCATCTGCCCGCGTTGAGGTAAATAATAAAGACGGTCGGTTAAAACCTGAAATGTTTGCATCGGGGATCGTAAAGAATAAAATCGGAAAGCGGGATTCCAAGGAAATCGTAATCCCGAAATCGGCGGTATTGTGGACTGGAAAACGCTCGGTGGTTTATACAAAAGAGGCTTCAGGATTTAAAATGCGCGAAATTACCTTGGGGCCAGCCCTTGGGGATGCGTATATAGTACTGGATGGTTTGGAACCAGGGGAAGAAATTGTGTCTAACGGAACCTTTACCATAGACGCCGCGGTACAACTCTCTGGTAGACCGAGTATGATGAATCCTGAGGGGGGAGCAGTGGCTACAGGCCATGCTGGAATGGATATGGGTGGTGACTCTAAGGAAAAAAGCACAAATACACAAATGAGCGCTGAGGAAATGAAAAACATGGACAATTCTAAGGTGGAAAATGAGGAGGATCACGCCAAAATGGAACAAAGAATTCCTGTAGCCAAAGCCTTTCAGAATCAATTAAAAAAAGTGTTTGAGCAGTATCTTCTTTTAAAAGATGCCTTTGTTAACGATGATAACAATTTCGCTCAAAAAACAGCTAAAGAATTGTTGAGTGCAATGACAAAGATGGATATGAAACTGTTGAGCGATTATGAGGCCCATAATCACTGGATGACAATTGGCAAGGAAATTACCACCTCAGCTACTTCCATTTCCAAAACTTCAGAACTCGAGGTTCAAAGAGGTCATTTCAAGCATTTATCGGCACATTTAATAAAAGCGGTAAAATTATTTGGAGTTGACCAGAGAGTATATGAAGAATTTTGCCCAATGGCCGATGACAATAAAGGAGCCTCCTGGTTGAGCCTTTCAAAAGAAATTAAAAATCCCTATTACGGAAAAGCGATGCTTAATTGCGGGGAAATTAAGTCTATCATAGATTAAATTTTAAACCTTTAAAAACAAATAAAATGAAAAAAATGAAATTAATTATTACAGCTGCCCTAAGCGTGGTTGTTTTAGCCGCTTGTGAAAAATCAGATGATGTTTCCCCGCAGGAGATTGAAGGAACCTATGTTGGGACCCTTACAGGATCGGACAATACAAAAAGTGAAGCCGGGGTAAATATGGATCAGGCCGCTGTCGCAGAAATAAGAAAAACCGGGAATGAACTGATAGAGGTGCATTTATACAGCGATGGGATGGATACTACATTTGTGTTAAATCACTATGAGCACAATAACAGTGTGCTTGTATGCCTTAATGGGGATGACTTTGAAACTATGTATGGTCATATGCTCGGCCAGGGACACGGCAATGGTGGGATGATGGGTGACAGGCAAAATGGCGAAACCCCATGGACACATCACCTGAGCGATGAACACCAGGAAGGGGATGAACATTTTGGTGGTTTTGATATGCAAAACCACAGCTTCGGCTATCGAATCAATATGATGGATGGGAACACGCCTTACCACCTGAAATTTCAGGGGAAAAGGGACTAATAATAAATAACACAGATTTTTTACCAATCTAATAACTAAGCACAATTTTAAAATGAAAAAATTCAAAACAGCAATGGGAGCACTTGCAATAGCATTAACCCTCCTGAGCGCAATGTCTTGTAAAGACACCAAAAAAAGTGAAGAGCAGATGGAGATGAATCACGATGATGAGACTATGGAAATGGATCACGACATGCAAAACGATGAGATGAGGAATATGGAAGGAAATCAAAAATCTTCAAAACCAACCGCAATTTTGACCAATTATTTAGAATTGAAAAATGCCTTGGTGGCAGACGACACTGAAAAAGCAGCAAGCATCGGCAAACATTTATATAAAGTTTTAGGTGAATTTGAGGCTTCAGCGGCAGCAGAGACTCAAAAACAAGAAGTGGATGAGATTATTGAAGATGCCCGTGAACACGCCGAGCATATTGCAGGGAACAGCGGGAAAATTGGGCACCAAAGGGAGCATTTTGAGATTATTAGCAAGGATGTTGAAGATTTGATCACCATTACCGGGACAGACAGGGTTCTTTATAAAACCTTCTGCCCTATGTACAATGAAGGTAAAGGCGCACTATGGTTGAGCGAAACCAAGGAGATCAAAAACCCCTATTTCGGCAGTAAAATGCTTACATGTGGTGAGGTCCAGGAAGAAATTAAATAACCGATGAAGGTTTTAAAAATCATTGTAATTGTTGTGTTGCTGGCTTTTGTGGGAATTCAATTTATTCCCACCACCCGCAACCAGGGCGAGGCAGTGCCTGCTACAGATTTAATGGAGGTTTACCATGTTCCTGAGCAAGTGGAAATGATCTTTAAAACATCCTGCTATGATTGCCATAGTGACAATACCAATTATCCCTGGTATAATAAGATACAGCCAGTTAGCTGGATCATGGAAGGCCATATAAAAGAAGGAAAAGAAGAATTGAATTTCAATGAATTTGGTTCTTATTCTGAAAGAAGGCAGAAAAGCAAATTTAAGTCAATCCTGAGTCAGGTAAAAGATGGGGAAATGCCTCTTGCCTCTTATACCTGGATGCACAGGGAAGCAAAACTTTCTGAAAAAGAGAAAAGGGCTTTGGAGGATTGGATAAATAAAATAGGAAAGGGTTTATAAATAATTTTAAAAACAACAAAAATGAAAAATTTAAAAATGAGTATCGCTGCAATGCTATTAATGACAGTAAGTCTTGGTTTTGGCCAGGAAACAGAGAAAATGGATCACGACCACAGTACCATGGATATGGGTGGGATGAATATGGATGGAATGAAAATGGCACCTCAATTTAACGATGACAACCTTGCGAAGGCCTATGCCCATTATGACCATATTAAAATCGCCTTGGTTAGTTCCAATAGCAAAGATGTTAAAGTGGGAGCAACAATGCTTTCCAATTCCCTTAAGAGTGTGGAAGGTTCTAAGGCCGCCACTAAGGCTGTGAAAGACATTGAAAGTGCCGCGGATATAGAGTCACAACGCATTGCTTTTTCTGCCTTGAGTGATGAAATGGCAGTTTTGGTAGCAGGGAATTTAAAATCTGGGATGATCTATAAAGATTATTGCCCAATGGCATTAGACGGAGGAGCCTATTGGTTATCCTCAGAAGAGGAAATCCGAAATCCATATTTTGGAATTAAGATGTTGAAATGTGGAAGTGTAAATGAAATTATAAATTAAACCCTTAAGTCCTGCAGGAAATGGGTTGGGTAACCCCCTATACTTATTCAACCCATCGGCAGGCACAAATAAAATGACACAAAAATGAAAAAGTCAATTAATATAATTTGGATAGCCCTGGTAAGTCTGGCATTTGTTTCCTGCAATAATTCCGAAGGGAAAAAGGAGGTGGTCCAGGAGGTAGTTCCGCAGGAAATTGATAAAACGGAAAATCTTGGAGTAAATTACCGGGTTGGCGATCATGTTCCAAATGAATTGGTGTGTATGGTCAACAATGCTTATATGGCTAAACCTCAGATGCCGGTTCCGGTAGATGGTAAAACATATTACGGCTGCTGTGAGATGTGTGTGGGCAGGCTGAATCAGGATGAAACTGCCAGAATGGGCACTGATCCTTTCAGTGGAAAACAAGTGGATAAATCGCAAGCCTATATTGTATTGTCCGAGGAAAACGGGCGGGTCGATTATTTTGAATCGGAGGCAAATTATAAGGCTTCTAGCAAGATGTAACATTGAACCCTGTTAATATCCTATAAATAGGATTGAAAAGCCGGTGAAATTTGTCATTGTATTGGTTGTCAATATGTTGTATTTTATTGCCGTTTTAACTTTATCAAAATAGTTTTGGTGCATTTTATTCCAAAGAATGTTGGTGGAGCTGTCAGTTTTAAAAATTCAAAGAATGGAAAATAAAACACCTATAAATGATATTCCTGAAGTGCAAGCAAAACCCAGGAAAAAGGTAATTATTGTCACAGGAAGTAGCGGCATGATAGGCTCGGTATTAATTCACAAAATGGCGGCCCATTACAGGCTGGTAGGTTTTGACCTGGCTGGTTTCCCCTATCCCCCGGCTGAGGCTGAATGTGTATGTGTAGATCTAACCAGTGATCAAAGCGTAGAATTTGCTTTTAAAAGAATCCGTTATGAATATGGCAACAGAATAGCTTCGGTAGTGCACCTTGCGGCTTATTACGATTTTCTAGGAGAACCTTCTGATCTCTATGATAAAATAACGGTAAAAGGAACAGAAAGGTTACTGAAATTCCTGCAGGATTTTGAGGTGGAGCAATTTATTTTCTCGAGCAGTATGTTGGTGTATAAACCTTCATCTCCGGGGGTGAAAATAACCGAAGAATCGCCTCTGGAACCCAAATGGGATTATCCAAAATCAAAGGTAACCACAGAAAAGCTGATACAGGAACAAAGGGGGGAGATGCCCACAGTTATTATGCGAATTGCAGGGGTGTACGGGGAAGAGGGAAATTCAATCCCAATCACTAACCAGATCCAGCGCATTTACGAAAAGCAAATTTCAGCAGGACTGTACCCTGCAAACGTAGGTCATGGAAGTACCTATGTCCATCTTGAGGATCTAATAAGTGCCATTGCCTTATCCATTGACAAAAGAAAAGACCTTCCAGAGGAAGTAGTGATTAATATTGGAGAAGATGAAACCTTGACTTATAAGGAGTTGCAGGATATTATCAGCACAGAGATCCACGGTAAGAAATCAAAAATAAACCACATTCCAACGTGGTTTGCCAAAGCAGGGGCATTTATGCAAAATCTGTTCGGCAAAGCCTTTATAAAACCCTGGATGATCGACCTTGCCGATGACCATTTTGAAATGGACAGTTCTAAAGCCAAAAAGTTATTGGGCTGGGAGCCCAAACACAGTCTTCGGGATACCCTGCCTAAAATGATCAAAAAATTAAAAGAGGATCCCGAAAAATTTTACAGGAAGAATAATCTGGAATAAGTATCAGGTTTTACAATTCATCAGTTTTAAACTAGAAGAATTATAAAAACAGAATTGTCACTAAGGATGCTGCAAACCATTAGCTAAGCGTATTTATTTATAGCAACTGTTTGATTTTTAGATTTTTATTATAATAATTTATGAAGAATTCCTGTAACTTTAAGAACAGGTATAATATTAATTAATTTATAAACTTAAGAAAACATGGCCATAAAAACGGTTAATCCAACCACAAATAAGACGGTAAAGTCTTTCGAAGAAATGAGCGAAAATACAGTTGAAGCTAAAGTGGTGCAAGCCCACCTGGCTTATACAAACTGGAAAGAAACCAAGTATAAGCAAAGAGCTGATCTGCTCCATAAAGTAGCAAGCCTTATGCGCGTTAAAAAATCTGAACTAGCTAAAACCATTACATTAGAGATGGGGAAACTCCTGGCACAGGCAGAAGGAGAAATTGACCTGAGCGCGGATATTTTTGATTATTATGCAGATCAAGGAGAAGCGTTACTCGCCGATAAAGTACTCGACCCTGAATATGGCACCGCCATTATTCGAAATAGTCCCATTGGCGTATTGTTAGGGGTAATGCCCTGGAATTTCCCCTACTACCAGGTAGCGCGCTTTGTCGCTCCCAATATTATGGTGGGCAATACTATTCTGCTAAAGCATGCCTCCATAGTCCCACAATGTGCTGCTGCCATTGAAGAATTATTCAATGAAGCCGGAGCCCCAGAAGGCCTGTACACAAATCTATTTATTTCCGGCAAGCGTGCCTCTGCACTGGTATCCGACAAAAGAATAAAAGGGGTTTCCTTAACAGGAAGTGAAGGAGCCGGTGCAAGTCTTGCCAAGGAAGCCGGAAAACATTTGAAAAAGGTCGTATTGGAACTAGGAGGTAATGATGTGTTTATTATCATGGAAGATGCCGATATGGAAAAAACAATAGAGTGGGCAGTTGTCGGGAGAATGAATAATAACGGTCAATGTTGTGTAGCCTCCAAACGCTTCATCGCGGTGGAAGCGATTGCAGATACATTTATTCAAAAGTTTAAGGACAGGCTATCAAAAATGAAAGTAGGGGATCCCATGGATCCCGCCACAGAATTGGGCCCTTTAAGTAGTGAAGCTGCAGCCGTTCATTTAGCTGATCAGGTGAAGCGTTCGGTTGCTGAAGGCGCAAAGGTTTTGTTGGGAGGTAAACGTGCAGATCGTGAAGGTGCCTTTATGGAACCTACAATCCTCACTGATTTGAAACCTGGTATTGCCGCCTATCATGAAGAGTTATTTGGCCCGGTGGCATCCTTCTATGTGGTCAAAGACGAACAGGCTGCCATTGATCTGGCAAATGATTCTGATTTTGGGTTGGGCGCATCCATTTTTACCCAGGACATTGAACGCGGCAAAAAAATAGCGGATCAGATTGATACCGGAATGGTATTTATTAACCATCCTACCTGGACGCAAGCCGATCTTCCTTTTGGAGGGACAAAATGCTCGGGTTTTGGCCGCGAACTTTCGGAATTGGGGATTCAGGAGTTTGTCAATAAAAAACTGATTCGGGTAAGTGATCTGAATGATCCGTTTTAGAATGTGAACTCCAGATGGGCCCGCTAACCTTTTTGTTGGGTGCGATGAAAACAGATGATGCTATATAAGTAGATTTTAAGATGGTCTAAGCGAATATCAATATAAACCAATCTGACAATCTTTTAAGGATAAAGGATACAGAAGGAGCCTTACCCAATGGACTTATGACCCAAATTACAGGTTTGGTTTCCAAGGAAAGGTTCTACCCTGGCGGCAGGGACAAGGCAGTAAAGGCAAAATCAGAGAAGGCGCTGCTGAAGATATTGAATTTAGCGGGTTTAAGATGGAGGATGGGTCATCACCAAAAATAGTTTAATGAGAGTCGTATAGGTCAATCAACAAAACAAAGGTGTAGCGGAATTCAGTGGCGTTAATACCGGGTACAGGGATCAGTTTTAACTAGTTTGTCAAAGCAGGGGCAATTATGCAGTATTTATTCGGCAAAGCCTTTATAAAACCCTGGATGATCGAGCTTTTCAATTACCATTTCGAAATGGCAGTTCTAAAGCTAAAAAGTTATTGGGCTGGCAGCCGAAACACGGTTTGCGGGATACCCTGCCTGTCATGAATAAAAAATTCTAAGGAAATCCAAGGAAATTTTAGTACGAGAATAATTTGAATACATAATCAAGAATAAAGTTTCATTGACTTTAATCCGATTGTAAATATGAAAAAAAATGACCCTTCCTCAAGTTCCCATCAAGGGGATGCAGATAAATCTTCAAAAAAAATTCAATACACCTGCTCTCGGCATCCTGAGATACTAAGTGATCTACCAGGTAAATGCCCTGAATGTGGAATGATGCTGGTGAAAAAGGAGGAATCAAAAAACGAAACCTCAGGACACAAAATGGAAGGCATGGGATCAAGAGGCGTTACCCGTCCAAGGATGAATATGAATCACAGCTCACACAAGCACGGCGGGGAAGCCATGGATATGAACCCTATGAAAATGAGTGCGGAGGACCGAATGGAAATGCTGAAGAAACATCATAAGCAAAGCCTTTGGGTCTTTTGGGTAGTGGTAATGCTGGGAGTTTGGATGATCGCCTCGCCACTTACCTTCAATTACGCAAAAAACGCGGTAGAACCCAGCGGCGGAAGACCTGTCTGGTTGTCCCTTAGTGATCGTATTGCCGCCATGCGCTGGAGCGATATTATCAGTGGAATATTGCTGGTGTTTTTTGGATGGCGTTCCCTCAAAGCTAACCGGCCAGGCAGTGTCTGGATATGCTGCTTTATAGGGATATGGATCAGTATGGCTCCCCTTATTTTCTGGGCCCCAACCGCTGTCGCCTACTATAACGGAACCATGGTGGGTGCCTTGGTTATTGCCTTGACCATTCTTATTCCCGGAATGCCAAACATGATCATGTTTATGAAAATGGGGGGGGATGTACCTACGGGTTGGAGTTATAATCCTTCAAGCTGGCCACAACGCTCGATTATGATTGGGTTGGCATTTATAGGATGGTTAGCCTCCCGATATTTGGGAGCTTTTCAATTGGGATATATAGATTCTGCCTGGGACCCTTTCTTTGATGGAGGCACCATAAAGGTTTTAAATTCCGATATGTCCCATTCCTGGCCGGTGTCTGATGCTGCCTTGGGAACACTTGCATATACGCTTGAATTTCTGATGGGTTTTATGGGAGGAACCTCCCGTTGGCGCACCATGCCGTGGATGGTCACTTTTTTTGGGATTCTGGTAATTCCACTTGGATTGGTGAGTATCTTTTTGGTTATTTCACAGCCCCTCACAGTTGGCGCCTGGTGCGCCCTCTGCCTGTTTTCAGCATTAGTGATGCTTCCAATGATCCCATTGCAAATTGATGAAGTGGTAGCCATGTGGCAACATATGGTTCAAAGAAAACAAAAGGGGGATTCATTATGGAAAGTATTCTGGATGGGTGGTGAAGCCTTGTCCACTGAAACGGACCAGCGTTCCCCCGAACTTGCAGAATTTAATGACCGTCCCGGGATGGTATTTAGATCTTCAATTTGGGGAATGACCTTCCCCTGGACCTTGACAATCTCTGCAATTTTAGGGCTTTGGCTGATGATCTCTCCCACGGTTTTCGGGGTTGGAATAGAGGCTCCGGTTGCCGATTTAAATCATTTGGGCGGAGCTCTTGTAATTGTGTTTGCGGTGGTTGCCATGGCTGAGGTTCTTAGAAGTTTCCGTTACTTTAATGTATTGCTGGGCCTGGGTTTGGCCCTGATGCCTTGGTTTATTGAAGATGTCAAGCTCGCCTTTGCCTTAAGCAGCAGCTTCACGGGACTTTTTGTGATGGCACTTTCTTTTTCAAAAGGCAAAATATGGGAAAAATATGGCCTGTGGGATAAATATGTAGTGTAAAAACATAGGGACAGGGAAAAGGCACATCGGGAGGATACGGAAGCAATAGGAGTGCAGGGGAGGCAAAGAGGTCTAAAAAAGAGAGAGGAACCAAATAAAAATATGAAATGTCACTTGAATAAAAATCAAACCTGATGAGAAAAATTAGTTTTTCACTTATTTTTTTATGTGCTATTATGGGTTCTCAGGCACAAATCCATAAAGAAAAATCTGTTGAAGGAAATATTGACAATCTGCCGGTTCACGAGTATAGCCTGGTGATCAGCGAAGAACTGGTGAACAAGGCCGGAAAAGATGTGATGGGAATGACCATCAACGGAAGCATCCCCGGGCCTACCCTGGAATTCGTTGAAGGGGAATACGCTGTAATTCACGTTAAAAACAATATGGATATGGAAACTTCCATTCACTGGCATGGGATCGTATTACCCAATTTTTTTGATGGGGTGCCTTATCTTACCACCCCACCCATTGAGCCAGGAAAAACCCTTACATATGAATTTGCCATTAAACAAACTGGGACATATTGGTATCATTCCCATACCATGCTTCAGGAACAAAGTGGGGTATTTGGATCAATAGTAATCCAGCCAAAGGAAAAAACCCTGGAGTATGACAAGGAATTGGTTTTGATGCTTTCCGACTGGACCAATGAAAAACCCGCTGATGTCCTTCGGTTTTTAAAACGAGGTACCGAGTGGTATACTATAAAAAAAGGAACCGCGACCCCATTAAATCAGGTGATCGCCCGGGGAGCTTTCGGCGCACAAATCGATTTTTGGAGGCAGCGAATGGAAGGGGCAGACATTGCCGATATTTATTACCCAACTTTTCTAATTAATGGAGAGCAAACCATGGAATATCCCGATTTTAAACCGGGAGAAAAAATCAGGCTTAGAATTATTGATGGCGCTGCCTCCACTTCTTTCTGGATGACCTTTGGAGGGGAAACTCCAATGCTAGTTTCGGCAGATGGGATAGAGGTGATCCCTGTGAAAAAAAATAAAACATTTATCGGGGTTGCAGAAACTTATGATTTTATAGTGACAATTCCGCAAAATGGAAAGATGGAATTCAGGATCACTGCCCAGGACGGATCGGGTAAAGCTTCCGCATTTTTAGGGGAAGGAGAAATCCTTGAAGCTCCGGAGGTTCCTAAACCGGATAAAATTGGCATGATGCAAAAAATGGCAAAGATGGATATGAAAATGGGCGCGCCGGCATTAAAATTCAATCCCGGAAAAGATGAACCCTACAAAATGAAAGAAAAATGGGGAATGCAGATGGACAATGGAATGAAGATGGAAGGCATGGACCCGTCAGAAATGAACCAAAGCCCGGAAGCCCTTAATCAGGATGGTATGGATCATCCCAGGATGGGAATGCCAATGGATTCAATCAATACTAACGGAATAATTCCTTCTAAAATGGAAATGTCCGAAGATTCCACCAAAACTCAAGAGATAGATCACTCCAAAATGGATCATTCAAAAATGGACCATTCCATGATGGCTATGAAAATCAAGCCAGATTCCATTTCTTCTAATGAAAAGTACACATCGAAAAAGGACGGCGGAATGCAGGGGATGGGGCTGTTTTCAGAATACAATTACGATTATTTAAAATCCCCTGAAAAGACAACTTATCAGCAGGATGTTCCCGTAAACGAGATCCTTTTAAATCTCACCGGGAATATGTCCAGATATATCTGGAGTTTAAATGGGATCCCATTATCTGAAACCGATAGGATCAAGATCAAAGGAGATCAGGTTACCCGGATCACCTTGAACAATCTTACTATGATGCACCATCCAATGCACCTTCACGGGCATTTCTTTAGGGTGATTAATAAAAACGGGGAATACTCCCCGTTGAAACACACGGTAAATGTGCCGCCAATGCAGGAAATAACCCTCGAATTTTATGGCAATGAGTATGGCGATTGGTTCTTTCATTGCCATATTTTGTATCATATGATGGGCGGAATGGCGCGGGTAATGAGTTATGACACCCCCAGGGATCCAAGGTTAAAAGAATATCCCGTGTCAAATTTAATTCATGAAACCAACCAATTTTATACCTGGGCAGTGGTGGATGCTGCCTCCCACATGGCAGGCCTGAATCTGGTTTCTTCCAACATCAGAAATCAACTTAATCTAATTGTGGAATATGGATGGAATGAAAATGTGGAAGCGGAAATGAGCTACGAATATTATCTCAACGATTGGTTTCGGGTATTTGGAGGTGTAAATCTGGAAAATGAAATTGAAGATAGTATGCATCAAATCAATACTACAGCAATTGCCGGAATTCGTTATTTCACCCCTTTTATGTTTAATTTAGATCTGCGGGTTGACAGTAAACTGCGGCCGCAAATAAGTTTGAGTCGGGCCATAACTATTTTTCCCAGAACGGCCATCTTTGGAAGCTATGAATATCAGGCGGATTTTGGTTGGGTAGATGGTTTGCCGCAGGGAGATACCTTTAAAAAAGAGGTGACCTGGAGTACGGGAATAGAATATATAATATCAAAAAACTTTTCAATACTGGGAAGTTATGACAATCGCTTTGGAGCCGGCGGCGGACTTTCAGCCAGGTTTTAATAATTCAAGGAACACTAACTTAAAATTAATTTATTATGAAAAACTTTTTAAAATTTTTAATGACAGCAACCCTATTATTGTCAATAATAAGTTGCAAACCTACCTTTGATGCCGCACAGGTATTACAAAGCGATGAAAACAGGAAGGAACTTTACAAGAACATAGTTGCAGATCCCGTTAAATTTTCTGAATTTTTGGAAATTGCGAACAGCGATAAAAATGCCCGTATGTTGATGATGAAAGATCATATGAAAATGATGGAAGACGGTAAAATGATGGGGATGATGAAGGAAAATCCGGAGATGAAAGAAAAAATGGAGAAAATGATGCAGGAAAAAATGGAAAATAATCCTGAGATGCAAAAAAAGATGCAGGAAAAAATGAAGAAAAAAATGATGGATGATCCGGCAGAAAGAGATGCAATGATGGAAAAAATGCACAGTAAAATGAAGGAGAATCCTGAAATGATGGAAAAGATGATGGATAAGATGATTATGATGATGCATCACAATCCTGAGATGATGGAAATGATGAAGAAAAAAATGAAGGAACATCAATTAGAAATGGAAAAACAGTAGAGAATTCACTAAAACTTCCTGCAATTGCAGGAAGTTTTTATTGGTCTCAAACATAGTTAAAACTATGTACTTTAGTGCATCTCGCTTTAGCTTCTAAAAAAACCTACCTTCGTGTTGAGTCAGAACGGGGGGGTAAATGGACATTCAGTTTCGAAAATGACTGATATTTTTGGATCATAGGCTTTGGATGCTGGGGTATTGGAAATATTACTGATAAAATGGGTGAATATATATTTGGAGCATCATCGAAAATCGGATAAAGACAGAGATTCTTTCATACTCGAGTTATCAGGGACTGCTGACTTTAGTCAGATTTAAAAACCTATGGACTTTAGTCCATAGTGGTTTAGTTTAATCCTTGCGGGGAAACCTATAATCTGAAAAAGAACTATCGGAACTTATTTTTGAACAAACTGGTAATGATAAAAACTTTGGAATAATAAGAAGTGAGGGTGAGCAAGCCTTGTTTGGGAAGAAAACACAATAAATGACAAGAAAATTGAGTGTTCCCAAAGGTCGTGCATCAGCTGATTTTTTACCTGCAATCACAATAAAAGTAAAGGATTTCGCTACAGTAATTATCGTTTTCAACACAGGAAAAAGGACTTAAAAACGGAAAGGAAAATTTCAATTGAACACATAACGCATACCCGTGGTGTAGGGATATCCAGTCGAAAAGGGTTATCCAACCAGAAGGATTGCCTGAGTTCCTAGAACCGTTGAAATATTTCAAATAAAATTATTATGAACAACCTTACACAAATCATCCAACAATACAAAACAGATTCAGAAAGTGTTTACAATACCTGGTTTGTCGATAATGACCAACGGTTAAAGGCATTTAGAACCATCCGCAGGGGAATTTTACAGGTGATTGATGATATTAAAAACAAGAATTTTCCAAATGATTTTAAAGGCAGTAGTTTAGAATTCGTATTGAGTTGTATTGCAGAACAGAAACAAGTTTTTGTAGGTGTTGCCCATCCCTTCTATTGGAAACCAAAATTGAGGATCCCTGATATTTACGAAAACCAAAAAAATAAAATTGCCTTCGGCCAATTTCTCGAAAACTGCATCAATGCCAAAACTGAAGAACAAGTTATAAAAGAGATTGTCAAATTGGATGATTCAAAAATAAAAGGTTTAGGCCCTGCAGTTGCCAGTATTTTATATTTTTTGCACCCAACATGGTTTCCCCCATTCAATACAGCCATTCTCAAAGGATTTAATTTTTTGTTCAAAGACAAAAAAAAATTGGGCAGTTGGACGGAATACTTAAAAATCAGGGAAATAATTTTAGAAACCAACAGGAAACACAAAGCAGAATTATCCAATGATTTAGGTGCGATTGCAGGATTGTGTTTTGAAATCGGGACGCAAAAAATGCTAATTGGCAACGATGAATATTTAAGTGAAGAAGAACGTACAAGGTTTGAAAAGAATATTTTAAAACGCCAAAAAGAAATTCAAAAAGAAAAACTGGAAGAAAATATTCACGATGAAATGCAATACCATTTATTAAAGATCGGATCTTCGTTATGTTATGATGTTACCCCAGCCAGTAATGATAAAAGAAAATCCTTCAATGGTCAAAATTTTTCATTTATTTCAATTGATAAATGCCCGGAACTACCAACAGACAAAGACACTCAAAACACAATTAAACTCATTGATGTGCTTTGGTTGCAAAAAGGAACGAACAAAATCATTGGAGCATTTGAAGTGGAAAAAAGCACCAGTATTTATTCTGGTATTTTACGATTATCCGATTTATATTTTAGCATTTCCAATGGTAATGAAGTTTTTTATATCATCATTCCTGATAGCAGGGAAAAAGATGTAATACTTCAATTAAATAGGCCAGTCATAAAAAATTCAAAAATGAATATCAAATATATCCTGTTTTCAGAATTGCGTAGTCAATGTGATGCGATTTGCAAATTTGGTTCAGATTATTCAATAATGGAGAAAATTGCAAAAACAATTTAAAATCAATTTCCTAAAAAAATCATCAATGGGTTGGTTATTAACTAAAAAATCTCTTAGCGATTGTATAGGTGGCTCCTTCCTTTGGAATGGAACTTTGAAATAATCACCATCTTATTTCAAAGTTAAGGTGGATTGATACCTTAAAACAGGAGAAAAAATAGGGAACAGGAATTAAGTTAAAATTGAATCAAAGGCTTGTGTAATAATGACAAAAGTTTATATTTGGCTTCCATGAAAAACTTTTTTCAGAAAACATTCTCCTTTGCAATGGCACTTTTAGTGCTGTTTTCTACCATGTCCTTTTCTGAAGATAAACATTTTTGTGGGACTGAATTGGTAGATTTCGCCCTCTTTTCTAAGGCATTGACCTGCAAAAATGAAGCAAAGACTTGTGGAGTGAAAATGGATCATAAAATGGATCATGAAATGCTCGCTAAGGAAAAGGACTCCTGCTGTACCAATAAAAAAACGTCATTAAACGGACAGGATGAATTAAATATATCTTTTCAGCTTCTGGATTATGACCAACAACTTTTTCTTACCACATTCACATATTCTTTTATTGAGGTAGGCATTTAATTTCATATCTTTAAGATCAATAAAATTGGTGAAAAATGGAAATTTTTAGGGGTCAAAATCTCATAGAGTTTGCTGAATGGTTTAAAACAGATGAAGATTGTAAGAAATACCTATCTGAAATTAAGTGG
>JBGSWA010000041.1:0-6411 GCA_041752645.1 Gillisia sp. | reverse complement strand
ACTGCATTTCCCCGTGAATTTGGCCCTGAATTCGGTAAAAACCCTTTGAATCTTCAAAAGGGCAATATGTAAATCCTCAGCAATCTCCGGCAAGTACGCAGCATGAACTTCATCCTGGGGAAAGGCAATGGCATTTTCAATTTCACAGGGAAGGGGATTAATGTTGATCTCGAGCTCAAGCTCCTTCATAGCGGCAAAAAGCTTTCGATAAAAGCCAGCAACAGACAGCTCCGAAAGAGGGAACACCCGCTCTTCTTTCTGGCTGGTCACTATTTGCAATTGATGCTTTAGAAAATCAAAATTGATCTGAAAATGCTTTTTGAGATCGGGAATATCCCCGGTGCTCAGTCCAAATGGGCTTACCACCAAGGTGATATGCCACGAATGATTGATCCAAGGCATTTTCTCCAGCTTTATCTTCCCTACAATTTGGGTCCATAAATGTATGGTTTGGTAGGTGTCATTGCCCGTTTCAAAAGATAATTCGGGCCATCGGTCCTGTTTCATAAGGTGCTCAGATTACGGATAACAGGTAAGTTCTTTAAAAGTAATATAATTATCCCCTGCCATACAGTTATTTAACAGCTTTAAGTTATAACAATAAATTCAAAAAACCGGGAATTTATTTCTGGATGAGGGACAAATTATTTATGGTAATCCAACTTTTCAGAAGCAAGGCTCTTAATTAAATCCTTCAATGAACCTGGAGAGCTTCATTTTCGGCAAGCATGCAAGGTCTTCTAAAAGAGGGGATATTTGCCGAGAGGTTCCCGGAAAGCAATTTGGGACATACCCGGGTTATTTAAAAATGAGTTTATTCGCAAAATCGAGTTCGTCCTGTGAAATGCTGTGAGGCCTGTTGTCGTATACCTTTAGGGTGAGCTCCGCGTTCATTTTTTTTAGAATTTCAGCGGTCTGCTTTACCCGCTCCAGAGGGACATGTGCATCGGGATTTCCGGTTCCAATAAAAACAGGTGTTCCTGCAAAATCTCCTTTATAATTTTCAGGGTATAGTATATCGCCAATAAGTCCCCCGGTAAAGAGCACTACGCCGCCGAACCTGCTTGCATTCCGGGTGACAAATTCTGCCGCAAGGCAGGCCCCCTGAGAGAATCCGAGGAAATAGATGTCCTTGGAGGCAATGCCTTTATTTTTTATCTCTTCCAGCAAATCTTCTAAGAGCTCCAGGGCAGAAGAAAGCCATGGTTCATTTTCAGAGGGTTTGGCCAGGAAGGAATGCGGGTACCAGCTGCCATTTTCGGCTTGTGGGGCAAGCAGCGCAAAATCGGCTAGCCTGAGATGCGCTGCCAGAGAAAGTATGTCCTGGGCATTTCCGCCACGCCCGTGCAGCAGGACCAGGGCTTTTTTTGCCTCTGAAATGTCTAATCCTGCGGTTGTACTATTTTTTGAATGCATGGTTTTCTTTTTTATTTGACAGAAAAGGAGTTCATTGGATTTATTTCCGAAACCCAATACGCAATGGTTACTGCTTAAGCTCCGGCAGCGCCTTCTCGATCTGTGCCCTTGCTCCTTTATATCGATCCGGAAGCTGCAGGCTGCTCCCTAATTCCTGCGGAGTTTCGTCTGTGGCGAATCCGGGATTATCTGTAGCGATCTCAAACAAGACCCCTCCCGGCTCACGGAAATAGAGTGAAAAGAAATAATCACGGTTTATTTTCTCTGTGATCTGCAAGCCTTTTTGCTGAATTTTTTCTCTGAAAGACATTAAAGTCTCTTCGTCTTTTACCCTGAAGGCCACGTGGTGGTTGGTCCCACCTGCATTTTGTCCTCTTTCGGCTTTAGGGTCTACCAAAATATCCACAATTGCCGCGTTTTGAGCAGCACTAGTTTTATAGCGAACCAGGTTATTTTCTGTTCCCACAAGATCGTATCCAAAAACATCCGTGAGGATCTCAGCGGTGGCCTTGTGATCTTTTAAAGTGAGGGTGACGTTGTGGAATCCTTTGATACCAACTTCTGCCTTCACATCTTTAGTTTCCCAGGGTTTGCGCTCATCCTTGTTCCCAGGAACTATCAATTCCAGGATCAATCCATCCGGGTCCTGGAATGAGAGGAGTTCCTCTCCAAATCTCTTCGAGATCCCACGGTGGGGAACCCCGAATTTCTCAAAGCGTTCTTTCCAGAATCCCAGGCTTCCCTGGGGAACCGAATAGCCAATTCCTGTTGCCATTCCTGCCCCGTTCTTACCCGGTTTGACCCGCGGCCAGGGAAAGAACGTCAAAATACTTCCCGGGGTTCCCAGGGCGTCCCCAAAGTAAAAATGATAGGTTTGGGGATCGTCAAAATTCACGGTTTTCTTCACCAATCGCAACCCGAGAACCTCAGTGTAAAAATCATAGTTTCTTTGGGCATCTCCCGCAATGGCGGTAATATGATGTAATCCTAATATCCTGTTTTCCATAGTTTATACTTGTTTGATGAATTGTACCTCTGCGATCAATCTAATTTGATCTCCGACCACCACATTCCCGGCCTGGGTAATCGAATTCCAGACCAATCCGAATTCTTTTCGGCTGATTTTCCCGTTCGCGGTAATACCTGCCTTAGTTTGTCCATAAGGATCGACAACCACTCCCCCAAAATCAATATCAAGGTTCACAGGTTTTGTCGTATTTTTTATAGTCAGATCTCCCCTTATCTTCCCGGATTCTATGTTGAAATTTTTCGATTTAAACCGAATGTTGGGATACAGCGCTGAGGCAAAGAAATCATCGGACCTTAAATGATGGTCCCTGTCCTTATTATTTGTGTTGACAGATTTTACCTGGGCTTTAAATTCCAGGTTCTTCGCTTTGCTGAATTCCCCTGTTGGCGTTTCGAGAGTTCCTTCAAAAATATTGAAATTTCCGGTTACCGTAGAGATCATTAAATGTTTTACCTTAAATGTGACCTCGCTGTGTGTTGGGTCTATTACCCATTTTATATTTGCCATAACCGTATTTTTTATTTAAGATAACAAAATTACAATAGATCGGCAAGAATAGAAATGACCTATGACACTAAAAGTAGGTGATCTAAGTCACAATTTTAAATCCTGGGGCAGATTCTTCTACACCCCAGCTATGGGTTTCTCAGGGGAGGTCCACGCGCAGATAGGTGGCAATGTGGTTTTTATTTATTTAAGTCTATTCCATCTTTATGCAATTACAAATCCCCAGTTTTCCGGGTCACTCTCTTTCGGGATTTTAAATTCAGGGATTAAAATAAGGCAGGTAATAGAGAGGGTTTATTAGTTTACTTTTAGAAGATCAAATCCTTATATATGTCCATAGCTTTAAAACGCATTTTGCTTTTGCTGATTGCAGGTGCATTATTCCTGCTCGCAGGGTGGAGCAGCTACCAGATTTTCAGCTATTCCTCACAATCCGCTGAAATTAAAAGTGATTATAGCGAGGTCAACAGCATTACCTTCGGGATCCTGTCTGTAAATACCTGGCGCGATCATCTTACTAAAATGGTGCTGAACCGCATTGACGATTTTGAATTTACAGAGGCTCAGGAAGACACCTTAGTGCTTCAGGTCACCGGAATCTTGAATTCTGCCGTTAACAAAGCAGACCATATGATGGACAAAAAGCAGAAGGGGATCAAGGCAAAACTGACCAAGTTTGCGGTAAGGACTTTTGTGGATGAGCAAAAGATACGGGCGATGGTTCCCGTGTTTGCCCAAACCATGGTAGATGAGGTCCAAAAACCAGAGAATAAGGATGCCTTAAAGCATGTGATAAAAAGTAAGCTGCAGGAGTATAGCGATATGACCCACGCAAATTCTGATGCTTCACTACGCGTGGACTCCTTATTTACAAAGTATGAGGTGACCGATCTGGCGCAGTTCAATAAAAATACCGCTGGCAGGTTAGTGGAATTGGAGGCTCAAACGTATTATTACACCTATATTTTACTGGGAATTATCCTTGTATTTTTAATTCTCTGGTGGTTGTTGCGCAATGTAAGGCCGCTTCACACCCCTTTGTTTATAATCTCGGTATTGGTGTCCCTGGTTACTCTTTTCGCCGGGATTACAGCCCCGATGATCGAGATCGATGCCCGCTTTCAGCAGGTGAATTTTATGCTGATAGGAGAAAAAATTGCTTTTAACGATCAGGTGATCTTCTTTCAAAGCAAAAGCATCCTGGATGTGATTGAAATACTCTTTAGTACGGGTAAGTTAGATTCGGTTTTTGTCGGGATTCTCATTCTTGTATTCAGCATTATCTTTCCTGTATCAAAGTTGATCTCCACCCAAATTTACCTTGCGGGCAATAAAAACACCCGTAAAAATAAGGTCCTGAACTTTTTTGCATTTAAATCTGGAAAGTGGAGTATGGCCGATGTATATGTAATTGCCATTTTTATGGCCTACATAGGCTTCCAGGGTATCCTGAATCACCAGCTTTCACAATTAAATATGGAAACGGAATCCCTGGTGAGCATTTCCACCAATAAGACCTCCCTGCAACCCGGCTTTATTATTTTTATAGGATTTGTGTTGTTCAGCCTGTTGCTGTCCATGATCCTGCTCAGGATCACTGCTAAGGAGGAGAAAAAAATAAAAGTTGCGATCTAAGGAGTTGAGATATTCAGAATAGTTATGGTTGATTTTTAATTTTTGGATCAAATCTTCCGATAATCATAAACGGCGGGTGGTTGGGAGCAAAGCTTGCAAAGATCATCCCGCCACGGGAGAATTCTCTTGCTGCGCGTCTGCTGGGTCTGATATACCAGAACCAAAAAGGTCCAACGAAATGCCAGATCCGCTGGCAAAAGCCCATTAGATTCGATGTGACTGATAAGGGGATGTCAGTTGTTCAGCTTACGGGATGCGCTGTTTTTTCGTTTTTAAAATTTTCCGGTACACCTCCAGGTACCCTTCAATCATTTTTTGTCGGTTAAATTTCTCCGAAGCATATACCCTGCAAAATTTCCTGTCGATGAACCTGATTTTATTTGCCATATCAACAGCTTGAGGGATACAATTCACTAAAAAACCGGTTTTCCCGTCCAGGATAAGTTCCGGCATGGAACCTTTATCAAAAGCAATTACCGGGGTTCCGCAGAGCATGGATTCTACCACACTTAATCCGAAGGGTTCCTCAAAATCAATGGGGTGTAAAAGGGCGGCGGCTTCCCCCAGTAGTTTATCCCGTTGTGCGGGTCCGGAATGACCGACATACAGAACATCCTTCCCATTGAGATACGGCTTAATTTTAGTGTCAAAATATTCCTGATCCTGGATCAGGCCGGAAATAATAAGCTTCCTTCCAGATTGTTTTGCGATTTGAATGGCCTCAAAAGTCCCTTTCTCCGGATGAATCCTCCCAAAAAACAGCAGGTAGTCCTTTGGTTGATCGCAAAAGGTGAACTCCCCGGTATTGATGCCATTGTAAACCGTAGCGACATAATCCAGCTCCGGGCTGCGATCTGAATTGCTTATGGAAACGTAATTGGCAATGGGGTTATATTTTTTATATACCGGGAGGACCTTTTGGGAAGAAAATCCATGAATGGTAGTAACCATAGGAGTTTTTATTAAACCCGAATAGGTAAGCGGGAGGAAATCGAAATTGTTATGGATCAAATCGAATTTGGATGCCTGTTCCATCAAATGACTTATATGCAGGCATTCCTCAACTTTTGGATCAAGGTCGCTATTTTCAGAATAGCCCCTCTTGCAAACATATTCCAGGGTACCTTTTGTTATGGAATCTCCCGTTGCAAATAAAGTAACCTGATGACCGTTTTCAATTAGGCCTTCGGAAATATTTGAAGTAACCTGTTCCCAGGGGCCGTATTTTCGTGGAGGAGTCCGCCAGGAAATGGGAGATAATATGGCTATTTTCACAATTGGTTTTATTTACTATTTCAAATAAATTTCATATTCCTTCTTCAAATGTAGATTGTTATCGTCCAGGTTGGTTATCTCCTCCTTCAGCTTGGTAAAATCCCCCTGCGGAAATAACCCTCCAGCAAAGCTTTGAGCTCTTCAAGATCCTTGTCAGGGACCGTCTCTATTAGCCGTTTAACCTTTTTTGCATCTTGTCCTCCGCCTTAAAATTTTTCAGTCTCCCTCGAATTTACAAAAATTGGTGTTTCAATTAGTATTCCTTGATGGTTTTTTAACGGCTGCTATTAACCCGGCCTTCATCTATGGGGCGGGTTTCAGCGATACTTTTTTATTTCTTGACCATCTCTTCCAGGAATCTATATTAATTTTGGAATTTAAAACGCTGCAGATCTCCGTGCTAATATCGATTGACATCCGGTTATTTACGGAACCGCAAGGAATACTAATGGTTCTGAGGGATACCTGTTTGCAGGCACAGGTTTAATATGTTTTATTGCTGAGCGATTGTTTTTGAGCTCAATTTACTTAAATCACTCTCAAACAGA
>JBGSWA010000040.1:0-3639 GCA_041752645.1 Gillisia sp. | reverse complement strand
ATTATAGCTCCGGCGATAAATATATTCTTATCTTTTTTTGCTTGTGTTAATTTCGATTGCTGAAGCAACAGATCCTTGTCTTTTTTTTCGGTTTCGTATTTAATTTGCAATTCCAGGTTTTCCCTGTTTTTAATTTCCTTATTAGCGGCATCATCGAGGGTTTTATTCATCCTTAAATGTTCCATTGCAGATAAATATTTCCCTGCCGCAGAATCTATTTTATACATCATGAAATGAAGCTGGGCTAATTCTCCGGTACGAAAGACTGTAGACTTTAAGGATTGTTCCAGATAAGGTCTCGCTAATTCATATTTTCCCCATTCCGTATATAATAATCCTGTCGTTCTATTTAGGAACAATATATCAATAGTGCTGTTGTCTTTTTTTTCAAGCTCCAGCGATTTTTTTAAATGAATTTCTGCCAGATCATAAAATTTAAGTTCCTTGTAGCATGTTGCCAAAGCCCTTTCCATCACCTTCTTTTCGTAATTGGTTTGTGGAGGAAATTCTTCTAAAGTTTTTTGGAGTAATAAAATCGTTTCATTTCCTCTGTTCATTTTTAATAGTGTTTCTGCTATGCCAGCCTTTAAATCGTATATTATAGAGCTATTGGTTTCCCTGAAATAGTTTAAAGCATTATTATAGTAATCTAAGGCTTTCTTAAACTGCCCCAGGTTTTGGTAGATATATCCCATATTAAAATTAAACCCCCCGGCGGATGCATAGTCTGCATTTACCTCCATACTTCTCATCATTTCCAGGCCATACTTTAAAGCCTTATTGAAATCCCCGTCTATTATACCTATTAATGACAACCGTTCATAGATATAATGCAGATTAGGATACTTGTTAGTTTTATATAAGTCTAATAATTTCAATAGCTCAACTTCTGCAACATCAAACTTATACTGAGAAAAGTGTATATCAACCATCTGCCGAAGGGCTCTTGCATGACTGGCTGGTTTGTTACGATTTTTACTATATTGAAGTATCCGTTGTATGTTAATAATTATACTGTCAAAAATAATTTCAGAGAAATCAATTTTCCCACTCTCTTTAAATATTTCACCTGTTAAAACCATTGCTTCGTTGTAGCCATCCTGAAAATTTGCACTTGAACTTAATTCCTTCCCCTGCTGGGCATACCGCATGGCTTTTTCAAGGTCAACTTTTTCTTCACCCGGCAAAAAAAGATAGTAAGCACTTAGATTGAGTATCGCTTCTATTTGCTGAATACCGGTAGTATTATTTTTCAGTTCTAAAAGAAATTGTTTTTCATCTCCCGGTATGGGAGCTCTTTCACCCGGAATACTTTGTGCTCCTGTGTAAAAATGTATCAATAAAAAAATTATAACAAGTGTTAATGATTTCGTCATACATTAATTTTGATAATCTCTTACCTTAAGCTATAACAAAAGCTACCTGTGAGCAAGATTGCATAGTTGTAATTTAAGGTTTATTTTGTGCCTATGCTTTACTGTCGTAATAATATTATGGTCTGGTTTGTTTCGATGCCACTGTTTATAGTATTGACAATATAATTCAGCATTAATTGCCCCTGATTTCATTATACCTTTTGCGGTTGTTTATAAAACAGGGTATTTGGAGAAAATATTATGGTGATGGTCGTTCCCCTGTCGGAGTCAAGGAAAAATTTACCATGAATATCGTCGGTTAAACCTTTCATTAATTTCAATCCCAGTCCTCCGCTGGTATTTATTTTAAAATCGGCAGGTAATCCTTTTCCGTTATCTGATATGATTAATTTTAGTGAGTTATCAGGCGAAGGCTCCATTGAAATCTTTATGTTATAATTATTACCCTCCGGGCTAAAAGCATATTTAATTGAATTAGTAATGGCTTCATTTACTATTAATCCCACAGGAATGGCTTGCGACACATCCAATTCAACGGGTGATATTTGCACATTGAAATGAATGTTCTTTACGTTAAAGCTTTCCCGAAGATAGCTAACTAATTCAGGCAGATAAGATTCCATATTAACAGATGATACATTCTCCGCCTGATATAGTTTTTGATGTATTAGAGACATCACATGTACCCTGTTCTGACTATCACGTATCGCCAGCAATGCATCACTGTCAAGGTAAGTAGATTGTGATTCCAGTAAGCTAACAACAGTTTGAAGATTGTTTTTTACACGATGGTGTACTTCTTTTAAAAGCCATTCTTTTTCATTTACCAGTTGCTGTAGTTCAATGTTTTTATCATTGATCACTTTGCCTGATCGTTGTTTTTCCTGGTAGCGTCTGTATCCGAGGCATAGCAAAAGCAACAGCATACTTGCACCACCAATAATAATATTTCTTGTTGTCTTTGTTTCTCTTAACCTTGCCAATTGAAGCAAACTGTCGCTTTTAAGCAAATTGATATCTTGTTGTTTTACCAGAATATCCTTATCCTTTGCCTCAGATGATGAACGGATTAGTGTAAGCGTTTGTTCTTTCGATAATGAGTCGTATTGAGCTTTCAATTGCGTTTGTTCTAAATCTTTTTGCCTTATAGCGGCTTCTCTTGTAAGTAGTAATATATTCTGAACTTTTGCTTTAATATCCTTGTCTTTAAATTTAATGGCCAGGTCTTTTTTTTCCGTATCGTATTGAATCTGCAGCTCTGAAAATTCTTTGGCTTTGCCAGCGTTAAATAAAGAGTCGTTCAAAAGAGAATATTTGCGGTAATGTTGTATGGCAGACAAATATTTCTTTTGAGCAGAGTCAATCTGAAACCAACGTAACTGAATTTCTTTTAAAAAAGACGGCACTCTTGCCTTCTCAGCCATTTGTTGATAGAGAGGCAGGTATTTGCGTGCCTTATCATACTGGCTGGTACCTACCAGAAATTTAATTACCGGAGAATATATTACCGACTTCATAGGATTTGATTCCGCCATTCTCTCGGAAGTTTCAAGAAGTGCATCACAATATTTTTGTGCAACTGCAGTATCTTTTATTCTTGTGTAGTCAATCATGCATCGGATGTTAATGCGGATATTTGCCTCATCCAAAGCCGGTAACGGATACTTTTTGATAATGCTTTCCAAAAACGATATAGAAGCTTTTGGGTCGCTGAGAGATATTATTTTTGAAATGTTGGTGGCAATAGAATTAATCATAGAAATATCTCCATGCTTCTCTTCTTCCTTTAATGCCTTTTTATAATATTCCAGTGCTTTTTTCCAATCTCTTACACTCTCATAGGTTACACCAATATAATTATAAAGGGAACTTATAAAATAGCTTGTATCCTTAAGATTTTCAGCAACCTTTTCCGCTTCCAGTCCATACTTTATGCCTTGGGTGGCATTGCCAAGAAATGTATAAACAATTCCCAAATTACTATATAATATTTGCAGGTCTTTCTTACCAGTAGATAATGATATACTCAGACTTTTTTGTAAATATTTCTCTGCTTTTTCAAAATCGCTTATCCCAATATAAGCATCTCCAATCTTAAATAAAGTACTTGCCTCAGCACTTTTATTTTTTAATCTGATAAATATCGGCAATGCCTTTTCGTATAAAATAATTCTTTCTGGCAGGTTTTCAATATTATCAGAGTAATGATCGGCGAATGTGATATATAATTCTGCAGTTTTTTGTGGTTCTCCCTGTTTCTCTA
>JBGSWA010000039.1:0-27676 GCA_041752645.1 Gillisia sp. | reverse complement strand
TTAATGGTTTTCCTGATCAATGGCTTCCCAGCAATGCTTGATCCTAATATCCTGTAGCGCCTCAGTAGCGTTTTTGAAGCGGGAAAGCGATCCGTTACCTGCCTTGCCCTGGGAAAACATATTTTCGCAAGCTGCTTCATCCTAGGAGCCATATCCAGGGTTATCTCAGTGACTTTATTGGATTTTAGGTAACTGTTCAATGATGGGGCCTACTTTGATTCCGGCCAGTATAGCTACAATAGCCCCCCCCTGCTTTCCTTATGCAGTCTGTTGGTGATAATATAACTCTCTCTGGGACAGGGCTGTTTCGTCTATAGAGAGCTGAGTCCCTATATTATCAGGGTAGATGAGCCATTCTCCGGCATGCTTCTTTTGATCCCATTCTTTAAAATTACTTAAATAATCCTTGTACTGGCGTTGCAGTTTTTTACCGTTAACCCCGAAGAAAGAACCGATGGCATGGCAGTCCGTAGCTTTAGTATCGATTAATTCCTTTTAAAAAAGCAGCGAACTCGGTGGTCATCCGGGTTCCCTGAGAATCTAAGCTCCAATCTCTTTGGATCAATTCATCCGTGTTTTTATCTAGCCACCTTCGCCTTTTATTCCGGAGAAAAACGGTATTCCTTCTCATTGGAAAATCCTGGATGGTGATTTCCTTATGAAAGCCATTGCTGATCAAAGCCCTATTAGACTCTTCCTGGGGAAGGATGTTACGCTGTTTCAAAGTATAGATGAAGGACCTCTGTTTCTTTAGTACTATTTATTAAATCCAGGTAGTCCTCCAAGGTAAATTTTTAGGCAAATATCAAACTACTAATTGGATTCCTCCACAACTTTTGGGAATGATCCTACAGAAGGCCTGACTGCACCGAGGTTTCTAAATCAAAGATGAATTTGAAGAGGAAACTGAAATATTTTTTCTCGATGAACATACCCATTTCTCCGCCGGAATCGCGGCTAAAGGAATGCGGATTCAGGTTCAGAAATTTCAAATAGATGAAGCAAAAGCCATGCTGAAAGATGTTGGGTTTTTAGTACAATGGAAAGATCATCTGAAGAAATTTCGAAGGAACCAACCTGATAGAAAATGGATATTCATTTTTTTTGGCTACATAGGTAATAATTATTGTAGAATTCCTTGTTTTGTGGTTTATGAACCCATAACCAAAAAACATTAACAAAAATCCCCTCTGAATTGAATCAAAGAGGATTAACTTATTTATAGCCACTCATAACTCTTAGTACCTGTAGTACTCCGGTTTAAACGGCCCTTCAACAGTTACACCGATATATTCGGCTTGTTCCTGGGTTAATTGGGTCAATTCAACCCCAATTTTCTCCAAATGAAGTTTGGCTACCTTTTCATCCAAATGCTTCGGAAGCATATAAACGTCATTTTCATATTTATCTGAATTTTTCCAAAGTTCTATTTGTGCCAGGGTTTGATTGGTAAATGAATTACTCATCACAAAACTGGGATGACCGGTGGCACAACCAAGATTTACAAGCCTGCCTTCCGCGAGCAGGATAATATCCTTCCCTTCTATAGTATATTTATCTACCTGAGGTTTAATGGTGTCTTTTGTTTTGCCCCAATTATTGTTTAACCAGGCAATGTCAATTTCATTATCAAAATGCCCAATATTACAAACGATGGTTTTGTCCTTCATGGCCTTAAAATGTTCGCTTCGAACAATGCCCTTATTTCCGGTTGTTGTAATAACGATATCGGCAGTAGGAACTACAGTTTCAAGTCGTTTTACTTCAAAACCGTCCATAGCGGCCTGCAAAGCACAAATTGGGTCAATCTCTGTAACGGTGACAATAGATCCTGCTCCTTTAAAGGAAGCTGCCGTACCTTTACCCACATCACCATATCCACAAACCACAACCCTTTTTCCGGCTAACATTAAATCAGTTGCACGGCGAATTGCGTCTACTGCGCTTTCACGACAGCCATATTTATTGTCGAATTTTGATTTGGTAACCGAATCGTTCACATTGATGGCAGGCATGGTTAGTGTTCCATTTTTCACACGTTCGTACAAGCGGTGAACTCCAGTGGTGGTTTCTTCTGAAAGTCCTTTAACGCGTTTGGCGATTTCGGGATATTTGTCCAAAACCATATTGGTTAGATCTCCGCCATCGTCAAGGATCATATTTAAAGGTTTGCGATCTTTCCCAAAAAACAAGGTTTGTTCAATACACCAGTTAAATTCTTCCTCTGTCAATCCTTTCCAGGCATAAACCGGAACACCGGTTGCTGCTATCGCGGCTGCGGCCTGATCCTGAGTGGAAAAAATATTACACGAACTCCAGGTCACCTCAGCTCCCAAAGCTGTTAAAGTTTCAATTAAAACTGCGGTTTGGATGGTCATGTGCAGACATCCTGCTATACGGGCACCCTTAAGAGGTTGTTCCTCTTTAAACTCTTGTCTAAGCGACATCAGCCCGGGCATTTCAGCTTCGGCCAGTTCAATTTCTTTTCTTCCCCAGGCTGCAAGGGAAATATCTTTAACTTTATAGGCGGTATAAGGCACTGTTTTAGTAGACATATTATTATATTTGATTTTTACCAATTTTACAGTTGCAAAAATACAAAATATATAACAAAATTTTATGGCTCTTTACAAAACAATAACAGTTGATCAACGTACAAAGGCCTATATCTGGAAGGTTGAAGAACCTATCGAATGGTTAAGTGAGGGAATAGAACTAACCGCAAATTGCCAGGCCCGTGTAAAAGGAATGCGATCTGAAATTCATAAACGAGGGTTTATGAGCATCAGGCATTTATTGGCGGAGGCCGGGTATACAGATTTTGATTTGTATTACGACGGATTGGGAAAACCTCATTTAAAGGGTAATAAACATATCTCAATAACTCATTCCTTTGAATTTACAGCAATAATTATAAGTGAAGAACAGGTTGGGATAGATATTGAGAAAAAGCGGGATAAAATATTGAAGATCGCAGAAAAATTTACCCCTATTGAGGAATACAGGACCTTGGCTAATGTAGATGCGTTGATCAGAAAACTGACAATTGTTTGGGGGGCAAAGGAATCAATCTTTAAAATATTCGCTGAACCCGGTTTAAGCTTTTTACAGCACATCAACATCGCCGATTTTGATTTAGATGAAGTCGAAACTACAGGGGAGGTTTATTTTAATGGAACTACTTCACATTTTGACCTCAATTTTTTGGAATTTGGAGAATACACCTGTGTTTACGCAAGATGTTCTAACAAGGTAAGCGAAAATTAACCTCCAATTAATGTCTTCTATTTATAAAAATCTAACCCAAGCCGTTTGTTCAGGGGAAAAATTATTATCTGTGCTGATAGATCCCGATAAATTCGAGGAAAGTTCAGCTGAAATATTTCTTTTGAATTTACCTGAAAACATCACTCATATTTTTGTGGGTGGAAGCAAGGTGGCCCTACATAAAACGCAAAGAACCGTGCAGGCGTTAAAGGCAAAAACAGGCCTACCCGTAATTCTATTTCCGGGAGATCATTCCCAAATTACCAATTCCGCTGATGCCATATTGTTTTTAAGCCTGATCTCAGGAAGAAACCCGGAATTTCTCATTGAACAGCAGGTAAAATCGGTTTCACAATTGCGTAATTCTAAATTGGAGATCATACCCACAGGTTATATTTTAATAGAAGGCGGGAATAAAAGTGCCGTTCAAAGAGTGAGCAATACTAGGCCTATTCCTCAATGTAATATTGAAAGCATTGTCAATACGGCATTGGCAGGCCAGTTCTCAGGGAAAAAGCTTATTTACCTGGAAGCTGGCAGTGGTGCTCAAATATCTGTTTCAGAAGAAATAATATCGGCAGTTAAGCAAGCGATCAATATTCCATTGATAGTGGGTGGAGGCATCCGCAGTAAAAAGCAATTAAAGAGATCCTATGAAGCCGGAGCAGATATGGTGGTGATTGGGACTGCTTTTGAAAATGGGGATTATTTGTAGCCCATTAAAACATCGGTGCATTTCTGAAAGATTTTTTAAAACCATGAATTCTTGGTATATTCTATTCTTCTCAACCCGATTTTTTTGTCTCTGAATGCCCAGTAAAGAAGTCCGCGTTTAACCGGAAGGATCATAAGCTTGAAAAGTGATCACATGTTCACACCTCAAGCCCACACCATTTCTGTAGGATATTTCCTTAGCCCAGGAGCTCGTTTAGAATTATAAGGAGGAGGGAAATGCTGATTTAAAAATTGCTAAAACAGGCTGGGAGTCATTCTGAATGCTAGGGAACTATCCACGGGTTTCACTGGATCAAATAGGGCTAATAAGGGGTTCACAGAACTTCTAACCTCTAAGCTCTAACTTCCAAGAACAAATCCCTAACTTTGATAAATAATAAAATATTGCTGCACTGGTGGCTAAAACAATTAATAGATGAAAATTTCAGTGGAACTTACCTTAACGCCTATTCAGGATGATTATGAACCGGCAATCATTAATTTTATTAAAAAACTCAGGAACTCCGGTTTAATCGTAAAGGAAAATCCTTTAAGCACTCAGGTGTATGGAGACTATGACCAGGTGATGCAATTGCTCATCAGGGAAATAAAAACTGCTTTTGAAGCTATAGATCGTGGATTGATCCATGTTAAAATTGTGAAATCTGACCGAAGTGATTATGCAGCCGATTTTTGATTTTTTTTTTGAGCAGTATTACGGATATAGATCCCTTTTTATTATTCTTGAGATAATTGCGGTCATTTTTGGTTTTTTGTCAGTTTGGTATGCCAAACAGGAAAATATCCTGGTATATCCCACCGGAATTATAAGTACGCTCATTTTCGTGTATTTGCTTTGGCAATGGGGACTTTTGGGGGATATGATGATCAATGCCTATTATTTCTCCATGAGTATTTACGGCTGGTATATCTGGACCAGGAAAATAGATGCGGTGCATTTTACGCCAATTACTTATATGACGAAAAAAGAGCATATACAGGCGGCCTTGATTTTTTTAGGTACGCTGATTTTTGTATATTCGGTATATGAATTATTTGAAAAATGGACCAACTGGACTGCCTATGTGGATACATTCACCACAGCGGTTTTCTTTGTGGGCATGTGGTTGATGGCCCGAAAAAAAATTGAAAACTGGATTTATTGGATCATAGGAGATATTATTTCAGTGCCCCTTTATTTTTATAAAGGCCTCACCCTCACAAGTTTCCAGTATTTATTATTCACAATTATTGCCGTATACGGCTATATTGCATGGAAAAAAAGCTTACACAAGAGTCTGCATCATGCCTGAAAGCGGTGCTTTTTGGTCCGGAATGTACGGGAAAAACTACCCTTGCTGCAAGGCTTGCACTCCATTTTAAAACAGAGTGGGTGCCTGAATATATGCGGGATTATCTTCAGAAAAAGTGGGATGATAAAAAGGAAGTTTGCCAGGCTTCAGATTTAATTCCGATCGCAAAAGGCCAGATGCGGCGCGAAAACAAATTTGCGAAAATGGCCAATGAAGTATTGTTTTGCGATACAAATTTACTCGAACTTAAAGTTTATTCTGAAGCCTATTATCACGGTTACTGCAACCCCGATCTTCTTAAACATGCGTTAAACAATAGGTATGATATATACTTTTTAACTAATATTGATACTCCCTGGACTCAGGATGATCTCAGGGATAAACCCCGGGAGAGGGAAACCATGTTCAAAAAATTTAAAAGCACACTACTGCTTTATAATCGTCCTTACATAGTATTAAGTGGTGATGAAAACGAACGTTTTAATACCGCGGTTACTGCAATTAACGAACTTTTAAATCTAAAAAATTGAATTTTAGCCAGAGAAATATTAAGCAAATAGAGGAAAAAGGCCTCAGTGTTGAAGGAGTAGAGGAGCAAATTGGAATTTTTAAACAAGGAAATAAGGCCCTTGATATTCAGGCTGCCGCAACAGTTTGGGATGGAATTTTTTTCTATTCCGAACAGGAAAAATATGAGTATATCTCATATTACGAAAAGCAAAAAGATCAACTAGAAATTGTCAAATTTGTACCAGCCTCCGGGGCAGCCACAAGGATGTTCCAAGATTTGCAGATTTTTCTTGAAGAATTTGAACCTACAACAGAATCTCTCCCGGAATATCTTAAAAGAACCAATAATAGGAATTTAAAACTGTTTTTTGATAATATAGAAAAACTGCCATTTTATAAACGAGCTCTAAATAATGCAAGGGAAAATCAACCCGGTTTTGATGAACTTAACAGGCATTCCCGGAAATTATTGCTGGTGCAAACTATTTTATGTTCGCATGGCCTTGGTTTAAGCAATTATCCGAAGGGGTTGGTGCCTTTTCACAATTATACAGAATATGTTGCGACCGCTTTTGAAGAACATTTTTATGAGGCTGCAAAATATTCTGAAGCAAAGGCTATAGCCAGATTGCATTTTACCGTTTCCCAAGAACATATGGAAAAATTTCAGGCTGAGTATGATGATATTAAATCAAGAGTTGTAAAGAAAACAGGGATTGTATTTAAAGTTTCCTATTCGTTTCAGGATCCTAAAACAGATACCATCGCGGTAGATGAAAATAATAAGCCTTTTCTGACAAAAGAAGGGGAGTTATTTTTTCGACCAGGCGGACATGGCGCACTTATCGAAAATTTGAACAATCAAAAAGCAGATCTGGTTTTTATAAAAAATATAGACAATGTAGTGGTCGATTCAAAATTGGATGAAGTTGCAGAATATAAAAAAATGCTGGCCGGCAAACTTTTAAAAGTTCAGGACATGTGTTTTTCATATCTGAATAGTCTTGAAGTCCAAAAGCCTTCAGAAAAGAATATTCGGGGGATTCTTCAATTTATTGAAAACGAATTGTTTTACACTTTTCCGGAAGATTTTGATGGACTTTCAGAAGAAATTAAAATTCAGAAGTTAAAATCCCGCTTGAATCGCCCCCTGCGTATCTGCGGAATGGTTAAAAATGAAGGCGAACCCGGAGGAGGTCCATTTTTCGTTAAAGCAAAAGGTGGAGAACAATCTATCCAAATCGTTGAAGGCGCTCAAATTAATCAGAATGATCAACTGCAGAAGCAAATAGCGAAAAATTCTACACATTTTAATCCTGTAGATCTTGTTTGTGGCTTGAAGAACTACAGGGGAGAAGCATTTGATTTAACCGAATTTGTGGATCCCGAGGCCTGTTTTATAACTTCAAAAACAATAGAGGGCAAAGCAATAAAAGCCCTGGAACTTCCCGGATTATGGAATGGGGCCATGGCAAAATGGAACAGCGTTTTTGTAGAAGTTCCTGTGAGTACTTTTAACCCGGTAAAAACGCTAATGGATTTATTGAAACCCAGTCATCAGCCGACTTAAAGTATGCCCGATTTAGAAGCTATTCAGCAGGAATTGACCTGGAAAGCCGTCAGGAGTTCAGGCCCCGGTGGGCAACACGTAAATAAAACGGCATCAAAAGTAGTTATTCAGTTTGATGTTGCGAATTCTCAGGCACTCACCTGGGAGGAAAAAATGAGGATCTTAAAAAAATTAGAATCCCGCTTAACAACAAACGCAGTGTTAATTATAGAGAGCAGTGATTCCCGTAGCCAGCATCAAAATAGGGATTCTGGAATAGAAAGATTGCTGGACATAATTTCAAAGGCATCCAATAAACCAAAACTACGTAAAAAAACCCGGCCAACAATGGCTTCAAAATTTAAGCGCCTGCGGGAGAAAAAGTTGCGTGGAGAGAAAAAAGGAAACCGTCAAAAACCTACATTATAATTTTTTTCCGGTCTTAGCTTATATCTTATTAATAGTAGATTAAAGTAAAAATGTGGATTTATTACCCAACCAGTGTTGCAATATATTTTAATTCTACATAAAATTATGTTAATTGGTTTTTTCGTCCAATCCGGAATATCCCAAAATCCTGAGGTTTAAAACAATTGGGAAATCGCTTTATATTTTGGAACAATTCTTTCTTTCGATATCATAACTAAAAATGAATTAATAACCATTTATTTTATCGATTATGAAAAAGCTAGGATTAACATTTGCAGCTATCGGATTATTTTTTGTAACAGCTGTACAGGCACAGGAGGTTGTGGCAACCGGAACCACAGAAACACCAATAGTTGCGGAAACAACGGTTCAAACCGATGATTTTAAAAAGGTTGAGGTTTCTGAATTGCCCGAGGCAGTTACAGCTGCTATTGCTACAGATTTTGAAGGAGCCACCGCAAAGGAGGCATATGTAAAGGAAAAGGAAGGGAAAATGATATACAAAATCAAATTGGATATCGATGGGGTTGAGAAAAAAGTATATGCCGATGGGGATGGAAACTGGATTAAAAAAGAAGATAAAAAGAAAGAATCTTACTAAGATCTTATTTTTTTAAAAATTTTGTAAGCTGCCAATTTTGGCAGCTTTTTTTTTGGGCTTTAATTAAGACGTCAACCATACATAATTAGTAAATTTGCATGATCCTTAAAGCTGGAATTTTTATGGCGGCAATTCTTATAGTGGAAGATGATGTGGCATTTGCTACAATGCTTAAAACCTTTTTTGAAAAAAGGGATTATAGTGTTGAGACTGCTTTTTCCGCAGAAGAGGCTTTTAAAAAATTAAGTTTAAAGCCATTTAATGTCATTTTAACCGATGTAAGATTACCCGATAAAGATGGTTTGGAGATCCTTTTGGAAGTGAAAGCCAATTATAAAGATGTTCAGGTAATTATGATGACAAATTACGCTGAAATAAATATGGCAGTAAAGGCGATGAAGAACGGGGCTTTTGATTATGTTTCAAAACCTTTTCAGCCGGAATCGATTTTACAGACCATTGAAAATGCCTTGAGCCAGGAATCAGTTAGTGGTGAAAGGGGGGCTTCTGCAAGAGGTAAATCTAGGGAAAATGTGAAACCTGCTGCGAATAAGCTTTCCTATGAATTTGTGAAGGGGGTAAGTGATGCGGCTCTAAAGCTCAATGATTATATCGAGCTCGTAGCCCCTACAAACATGTCCGTATTAATTATGGGTGAAAGCGGAACCGGGAAGGAGCAGGTCGCAAAAAGTATTCACGATAAAAGCAAACGTAAAGGCGCTCCTTTTGTGCCTGTCGATTGTGGTGCAATTCCCAGAGAGATCGCTTCGAGTGAATTTTTCGGTCATTTAAAAGGTTCTTTTACCGGTGCTATCCAGGATAAAACCGGTCATTTTGAAGCCGCCAATGGAGGGACCCTTTTTTTGGATGAAATAGGGAATCTGGATTACGGACTTCAAATGCAGTTACTGCGTGCTTTGCAGGAGCGAAAAATAAAACCCGTGGGCGGTAATTCTGAGATTAAAGTTGATATCCGGGTGGTGACAGCTACAAATGAAGACCTGGCACAAGCGGTTAGAGAAGGAAAATTCAGGGAAGACCTATACCATCGTTTAAACGAATTTTCAATACAGGTCCCGGCTTTACGCGACAGGAGTGAGGATCTGATGATGTTTGCAGATCATTTTATGGATGAAGCCAATGCCGAATTGGAAAAAGAAGTGATTGGTTTTAGCGATGAGGTGATAGAAGCTTTTAAGAATTACAGCTGGCCGGGGAACTTGCGAGAACTGAAGAATACCATAAAAAGGGCTGTTTTACTTACTCAGGATCTAATTATTCCTTTAAAAGTATTGCCACACGAAATAGTTTCTGCTAACAAAATAGACGATTCCTATAGTTTTTTTAAAAATAAGAATGAAGAAAGTCTGCTTCTGGATGCCCTTGAAAAAGCTGAGGGAAATAAAAGCAAAGCAGCCAGACTTTTATCTATAGACAGGAAAACACTCTACAATAAGCTCAAACAGTACAATATCAAGCTTTAATTTCCTTTTTCAGCTCAGTGAGCAAAACCTCAATCTCGCTTACCAGGCAGGATATGTAGTCTTTGGAAAGGTTCTTATGTTCCTTGCGCTCCAATTGTTCCAGTTTGCCGATAATTTTCCTTGCCTTCAATTGCTTGAACATAGGTAGCATTCTGTGAGCTATTTGTGCCGCCCGTTCAATATCATCATGCCTTTGAGCATAAAGGATTTCCTTTAAATTGATCTTATTGCTGTTGATAAAGGCATTTAAAATAGTGTCAAGTGCCTTCTGGTCTGCCCCTGCAAATAATAAAATTTCGTCTAAAGAATAATCTCTGGAATTTGAGGCATAACTCCTATCAAGGCGATTGTTGTATTGCAGTTTTAACTTTAGAATTTCGCCAATCTTCAGCAATAATTCCCCCGGTCTGTAAGGTTTAAGTAAATTGCCAGCAAAACCTGCATCTAAATAAGTGGTGGAGGTGACATTTGCCCTGCCTGAAACTGCAATTACAGGGATTTCAGAAAATCTTGGATTGTTTTTTAGCGCTTTCATCAAATTGAAACCATCCATCTTCGGCATTTGTATGTCGGTAACTACCAGGTGGTAAGCTTTGTTTTCTAATTTTACAAGCGCTTCTTCTCCATTCGATGCGATATCACAATTCATTCCAACAGATTTTATCAATTCTCTGGCCAATGCCTGTTGGGAAGCTTCATCATCTACCACTAGGATATTTTTTCCGCTTAGATCAAAATCTGTAAGCTCCAATTCATAGGGAATTTCAACCTTCTCGGTTACTTTAATTACGGGAATATGAATTGTAAACTCGCTTCCTATTCCGGGTTCACTTATTAGTTCTACCGAACCTTTCAGCAAACCTGCGATCCTCTTGGCAATGGTTAATCCCAGTCCGGTTCCCCCGAATTTCTTTTCTATTTGGGTGTGTTCCTGAGAAAATTCTTCAAAGATCTCCTGCTGCTTTGTTTTTGAAATTCCAATCCCTGTGTCCTTAATTGAGATGGTTAATAGATAACTGTCTTCAATTTCTTTTTTCATTGAAATTTCCGCCGTTATCCCTCCGGTTTCGGTAAATTTATATGCATTACTGATTAAATTGGATAATATTTGTTTGATGCGAAAAGGATCGCTTAAAACTGTGCAGTTTGTATCTTCCGTAGCGTTAATGCTTAATTTAAGGCCTTTTTTGTCTTTCTCGGGTATGGTATTATAAAAGGTTTCTTCCAAAAGATTTTTAGGGTTAAAAGGCAGTTTTTCAACTCCCATCTTTCCTGCCTCCAGTTTAGACAAGTCCAGCAGATCATTTACCAGGTGAAGAATATATTCTGATGATTTTTTGAGATAGCCTAGATAATGTTCCTGCTTGGTGTTGAGGCCCGATTTTTTCATCAACTCGGTATATCCAATAACCGTATTTAATGGGGATCTAAGATCGTGGGTGATGGTAGACATGAATTGTTCCCTTCGCAACATTAAAGCCTCGGTAAACAACTTGGCTTCTTCCAGCTTCACCCTGTATTTCTGGCCTTTGGAAATATCACTCACTATTAAAAACAGGAACAAAAGGATAATTAATATGCTGGCTATTCCTACTATAATGATAATTCGGGATACCTGCTTGAGCAGAATCTGAGAATTTTCAACCCGGGACAGGGAAATTTGACGTTCTTCAAGTTCAATTACAGTAAGCAGATTTCTCAATTGCTCATTCAGAATAATATCATTATCGAGCAATTCATTTTCCTTCTTGTTGATGATTTCCCGGAATTTTTGGTTTTCCTGTTCGAGTTCACTCAATACTTTTTTTACCGAGACGATTAGTGAATCTGGACTAACACTTGGTTCCGGATCTAAATCTTTAGAAAATTCCAGTAATTGAATTAAAACGCGGCGTTGATGAGGTTCCAATGCGGCGAACCGGGTGTGGTTATCTGATTCTCCAAAAGAGGGATCCATTTTCTGAAGCTCTATTATTACCTGGGCATAATAACTTGTATTTCCATCCTGAGATCGCAATTTCAACAGTTCCTCCAGGTTTTTACTTTTTTTGGATAAAAGTGTGGTAATACTATCGAGTTCAGCCTTCATTACCGTATCGGAATAGGTTTTTCTCAAGGAATCAATTTTGTTTTGAATACTGTCTATTTGGGCTGAATATCGGTTTAGATCTGTGATGTCCCCAGATTGAACAAATCGTCTGCCGGTACTCTCTGTTTCGTATAAATCGGTAGCTATTTCACTTACCAAAAGCAATTGTTGGTTGTTAAGGTTGTTGGATTGTGTTAGGCTTGAGAATTTTACAACCTGGGAGTAAATGAACCATACGGCTAAAGCCGCAAGGGCTGCCACCAGCAAATATCCTATGATGACTTTTAAGGTGATGGATCGCTTTGCATTTTTCATAAAAAAAATATTGCCAAAATTACGCCATTTCTTTTAAAGTTGCATAATTGCATTAAAATTCAAAAAAACCTTGTTACCTTTGTATCATATCTCAAAGGGGTGTCAGATTCTGTAACAAGTTCAGGACGAGACTGAGATTATACCCAACGAACCTGGGCAGGTAATGCTGCCAAGGGAAAAGATACTTTAATGTATCAGTGAAATGTATAGAACCCCCTGTTAAATCGGAACGAAGGATTTAATTAGGGTTTTTTTATGCGCTTTTTTTAATATTAACTAATCAAAGAATAATTGCCCCTTTTATTCGTATAAATTTATTTATTACGAATGAAGCTTTTATTTATTTTTCCAGCCGTGTTGTTGATTTCATCACTTGTTTTTTCTCAAAAAACCGAAAAGGATACCATTGGCAAACCTCCTGAATTATTAGATGAGGTGCTGGTCCAGGCCCTTCGCGTAAATGCCGATTCCCCGGTAACACATTCAGATATTGATAAAGAGGAATTGAAAAAGCGCAACCTGGGCCAGGACATCCCGTTTTTATTGAATTATATGCCTTCGGTCGTGAGTACTTCCGATGCAGGCGCAGGGGTGGGGTATACCTATATTCGCGTTCGTGGAAGTGATAACTCCCGTGTAAATGTTACCTTGAATGGAATTCCGTTTAACGATTCCGAGAGCCAGGGTTCCTTTTGGGTAAACCTTCCGGATTTTACCTCCTCAATTGAAAATTTGCAGTTGCAGCGGGGGGTTGGAACTTCCACCAATGGTTCCGGAGCTTTTGGTGCGAGCCTTAATTTGCTTACCGATGCTGTCTCCAGGGAGGCTTTTGCGGAGGTTTCAAATTCCTTTGGTTCTTTCAATACAAGAAAGCATAATGTGAAATTTGGCACCGGACTTCTAAAGGATCATATAGAAATTACCGGCCGACTTTCAGCCATAGCTTCAGATGGATATGTAGACCGGGCTTCTTCCGATCTAAAATCTTATTTTCTTCAGGCTTCTTATGTGGATGATAATACCTTGATAAAAGCCATCGCTTTTGGCGGGCACGAGTTGACATATCAGGCGTGGAATGGAATAAATAGGGATAGCCTGGAAACAAACAGGACTTATAATTCCGCCGGGATTTTCACAGATTCCAATGGAAAGCTCCGCTTTTACGATAATGAGGTAGACGATTATAAGCAAGATCATTATCAGCTGCACTGGAATCAGCGGTATAATAACAACTGGTCCACAAATCTTGGGCTCAATTATACTAATGGTCGCGGCTTTTTTGAACAATATAAGGAAGATCAAGAGTTTTCAACTTATGGTTTTACGGCCATGGAAATAGGTGGAGAGGTTATAGATAAAACAGATTTGATCCGCCGACGTTGGTTGGACAATGATTTTTACGTAATAAATGCCAACGCCAGGTATAAAAGCAATCAGCTTGAAATTAATTCGGGCGCATTTTTTAGTACCTATAAAGGGGAGCATTACGGTGAGGTGATCTGGGCCAGATTTGCAGGGGATTCAGAAATAAGGGATCGGTATTATTTCAGTGATGCCAAAAAAGATGAATTTACCGTTTTCTCAAAAGCAACTTATAGAATTAATGAGCAATGGCAGGTTTTTGCCGATCTCCAGGGCAGGTTAGTAAACTATAAAACAGGTGGGATCACCTCAGATCTTGCAGCTATAGATGAGAAGGAAAGTTTTGCTTTTTTCAATCCAAAAGCAGGGGTGAGTTTTCAGATAAACCCGGCAAACCAGCTTTATGTATATTACGGAAAAGCACACAGGGAACCTTCAAGGAATGATTTTGAGGAAGGAATTACAACCCCAGAAAAGTTAGACGATTTTGAGATAGGCTGGCGAACCGCTTCCGAGAAACTAATGCTAAACGCCAATATTTTTTATATGGATTACAAAGACCAATTGGTGCTTTCTGGGGAGCTAAATGATGTAGGAGCAGCTCTTAGAACTACAAGTGGCAGCAGTTACCGTTTGGGAATAGAAATAGATGCCAATCTTCAATTATCTGAATCATGGAAATTAACACCAAATCTTGCCCTGAGTTCAAACAAGAACAGGGATTTTGTGGCTTCCATTGATGGAGAACTGAGGAAATTAGGAACCTCCAATATTTCATTTTCCCCTAAGATTGTCGCGTCAAATATGTTATTATTTCTTCCAACTCCTAATTTCCAAATTGGATTTCTTTCCAAATATGTGGGGGAACAGTATATGGGAAATATAGATAGCCAAGCCTCGATCCTGGATAATTTCTTTGTAAATGATTTAAATATTTATTATGAATTCAGGGATATTCCCGTATTCAAATCGATTGTTTTCTCCGGATTGGTCAATAATATTTTTGATGTAAAATATGTATCCAACGGTTATTTTTATACCTATGAAGATGATTTCTCAAACCCCGGAACAATTACCACCGTTGAGGGTGCAGGCTATTATCCACAAGCCGGGATAAATTTTCTGGCAGGAGTTACCCTGAAATTTTAAGTGGATGAAACCTCTCTGGTTTGAGAAAAAGATTCCTCAAACCAGAGAATGCTTTTATGAATGTTATAGTTTTTCACTAAAACAATAGTATAATCTTTCTGTCCCTCTTGAGATCCTTAAAGAATGCTATAATATTAATTTTGATGAATCCGCAATCAAAAAAATTAATTAAAAACCTCCAATACATTTCCATTTCTTCTAACCCTGTAAGGCTTTAAGGAATATTGACCTACACCTTCGGTAAGCTCCCCCGTTAGGATGTTATAGGTGTTTCCATCGTTACAGTTGCAAGTGACAAGAATGCCTTCCACCCTTAGCGCGGAGCAATCGGTTAGCGGATGGTTGGGGTCGCTCAATTCAAAAGCCGTGTAATGGGTATTGTTGATATTATAGACCACTACCCCGTTTATCCCAAAATTGTTGGAGTAATAGCTATTCCCGGGAAAGTTGAGGCTATTGAATTCCGGCAAACTCAAATTCAGGTCCATTCTAAAGCTCTCCTCGATCAGATAAGGGTTGTCATTGCTTGCCCGGTCCTCCGTTGCACAGGAAGAGGTTGCGACTATTATAACAAGTGAAAAAATTATTTTTTTAATCATTTTCAAGAATTTTACTTTAAAGAATTTAATTGTTTTCAAGGTTTAAATTTATTATATTTGTTTCAATAAAATCCCGTCAAGCATGGGATTTTTTGTATTTATTATTAGAGTTAAAATTTAAAAAAGACACAAAAGCGATCTTTTAAATTGAACCAAAATCCGGCATCTGAAGGATTTTTGTTTTTTATAAAGCAGAAATTAAATGTTAAAATTAGGGATGAAGGATTAAATTCCTCAAACCATATTTGTTAAACGACAAAGTTATGAGCAAAGTATCTTATTATTCACCTGAAGGATTAAAAAAGTTGAGAGATGAGCTTAACAGGCTTAGGGATGTTGAACGGCCTAGAGCCTCTCAGGCAATTGCGGAAGCAAGGGATAAGGGCGATTTAAGTGAGAATGCAGAATATGATGCCGCAAAAGAAGCGCAAGGCATGCTGGAAATGAGGATTGCAAAAATGGAAGAAGTAGTATCCAACGCCCGAATCATAGATGAATCACAACTCGATGATTCCAAGGCCCTGGTCCATTCTATGGTAAAAATTAAAAATTTAACCAATAATATGGAAGTTACCTACAAGTTGGTTGCCCAAAGCGAATCCGATTTGAAAACCGGAAAAATCTCGGTTGATTCTCCAATAGGGAAAGGGCTTTTAGGAAAACAAGTTGGTGATATAGCCGATATAATCGTCCCAAGTGGGAACATGAAATTTGAAATTTTGAAAATCTGGAGGGAATAGATATTCTAAAATTGAGAAGTGAGGAAATATGAAGATTTGACGACTAACCAACCATTCAAAACCAACAAAGCATGGCAAGCGTATTTACAAAGATCATTACAGGGGAAATGCCTTCGTATAAAGTAGCGGAAACAGATCAGTTTTTGGCGTTTTTGGATATTAATCCAAACGCTGAAGGGCATACCCTTTGTATTCCCAAGAAGGAATTCGATAAAATTTTTGAACTCGACCCTGCAACTTATGCGGGCTTGATGGAGTTTTCCCGAAAAGTGGCCGTCGCCCTGGAAAAGACGGTATCCTCTAAGCGAATTGGAATGGCCGTTGTCGGGCTGGAAGTCCCTCATGTACACGTGCATTTGATCCCGCTGAACAGCATGAAAGACATGAATTTTTCCAATAAATTAAATTTTCCAAAGGCCCGGATGCAAAAGTTAGCCGACCAGATAAAAGCCAATATGTAATGGAGCCTTCTGAATTTAAACTGAGTTTAGAACTTCGAATAGACCGGAGTGATATGGACTTGTATAAACATGTAAACAACCTTAGCTTTATGAGGTTTATGCAATCCGGGCGTATCAATTTTTGGGAAACAACTGGACTCTCAAGAATTTATGAAGAAACCAATCGCGGACCTATAATCGTTTCTTCACATTGCGATTTTAAAAAATCTCTTTATTATCCAGGAAGAGCAATTGTAAAAACCAAGTTGGCGTATCTTAAAAACTCAAGTTTTGGGCTAGATCACATCATTTTAAATGAAAATAATGAAATATGCGCACAAGGAAGGGATGTTGCAGTTTGTTTTGATTTCACTTCCGAAATCAGCTTTAATATTCCGGAAGATCTAAGGGAAATTATGAGTCAGTATTGAGTTTTTTCAGAGCGATTTGAAAGGTCGTGCCTTTACTTAATTCACTTTCAAATACACGTATCTTTCCCTTGTGGTATTCTTCAATAATCCTTTTTGCAAGGGAGAGCCCAAGGCCCCAACCTCTTTTTTTAGAGGTGTACCCAGGTTCAAATATCAGCTTATGCTTGCTCTTGGGAATGCCTTTTCCGTTATCTTTGACATAGATATACACCCAATTTGCATCCTGTTTAATTTCAATGCTCAATTTCCCTTTTCCACGCATGGCATCCATTGCATTTTTTACCAGATTCTCTATGGTCCAGCTGAAAAGGGTTTCATTTAAATTGACATAAACAGGAGTATAGGGGGTTGAAATTTGAAAATCAATGAGGTCTGAACTGCGGGATTTCAAATAAGTAAAACTCCCATTGGTAGCCTCAATAATCTCGGTTTTGGACAAGATGGGAGCAGAGCCTATTTTTGAAAATCGATCGGTAATAGTGAGCAGGCGTTCAATATCCTTTTCAATTTCAACAATATAGGATTTATTGACATTCTCCTGCTTCAGAATTTCTGTCCAGCCAATTAAGGAGGACAGCGGCGTGCCAATTTGATGTGCGGTTTCTTTTGCCATTCCGGCCCAAAGCTTGTTCTGTTCACTGGATTTTGTGGTAGTATAGAAAAAATAAACAACTCCAATAAACAAAAAAATGATCAATAACAGGCCTATAGGGTAATACTTGATTTTAGTAAGCAAAGGAGAATCCCCGTAATAAATTTTGTGGACCTGGTTTTTTCCAAGGACCATCTCTATTGGTTCATTTTCCTGCTTTAACAGGTTTAGGTAATCCTTGATCTTTTCAGGGCTATTCCGGGTTTCCGGTGAAATATTCATCCCGTCGATAATTTTCCCGTTTTCATTAACCCAAATAGTTGGAATACTAGTGTTTTTGTTTAGGATCTGGAGGGTGAGGGCAATGTCTGTATCTTCATCGGCTTTGTCGAGAAAAGCTTGTGCTGAGGCCCAAATTTCCATTTTTTCCCGCTCATCCTGTTTTAGACGCTCAAAAAAAATGGAGGTATTCCATAAAATAAGTCCTACAATTAATAAAGAAGAGATTATAATAAACCAACGGGCAAAGTTTCGTTCGTCTGTAAATATCATGAAACCAATTTAATGAAGATTTAAAGATAACCGTTTTATGTTCATATTATTGTTGTGATCGGGTTTTTCATTCCTGAGGCTATTTGTTACCTTTGTAAAAAATTACGCAATGCTTTCTATTGATCCTAGTGAAATTAGTACGGGAAAACTGCATCAGTATTTGTTGGGGGCTGTTGGACCAAGACCCATCGCTTTTGCAAGTACGGTGGATCTAAACGGAAAACCCAATTTATCTCCTTTTAGTTTTTTCAATGTATTTAGTTCCAATCCACCAATTTTGATCTTTTCGCCTGCCAGAAGGGGTCGAGATAATACGGTAAAGCATACCTATTTAAATGCAAAGGCGACGAATGAAGTTGTGATAAATATTGTAAATTTTAGCATGGTGCAGCAAATGTCGCTTTCCAGCACCGAATATGCTGAAGGAGTTAATGAGTTTGAGAAGGCGGGTTTTACGATGTTGAAATCTGAGGTGGTGAAACCATTCCGGGTGGCTGAATCCCCGGTTCAGTTTGAATGTAGCATTCGGGAGATTGTCGAATTAGGGAATAAGGGCGGGGCAGGAAACCTTGTGATTTGCGAGGTGGTGAAAATGCATATTGATAAAGCCGTTTTAGATAAAGACGGACATATTGATCAGCATAAAATAGATCAGGTTGCCAGGATGGGTGGCAATTGGTACACCCGTGCAAAAATGGGGCTATTTGAAGTTCCAAAACCCCTTTCGTCACTTGGAATTGGGGTGGATGAGATTCCCCAGGAGATTAGGAATAGCCGGATTTTAACCGGAAATGATCTTGGAAAATTAGGTAATGTGGAGATTTTGCCTTCGGAAGAAGAAATTAAAGTATTTTTACGGCAGGAACCAAGTGCTTTAGAAATATTAAAAACTGCAGATTTGGATAAAATTCATTTGCAAGTGCAACTATATTTAGAAAAGGAAGAACCAGTTAAAGCCTGGAAATTATTATTAGCAAAAAAATATTAAAATGGAAGTACAAGGAAAGATTAAATTAATTGGAGAAACTCAAACGTTTGGAGCAAATGGGTTTAAAAAAAGAGAATTGGTAGTGACTACCGAAGAACAGTATCCACAACACATTATGGTAGAGTTTGTTCAGGACAAAACAGATCTATTGGATAATTTTAAGGTAGGTCAGCCAGTGAAAATCGGCGTGAATATAAAAGGCCGCGAATGGGTAAATCCACAAGGAGAAGCAAAATATTTTAACTCTATTCAGGGTTGGAGAATTGAGAATTTAGAAACAGCCGGAAATCCCGGGGGCTCAAATCAAGCGCCACCGGCGGATCAATTTGAGCCTGCAAAGGATTTAAACGATGAAGATTTTGATGATCTTCCGTTTTAAAACAAAAGCCCACTTAACTCTGAAAAAGGAGTAAAAATTCAATAAAAAGCTCAACGTCAATAAAATGAGGCTGAGCTTTTTTATTCTTTGACTTTCTATTATTTTTAATTTTCAGACAGCTTGCAAAAATGGATGAATTCAGGTCATATAAAAGGTTCCCCCCGGTAGAAACCGCCGATGATGACGGACTTCTTGCCATTGGAGGAGAATTGTCTGTAAAAAGGCTGATAGACGCGTATAACCGAGGAATCTTCCCTTGGTATGATGCCTCACAACCCGTATTATGGTGGAGTCCGGACCCCAGGATGGTCCTCTTTCCCGAAAAGCTGAAGGTCTCAAAAAGTATGAAAAAGTTGTTTCTCCACCATGCTTTTGAAGTGAGCTTTAACCGGGGTTTTAAAGACGTTATTGAAAATTGTGCCAACATCTGCCGACAAGGTCAGTCTGGTACCTGGATCACCGAAGAAATACAAAAAGCTTACTTGGAATTACACAACCTGGGAATCGCCCATTCTGTCGAGGTCTGGTACGGATCTAATATGGTGGGTGGGCTCTATGGAATTCTCCTGAAAGACAAAAAGGTTTTTTGTGGAGAAAGCATGTTTTCAAGCATGAGCAATGCCTCAAAGTACGGGTTTATAAAACTGGTCGAAAAATTGAGGGCGGATGGAATTTTACTGATAGATTGCCAAATTTATACAGCACATCTGGAAAGTCTTGGAGCGCAGGAGATATCGAGGAAGGAATTTTTGAGGTTTTTGACCTGAACCAGCAAGGGTTTTCAACAGAATCAAACCAGCATGGTCTTAAACCTGGTTATTCCTGAAACAATCTTCCTGGTGGTCGTTCACCATTCCCGTGGCCTGCATATGGGCATAGATCACGGTGGAACCCACAAATTTAAATCCGCGCTTTTTTAGGTCTTTGCTCAATTTATCGCTTATTTCAGAGGTTGGAGGGGCTTTTTTGTAATCTGGAACGAAATTCTTAATTGGTTTATGATCCACAAATCCCCAGATGTAGTTACTGAAACTTCCGAATTCCTCCTGCAGTTTTATAAAAGCCTGGGCGTTGGTAACCGTTGCGCGAACCTTTAATTTATTTCGTATGATCCCTGCATTGAGCAACAACTGTTGAATTTTTTCTTCCGGGTATTCCGCAATCCTTTTATAGTCGAAATCATCAAAAGCTTTCCTGAAATTTTCCCTTTTTCGAAGAATGGTGATCCAGCTTAAGCCGGCTTGAAACGTTTCCAGAACCAGGAATTCAAATAAGGTTTCATCATTATAAACAGGTACGCCCCATTCCTTGTCGTGGTAGGCCTCGTAAAGCGGGTCGCCCACACACCATCCGCAGCGTTTTAACTCGTTCATTGGTCTAAGGTTTAAAATTGTAGGTGATTGTTCCGGGTTGTGAACCGCGGCCTGGCAGAGGACTAAAAACAGCTTGGGCTGCATATTCAAGGGCCTGGTCCGCCAAACATTCATTGGTTGTTGAGGAACTGCCTTTATTTACCGAGGTGGAGGTAACTCTGCCCTGTGCATTGACCGAAATATTTATGACTATTTTTCCTGATCTGTCACAGGTGTACACGGGATTTGGAATATCCACTGCGCTTCGGCCTAAAAGGGAAAATGAAATGGAACTGTGGTCTATTCCTCCTGATTTTGCAGAGGTTATTGTTGAGGTTTTGTTCCCATCAGATTTTTTTTTTAACTCAGCCTTCTTTTTATTCCGAAGGTTGAAATTTCCTGAATAATTTGAGGTTTCATCCTCGCTGGTTTCTTCGTGCAAGGCGCTGTTCTTTTCGAAAATTTCGTTGAGCTTTTGATCGAAATTCTCATCTCTGGATTCCCGATCTTGATTAAATGCCCGATGCGTTTGTGCACTTTCCCTGGTGTTTTTTTTGGGTTCCTCTTCCAGCTCCGGTTTTTCAAGCTCCGGTTCTTCTATCTTTAAATTATCCAGATCCATTAGAAATTCGCTTGTTACCTTGTTTTTGTTGGCCAGGTTGAAATTGAACAATCCCAGGAGCAATACAGCGAAAAACAGGAACGTGATAATTAAGGCTTTATGTCTGTCAAAAAAATCCATAGAATATTTTGAACCCGGTTTTTATTCATATTTAGGGTAATAAATCTTCAAAAGAGGAAAGGTTCAGGGCATTATCTACATTAAATGTGCCGATTTTTGACCTTCTTAATGCAGAAAGGTGCGCTCCGCTGCCCAGGGCTATTCCAAAATCGTTTGCCAGGCTTCTAATGTACGTGCCTTTGCTGCAGACCACTCTAAAATCGACTTCCGGAAGGCGAATATTCGTGATATCAAATTCGGTGATCTCAACTTTTCTCGCCTCTATTTTAACTTCTTCCCCGCTTCGGGCATATTCGTAAAGACGTTTTCCGTCTTTTTTTAATGCTGAAAATACCGGAGGAACCTGTTCTGTTTCGCCTATAAAAGAAAAAGCAGCTTCAGTAATATTTTCTTCAGAAATATGAGTAGTTTCATATTCCTGGTCAATTTCAGTTTCCAGATCATAGGATGGCGTTGTGCCGCCCAGGGTAAAAGTCCCTGTATATTCTTTTTCCATTCCCTGATATTCCACGATATTTTTGGTGAATTTTCCTGTGCAAATTATAAGTAAGCCTGAAGCCAGCGGATCTAGGGTTCCCGCGTGTCCCACTTTAATCTTTTTAATTTCACAACTTTTTCGGATCAGCCAACGAACTTTATTAACCAATTGGAAGGAAGTCCATCCCAATGGTTTATCGAAAAGCAGGACCTGTCCTTCTTTAAATTCTTCGGAGCTTAATTGTTTAGTTTGCATATCCAAAATAAATAGCAATTACCCCTACAATAAAACAGTATATAGCGAAATAGGAGAGTTTGCTGTTTTTTACAATGGAAATCATCCAGGTGCACGCTGCGATTCCTGCAATAAAAGCAGATATAAATCCAATAATTAAAATAGATGGTTCAGTAGCGGATTCAAAAAGATCACCGCTTAAAACATCTTTAGCTATCTTTCCAAGTATAAGTGGCACAACCATTAAGAAAGAAAATCTCGCAGCTTTGCCCTTGTCATTTCCCAGCAGGACAGAAGTCGAGATGGTAGCACCACTCCTTGATATTCCCGGGAGAATGGCAATGGCCTGTGAAATTCCAATAATAAAAGCATTGCTGTAACTTACCGGTTTTTTGGTGTCTTTAGCCTTATCGGCCAGATATAATAATAGTGCAGTGATTAAAAGCATAAATCCAACTAACAATATACTTCCACCAAAAAGAGCTTCAATTTCTTTATCAAAAAAAACTCCTACCAAGGCAGCGGGAATCATGGAAATTATGATTTTCAGCGAAAACATTGTCTCCTCGTTCTTATTGAATTGAAAAAGACCTTTAAAAATATCGGCTACATCCTTTCTAAATACGATTAGTGTACTTAGGGCAGTGGCAAAATGGACCACTACGGTAAAAAGTAGTGATTCACTTGGAATACTGTTGTCTCCCAATATTACTTTCCCAATCTCTAAATGACCACTGGAAGAAACAGGTAAAAACTCGGTAAGTCCCTGGATGATCCCAAGGATAAGTGCATCAATTTCGCTCAATTTCTTTTATTTTTTGTTCGGATTTACTAAAATAGCGTACACTTCAATTCCGAATCCAAGCAGGACCAAAGCTGGTGCTAACCGAATCCTTCTGAAATTGTAGATATCCGGATTAAAAACATTCGGATCCTCACTTCCCCCACCAGCCATCAGTATAAAGCCTACAGCTATAATCGCCAGGCCTATAAACATAAAAGTATAGTTCTTTTTCCCGAAGACAAAATTAAGATCCTGTTTATGTAGTGGTTTTTTTATTTTATTCATTTTTATTTTTTAAGTAGCGATAAATAATTCTTATGGATTTTTTATTGCTGCAAAATTAACCAAAATTGAGAATTATCAATAGCAAGTCTATTCTACTATTGTCTTTTTTCTAGGTTTCTAATAATAAAGTTCATCCGTCTTAAGATTTAAGAATCGGGAAGTTGCAAAGAAGGTGCTTAACCAGGAAATCAAAATTCCCATAAAAAATATACCGAAAAACAAACCAGCAAGTATGCCCAAATCACTTAGTAATTCCAGTTCCGGAAAACTTTTGTTTAGATAGTATAATACGATGGCCATTCCTATTAAAGCGAGAATTGCCCCGATAAATCCCAGTTTTACACTTTGCCAAATAAACGGGCTGCGTATAAAACTCTTGGTGGCACCAACCATTTGCATGGTTTTAATTATAAACCGTTTGGAATATACCGCAAGCCGAATAGAACTGTTTATCAATAATACGGCTATAAAGGTGAATATCCCGCTCACGACCAAAACCCAGAAAGTGATCTTTTTTACGTTGTCGTTCAGCAGCGCTATCAAAGGTTGGTCATAAACCACTTCCTCCACAAAATTCCTGGAGCGAAGGTCTCTTGCTATAGTATCAATTTGTTCAGGGGAAACATAATCTGCTTTCATATAAAGATCAATGGAATTTTGAAGCGGGTTATAACCCAGGAATTCCATAAAATCTTCCCCGATTTCCTTGCTGTGTTCTTCTGCAGCCTCTTCCTTTGAAATAAAAGTGCTGGTTTTGGTGTATTCCGCAAGGGCCAGGGATTTTTTTAACTGCTCTATTTCTACCTCCTTGGCGGTATCTTTCAGGTAAATGGTAAGAGCGATCTGTTCCTTAAAATGGTCGGCTACCTTTTTTGTGTTCAAAACCAATAATCCCAGGAGTCCCAGTAAAAAGAGTACCAATGAAATACTAATGACTACAGAAAAATAGGATGAGATCAACCGGCGTTTTTGATATCTTTCAAATGATGTACTCATAAAGTAGATTCAGATTTTGTGTAAAAATAAGAAAGTAAATGATTTCCTATCTTTTAAAACGTTCAATCTTTCCATTTTATTCTTTTATAGCTAATTTTGATAAAAAGTAATTTATGAAAGTTTTAATATACGGGATAGGTGGCGCAGGAGGATATTTTGGCGCGAAACTTTCCAAAGCGGGTTATGAGGTGACCATGATCGCCCGAGGAAAGCACCTGGAGGCCATTCAGAAAAATGGTTTGGAGGTAGAGAGCATAAATGGCGATTTCAGGGTTATTCCAAAAATGGCAACTGATAATTTAGGGGAAGTGTCAAAACCGGATTTAGTGATCTTAGGCGTAAAATCCTGGCAAATAGAGGGAGTTGCATCTTTATTGAAGCCGGTGATAGGAGAAGAAACCATGGTGCTGCCCCTTCAAAACGGCGCTGATAATGTGGAAAAACTTTTAAAGATTTTACCGCAAAACAATGTGCTTGCCGGGTTGTGCAAGATTGTGAGTTTTATCGAATCTCCGGGAAAAATTAAACACGCATCTTATGAACCGCTAATTACTTTTGGGGAAATTGACAATGCTATGACTGCGAGAATTAAGTATTTACAGGAAATTTTTAATCATTCTGGAATTACCAATAACATCCCGGAGGATATTGTGCTCGAGATCTGGAAAAAATTTCTCTTCATAGTTACCCTAAGTGGAATTGGAGGATTAACCCGGGTTCCAATTGGAAGGATCAGAGAAAGTGACTATTTGATTGATCTGATGCAAAAAACAGCTATGGAAATTCTCAGGGTGGCAAATGCAAAAAATGTCCCCTTAACCTTAGAAGACATTGAAGTAGTTTTTGAAATAATCCGGCGGCAACCACCGGGAACCACGGCATCTACCCAAAGGGATATTATGGCAGGAAAACCTTCTGAATTGGAAAACTTCAACGGTTATATTGTAACAGAAGGAAACCGACTTGGCGTTCCTACACCCGTGAACAGGTTTATTTATGAATGTTTGCTGCCTATGGAAAATAAGGCCAGAAACAAGTAAAAGATTCTCCCTAAGATAGATTCTCCCAAGAAGTTTAAAATTGTAAATTTGCAGCTATTCAGAAATTAGAGCAATGAGTTACCATTTTAACGAGATTGAAGCCAAATGGCAAAAGTATTGGGCCGAAAACCAAACTTTTAAAGCCGAAAACAAATCGGATAAACCAAAATATTATGTCCTGGACATGTTCCCTTATCCTTCAGGGGCCGGGTTGCACGTCGGCCATCCCCTTGGATATATCGCCAGCGATATTTACGCCCGGTATAAGCGCCACACAGGTTTCAATGTGTTGCATCCACAGGGTTACGATAGCTTTGGATTGCCGGCAGAGCAATATGCCATTCAAACCGGGCAACATCCCGCCCTTACCACCGAGCAAAACATTAAACGTTACCGGCAACAACTGGATAAAATAGGATTTTCCTTTGACTGGAGCAGGGAGGTGCGCACCAGTGATCCAGATTATTACAAATGGACACAATGGATCTTTATACAGCTTTTCGAATCCTGGTATGATAAGCAAACTGATAAAGCGCTCCCCATTGCCGAACTGATTAAAATTTTTTCTGAGGAAGGAAATTTAAGGGTAAATGCCGCCTGTGATGATGAAATCGCTAAATTTTCGGCTGCGGAATGGAACTTATATCCTTCTGAAGAAAAACAAGAAATCTTACTGAAATACAGACTTACCTACCTGGCAGAATCAGAGGTAAACTGGTGTCCGCAGTTGGGAACTGTTTTGGCGAATGATGAAATTGTGAATGGCCTTTCCGAACGTGGCGGTTATCCAGTAATTCGTAAAAAAATGACCCAATGGAGCATGCGAATTTCAGCGTATGCCGAAAGATTGCTTCAGGGATTAGAAAATATTGATTGGAGTGAAAGCCTGAAGGAAAGTCAGCGCAACTGGATCGGGAAATCCGTAGGGGCGATGGCAGAATTCAAAATTCAAAATTCCGAATTTAAGATTGGGGTATTTACTACGCGACCCGACACTATTTTTGGAGTTACTTTTATGACCTTGGCACCGGAGCACGAATTGGTTGCAGAGATCACAACGCCTGAACAAAAGAAAGAAATTGAAGCCTATATTCATAAAAGTGCCAAACGCAGCGAACGCGAACGAATGGCAGATGTTAAAACCATTAGCGGCGTTTTTACCGGGGCTTATGCGGAACATCCCTTTACTAAAGAACCCGTTCCCATCTGGATCGGGGATTATGTGCTTGCGGGTTATGGGACCGGTGCGGTAATGGCCGTTCCCTGCGGAGATCAACGGGATTACGATTTTGCAAAACATTTTGGCCTACCCCTTAAAAATATTTTTGACAATGTAGATATTTCCGAAGAGGCTTTTTCAGGAAAAGAGGGAACCCTGATCGCCAATTCCGGTTTTTTAAGTGGATTGCCCTATAAGCAGGCGGTGAAAAAGGCAATTGAAGAACTTGAAAAGATAGGTCAGGGAAAAGGAAAAATAAATTACAGGCTGCGGGATGCTGTATTTTCCCGTCAGCGATACTGGGGAGAACCATTTCCGGTATATTATGTAAATGCAATGCCTCAAATGATCGATGAAAATCACCTGCCTTTGAGATTGCCTGATGTAGAAAAATATTTGCCTACAGAAGAAGGCGAGCCGCCTTTGGGAAGAGCAGAAAAGTGGTATTGGGACGAAGAAAAGAAGGAAGTAGTTTCCAAGGTAGAATTTGAGAATAGTTCCTTCAAAATGGGTGGAAGCCTAGAACTGAACACCATGCCCGGATGGGCTGGAAGTTCCTGGTACTTTTTCAGATATATGGATTCCGAAAACAGGGAGCGATTTGCCTCAGAAGACGCACAAAAATACTGGGAGAATGTAGACCTGTATATCGGCGGAAGCGAGCATGCCACCGGCCACTTATTGTACTCCAGGTTCTGGACCAAATTCCTAAAGGACCGCGAATTTGTGAGCGTGGAAGAACCCTTTAAGAAGCTGATCAACCAGGGAATGATCTTGGGAATGAGTGCCTTTGTTTACAGGCTTGAAGGAGAAAATAGGTTTGTCTCGAAAAATTTAATTGGCGATAAACCAGTTCAACCAATCCACGTAGATGTTTCCTTAATAAACCTCTCAGACGAACTGGATATTGAGAGTTTTAAAAAATGGCGTGAGGAATATCAGGATGCTGAATTTTTCACAGAGGGCGGAAAATATATTGTAGGCCGTGAGGTCGAAAAAATGTCCAAATCCAAGTACAATGTGGTGAGCCCGGATGAAATTTG
>JBGSWA010000038.1:0-5019 GCA_041752645.1 Gillisia sp. | reverse complement strand
AGGCTGCGCATAAAATGTTCATTTACATCGTAAATTAACCAGGAGTGATATAATTTATCTGGTGCGATACCCCAGCGAATATTGTAGCCCTGGGCTCCTTTTACCGGATTCCACCTCAGAGAGACATTTCTTCTGTCTTTTTCTCGGGATGCTGTAAATCCCTTCACTTTTACAGGCCTCTTACCTAAACCTTTACCAAATACCCTTATCTCAGATAGTGACAGGTTATTCCCTGGAACCTCCACATTTTTGTAGCGTAGGTATTTTCCTTTTACAGGTTGATTTAAGCTAATGTAGGCATTCGGAGCATCCTTATAACTTTTACTTCGGTCTACAACAGTTTTCCAATCTGAACCGTTTTCTGAAACCTCCAGGGTGAATCGGTGTCGCAGGCCTTCGGTACGGGTATAAATTCCCGACTCCTCATCATGAAAATTTAATTGAAAAGCATATATATATCCAGATTCTGGCATTTCGATCTTAACCCATTGCTTATCATCATTGGCCTTAGCAACCCAAAAGGATTTCGGGCTTTCATCGGTTAACAGCTTCGAAATAATTTCACCGTCCAAGTTTTTTTCCAGAGGCATTTCGATGATGTCAAAATCCCCATCGGTAGAAGTACTTTTTTTCACCTGCATTTGAGAAGATGATACGGTTGCTTTTCCCTTGTAAGATAGCAACATCCAGCCATTATGCTGTCCTGCTTTTGTTGGATGATTCGGCCCAAACAACGGATAGTCGCCATAGCTTGTGTTGGAATACATTAATCCTTCTTCATCAAAATAGGTGGGGAACATCGAGAGACGACGTTCCCAATGAGAGTTTGAAGCCAACGCCACGGTGGCAAAATGCCAGTATTGTCCGTTGGTTTGTTTCATAGTGATCCCATGGCCTGCTCCATTAGCAAACCCGCCCGGCTTGAAACTCATGGGATTATTTTTCATGTAAGTAAAAGGACCAAGCGGGGTTTCTCCTATATAAGCAGCATCCGCATACACATTAAATTGTGTGCCGGGTGCCGCATACTGCAAATAGTATTTACCGTCGTGTTTGGTCATCGATGCACCTTCCATATATCCTTCCTTTAAGGTCGGATGGAAATTATTTTCGCCAAAACGTTCCCAACCATGTTCCTCTTCAACCAGGTTGATAAGTTCTTTTTCAACCCCTGTTTCAAGAAAACGATCGTCCTTATTCAGCATTTTCACACTTAGGGGATGTACATTTGACGAGCCCCAATACAAATAGGTTTTCCCATCATCGTCGATAAATAATTCCGAGTCCTGAATATTATTGGTAATTGATGCGGTGGGTGTCCAATTACCACTTTTTGGGTCATCCGTGTAAAGAATACTCCCATAACCCGCTGGATCGCCTGCAAAATATACCAGCGAATCTTTATAATTGAATGCGGTTGGCGCATTGGACCCCTCGAAAAACCATTGTTTTGGTTTAATAAATTCCCATTTGATCAAATCGGTGGAATGCCAATAACCAAAAGAACGGGTCACAAACATATAGTACTCTCCACGAAATTCAATTACTGCAGGATCTGCACCGGAACGGTAGGAAATATTCTTACTTGAATTATAAACCATATAGGAATAGTCAATATCCAGGGGATTGATGTAAGTTTCCGGAACCACTTCCTGTGCATATATTATTACATTAAATAATAAAACCGTTGTTGTAAGTATTTTTTTAAAATTTTCCATATGTTACCGTTTTACACAGATTAATATTTGCAAAATTCATAGGCCATTTTCTATTCAGTTCGTTCATGTGAAAACAACCAGGGCAACAAATATGGTTCAGCAAAAGCAGAATCCCAGCTATTGTGATTATCATTTGGATATAAGGACAGTTTTGCATTCCCCCCCTGGTGATTAATTTCCCGTGCCATAATTTTTGAATATTTTGGCAATACCACATCGTCTTTCTCCCCGTGAAAGATCCATATATTAAAACCCTTTGGATATGCTGTGGCTATTTCAGGATTAGCGCCCCCGCAAATCGCAAATGCCGCTGCAAACATTGCGGGTTTTTTATATATAATTTCATAGGTTCCCATTCCTCCCATGGAAAGCCCCCCAACATATATCCTTGAGGTATCCACGAAATTTTTCCTAAGCATATCCTCCATGAGATCCATTACAAGTTGTAAGGATTTAGTTGCTGGTTTTTCATTTTCAAAATCGAATTGAAAGGGAATTGTATCCCTGTTAACCTTTACTTTTGCCCAATAATCATTTTCTGGTGCCTGCGGAAAGATGAGAATGGCAGGAAAAGCTTCCTTGTTTTCAAGAAAAAGACTACTGCCGTGAATAAGTTGGGATTCGTTATCATTTCCTCTCTCCCCTGCTCCATGTAGAAACAAGACTACAGGATATTTTTTCTCAACTGAAAAATCCATCGGAAATAAAATCCGGTAATTTAAGGTATCGGCACCTTTTATAAAATGCTCTTTTTTAAAGTCTTCCTGATCCTGCGCCGCTACCGAAAATGGCACTATCAGTCCCATTACTAAAAAAACAGCAGGAATGTATAAAAATCTCTTTCTCATATTTTATTTGTATAAAAATCTCACAGGTTTTTAGAAACCTGTGAGATTTGGTGATAATTATTTTAATTGTACGTTTTCAAAAGTGAAATTATGTTCCTGTTCATTCATAAACTCATCAAGCCAGGGGGAATATGTTTTCACCTCAATTCGCTGATTTTTTGGATCCACTTTGATTATTCGTAAAAAACCGTTTCCTCCATTTTCTGAACCTTCAACACCTTTCTGATAATTGGCAAGCATTTGGTATACCTTATTAGCATTTTCTCTTTCACCTACCAAAGTCCCCACCCCAGATTTAAGTATGTGTCCTGAAAACACCATTGAAATATTATCGTGCTTTTTAATCAATTTCTCCCAAAGTTGTCCACCGTTATTAGGTGCTTCCTCGCCAGAGTCTTTACCAATCCCGTAGTTTTCGGGAAGCCACCAGTCCTCACCATCATGAAGGGTACTATCCTCAAAAAGGTAGGCATGAGTGATCACAATAAAATTATGTTCCGGATATTTTTTGATCATTTCATCGGCCCAGACAATGGTTTTATTCCGGGGTCCAAACTCTAAGGAAAGAACCATCCATTTCTGGTTTCCTATCCTAAATTCACTTAACAAATTATCAATTTTCCCTTCAGGATAAGATTCTATAAGATTGGAAATTTCTTTAACCGAAAAAAATGCATTTGCTAAAGAAGTATTTCTGGTATCGGCAAATTTCCCGCCTTCACTTCCCATATCATGGTTACCTAAAGCAATGGAATAAGGCACCCTCCCATCAATACTTTTGAATCCTTTTTTGGCTATATCCCATTCTTTTCCATTATTATTCTGGGTGATATCGCCCACGTGTAGCGCAAAAGAAAACCTATCCTTATTATTAGCCAACCACTGCATTTGATGCAGATAAATTTCAGGATACTCTTCAACATAAGTCTGGGTATCTGGGAGCACAACAAATTCAAAAGCTACTTCCTGTGCCAAAACTGAAGATGGCAGTGTTAAAAGAATTCCTAAGAAAACCGCTAGAATGTTTAAAAATCTTTTCATATTTTATTTGTATAAAACCCTTATAGGTTTTGGAAAACTGTGAGGTTCTTTTTTAAAAAGAAAAACCAAGTTTTTCCAAACCTTCCTGTACTTCCGGAGCCTGCATAAAAAGGTCCCAGATGAGGCCCGATCGGTGATTCTCTATCATAACGACAATTGGCCCTTGGTCTATCGCAAGGTATTTTTCAGCTACCCAGGGAGTTCCCTCAAGGCTAAAAGCATCATAAAAACCTGCCGGACCCCAAAGCAAATCGTTTTGATCTTCAAAGAAATACCTCATGGCCCTCATAGATTCATCCGGAGTATAGGGTAAAGAACTAAGTGCAGCTGTAGGTGACACAACCCCTTTATCATTATCCGGAGAATGGGCGCTATATCCTATCCCGTTGTCTTTATTACGGGTGTAACTTGCTGTAAGTCCCCATGAATTTTCACTATAAGTTTCAAACTTATTCGGATTTTCAACACTATACATGTAATTGATCTTAGAGTGATTTACATTTAAATCCCAGTAATTGGCATAGTTGTCACTAAGCCCTTTTGGATTTAGTCCCAAATAGGAATAATGTGCCCAAAAAAGCGGACCGCCTTTGTCTCCTTTGGTGTTGTGTTTTAAAATTAAAGGAAGGCCATAAGCCTCTTTATCGGTTACAATTTCACCGCTTCTTGCCCAGCCTTTATGATACACATCGGCTTTGATGGAATGATCTGGAGAGGATGCAGCTAAGACGTAGGTAATTAAACACTCATTATACCCCTCTATCATAAAATCCATTTCCCATTGATTATCCGGAGACCAGTGCCAATAAATCCCGTCTTTGTTATTTGTGTACCAATTCCATTCTATCCCTTTCCAAAGTTCATCATATTTTTGGGCCACTGCCTGTTCCTGCTCATTTCCATTTTTCAGATATTCCCTGACCACGATAAAGCCCTGTGCTAAAAATGAAGTTTCTACGATATCACCCCCATCATCCTTTGCTCCAAAGGATTGGGTTTCGCCGGTTTCGCCATTGATCCAGTGCGGCCAGGCGCCATGATATCTTTTAGTTTGTGCAAGAAAATCGGCTATTTTATCCAGGCGGGCCACAGCAGAGTCACGAGCTATGAACTTGCGTTCCATCCCAACAACCATTGCCATAAGACCAAAACCGGAACCACCGGTAGTTACTATATGGGCATCATTCTTTGGATAGTCTCCATCGGGATGGTACCGCTCCCTAGCCATTCCTGAGGTTGGTTCGGCATAATCCCAAAAATATTTCAGAGTTTGTTTCTGAACAGTGTCCAGTAACGCTTCTTCAGAAAGTGTTTCGGTTTCTGATTTTTCTATTTCTTTATTTGCTTCACTTTTATTTTCATTTTTACAGCCTATGCAAAATATTAAAGATAGGATAAAGATGGTTGTTTTG
>JBGSWA010000037.1:0-23391 GCA_041752645.1 Gillisia sp. | reverse complement strand
AGGTAGGAATTTCCGGACATTTGAGTATTGGCAACGGGGTAAAGGTGCAGGCACAATCAGGCATTGGACGAAATATAAAAGATGAGGAAGTTATTCAAGGTTCCCCGGCTTTTGGGTACCACGATTTCAATAAATCATATGTTCATTTTAAAAATTTTACAAAAATTGTAGATAGGTTAACCCAATTAGAAAAAAAAAATAAGAATGGCTGAGATCCTCTCAAAACAACGCACCATCAGGAAAGAAGTTTCTTTAAAGGGAGTCGGGCTTCATACCGGGAAAGAAGTGACCCTAACTTTTAAACCCGCACCGGATAATACCGGGTATCTGTTCAAGCGTGTCGATCTGGAAAACCAGCCCATCGTTGAAGCTGATGTAAATTATGTGGTAAATACCCAAAGAGGTACCAACCTGGAAAAAAACGGGGTAAGCATACAGACCTCAGAACATGTGCTTGCTGCTTGTGTCGGCCTGGAGATAGACAATGTGATCATAGAGTTAAACGCCTCTGAGCCGCCTATCATGGACGGATCGTCAAAGTATTTTGTAGAGGCTTTGGAAGAGGCCGGGATAGCCGAACAAAAGGCGGATAGGGATGAATTTATCATTACCGAGGTAATTTCCTATAAAGATGAAAAAACCGGCAGCGAAATAATTGTGATGCCTTGCGATACCTACCAGGTTACCAGCATGGTAGATTTTGGCACCAAGGTCCTGGGGACCCAGAATGCGTCAATTCAGAATCTTTCAGAATTTAAAACTGAAATCTCCAATGCGCGCACCTTTAGTTTCCTTCATGAGATTGAAACCTTGCTGGATCACGGCCTGATAAAGGGTGGCGATCTAAACAATGCCATTGTGTATGTAGACAAGGAATTAAATTCTGAAACCATGGATAAATTGCGGAAGGCCTTTAACAGGGATACTATTTCTGTAAAACCCAACGGCATTTTAGACAATCTTACCCTGCATTATCCCAATGAAGCAGCACGTCATAAGTTACTTGATGTCTTGGGAGATCTGGCCCTGATAGGGACCAGGATCAGGGGGAAGGTATTCGCTACCAAACCCGGACATGAGGTGAACACCCAATTCGCAAAAAAACTGGCAAAATATATTAAAACCGAGAGGCGTAGCAATAATATGCCGAAAATAGACTTGGATCAGGAACCCCTGATGGATGTGGTGGCAATAATGGATATATTGCCTCACCGTCCTCCATTTTTATTGGTGGATAAAATCTTTAAATTGACCGAAAGCTGTGTGATCGGGATGAAGAATGTGACTATGAACGAACCCTTCTTTGTAGGTCATTTTCCAGGTAAACCGGTAATGCCCGGGGTCTTGCAAGTGGAGGCCATGGCACAAACCGGGGGGATTCTCGCGCTAAAATCGGTGCCTGATCCGGAAAATTACCTGACCTATTTCATGAAGATCGACAATGTGAAATTTAAACGGCAGGTGGTCCCCGGTGATACCCTGGTATTTAAATTAGAACTCCTAGCGCCCATCCGGCGCGGGATTTGCCAGATGCAGGGCTATGCCTATGCAAACGGGAAATTGGCCGCAGAGGCTATTTTAATGGCTCAAATTGTAAAAATAAAATAAAAAAAGATGAACCAACCCTTAGCATATGTGCATCCGGGTGCGAAAATAGCCAAAAATGTAGTTATTGAACCCTTCACCACCATTCACAACAATGTGATCATAGGTGAGGGCACCTGGATAGGTTCAAATGTGACCATCATGGAAGGTGCCAGGATCGGGAAGAACTGCAGTATATTCCCGGGATCGGTTATCTCTGCCATCCCACAGGACAAAAAGTTTAACGATGAGGAAACCACTACTGAAATTGGCGATAATACGACCGTTCGGGAATGTGTGACCATCAACCGAGGTACCTCTGACAGGATGAAAACCGTCATAGGAAAAAACTGCTGGATTATGGCCTATTGTCATATCGCCCATGATTGCATCGTAGGGGATAATTGTATTTTTTCCAACAACAGTACCCTGGCCGGACATGTAAATGTAGGGGATTATGCAATATTGGCCGGGATGTCTGCCGTGCAGCAATTTTGCAGCATCGGAAGCCATGCTTTTGTAACGGGTGGCTCCCTGGTCAGAAAAGATGTTCCTCCGTTTGTAAAGGCGGGGAGAGAACCGCTCTCATATGTTGGGATCAATTCCATTGGCCTTAGGCGCCGTGGTTTTACTACCGAAAAAATAAGGGAAATTCAGGATATCTACCGGATTTTATACCAAAAAAATTACAATAACTCCCAGGCAGTTTCAATAATTGAGGCAGAAATGCAGGCAACCGCAGAGCGGGATGAAATACTGGAGTTTATAAAAAATTCACAACGTGGGATCATGAAGGGTTATATTAGCTCAAATTAATTTCAATTAAATTCAACAAAAATGGCAAACACAAGCGATATTAGAAATGGGTTATGCATCCGGTATAACAACGATATTTATAAAGTAATTGAATTCCTGCACGTAAAACCCGGAAAAGGCCCTGCCTTTGTCAGAACCAAACTCAAAAGTGTTACCAATGGAAAGGTGTTGGATAATACCTTCTCCGGAGGACATAAAATTGAAGAGGTACGGGTTGAAACCCATAAATTTCAATATTTGTATAATGATGGGGAATTCTATCATTTTATGAACGTGGAAGATTTCACCCAGATAAGGCTTACCGAAAGTGTTTTGGACATGCCAAAACTCCTAAAGGAAGGGGAAATAGTGACCGTTCTAATAAATGCCGAAGACAATATGCCCCTTACCGTTGAATTACCTGCGAGTGTTGTTTTGGAGGTAGCCTCTACCGAACCGGGAATTAAAGGAAATACCGCCACCAACGCCACCAAGTTGGCAGTATTGGAAACCGGGGCGGAAGTAAACGTGCCTCTTTTTATAAATGAAGGAGATAAGGTAAGGATCGAAACAGAAAAAGGTACCTATAAGGAACGAATGAAATAGAGACCAGGGTAAGGAGATACGAGCCAAATCTTTTATTTTTTTAGGCTTGACTCCTGAATCAAGGTCTTGTTTGTTTTTAAATACAAATAAAATGAAATTTCCACAAAAACACACGCTCAGGCAAATTGCAACCATTATTTCTTCAAGATATAGTGGGGATGCAGATTTTCCCGTCTATGGGATGAATGAAATTCACGTGGTTACCGAGGGCGATATCGTATTTGTAGATCATCCAAAATATTACGACAAGGCACTGAATTCTGCTGCAAGTGTAATTTTAATAAATACCGAGGTGCCATGCCCGGAAGGAAAGGCCCTGCTTATTTCAGAGGATCCCTTCAGGGATTTTAATAAGCTTACCGAATACTTCAGGCCATTTCAGAAGGCCTCAGGCCACATTGCAGATTCTGCGAAAATCGGGAAGAATACCGTGGTGCAACCCAATGTCTTTATAGGGAATAATGTAAAAATCGGTGAGGATTGCCTGATCCATTCCAATGTGAGTATTTATGACGACACCATCATAGGGAATAACGTAATTATTCATGCCGGGACGGTTTTAGGCGCAGATGCCTTCTATTACAAAACCAGGCCCACAGGCTATGACAAGTTGTTGTCCGGAGGCAGGGTGGTCATTGACCATCATGTGGAAATAGGAGCGCTATGTACCATAGATAAGGGTGTTTCCGGAGATACCTTTATAGGTGCGGGGACAAAGATCGATAACCAGGTTCAAATTGGCCACGATACCATCATTGGCGAGAGATGCCTGATCGCGGCGCAAACCGGAATTGCCGGGTGTGTGATAGTCGAGGAGGAGGTAACCATTTGGGGCCAGGTGGGGATAAGAAGCGATGTGCGCATCAGAAAAGGAACCATTCTTTTGGCCCAAACCGGGGTCTCTAAATCTACCGAAGAAAATACCAGGTATTGGGGGACTCCCTCGGGAGAGGCAAGGACGAAATTAAGGGAATTTGCCGCTGTTAAAAAACTTCCGGGACTAATAGATAAAATCAAATAAGCAGGGATGAGTTTAACCGATAAAAAATTAGTGCAAGGTTTTTATACTTCCCATTTCTATAAGGATCCGGAAGAGGTGCAATTGTTTTTACACCCGGAGGTCGAACTTTATTGGAATAGCAGCGCGGGATTTAACAAGATGAATTTTGAGGATGTAATGAGCATGAGCGCTGAAATGTCCATGACCTTTGAATCCATGAGAGCCGAGATCAGTCATCTGTTATATGATAAAAATAAGGTTACCATTCGTTTTACATATCATATAAAAACCCTCGAAAACCCGGAGGAGGAAATCCCTGTGGCTCATTTTATTGCCATCTGGGAAATTAAGGACGGAAAAATGTTCAAAGGCTATCAAATTAGCCAGGCTGCAGATGAAACTCCAGAGAATTTAAGTTCTTTTATTTCAACAAATTTTTAAAAGGCCGTTAGGGTTTCTATATAAAAACCTATTTTTGTAGGGTAAAAATCAAAAAATTATGAGTGTTTTAGTAAATAAAGATTCAAAAATAATTGTTCAGGGATTTACCGGCAGTGAAGGTACTTTTCATGCTGAACAAATGATAGAATACGGTACCCAGGTAGTAGGTGGGGTCACCCCAGGAAAAGGTGGGCAAACCCATCTTGAAAGACCTGTTTTTAACACTGTATCCCAGGCCGTTCAAAAAACAGGTGCGAATGTATCAATTATCTTTGTTCCCCCTGCTTTTGCTGCAGATGCCATTATGGAAGCAGCGGATGCCGGGATTGCTGTAATAATTACAATTACAGAAGGAATTCCGGTTTCAGATATGATCAAGGTGAGCAATTACATCAAAAATAAAGCCTGTCGCCTTATAGGACCTAATTGTCCCGGGGTAATTACTCCTGGATAGGCAAAGGTAGGAATCATGCCTGGTTTTGTGTTTAAAAAAGGAAGTGTGGGGATTGTTTCAAAATCTGGGACCCTCACCTATGAAGCTGCGGATCAGGTGGTAAAACAAGGTTTGGGAATTACTACCGCCATTGGAATTGGAGGCGATCCTATCATTGGTACCACTACCAAAGAAGCGGTGGAGTTACTGATGAATGATGATGATACCGAGATTATTGTGATGATAGGGGAGATTGGCGGCCAACTGGAAGCCGATGCTGCTACCTGGGTGAGGGCAAACGGAAACAAAAAACCGGTTGTTGGTTTTATCGCCGGGGTTACTGCTCCTGCAGGCCGCACCATGGGGCACGCGGGTGCAATTGTGGGGGGAAGCGAAGATACCGCCCAGGCCAAAAAAGCCATCCTAAGGGAAAATGGAATTTACGTGGTGGATTCTCCTGCCGAGATAGGGAAGAAAGTTGCCGAAATTTTAGCCGGGGTTGTAAAGGCTTAAATAAACTAAAATAAAAACAGATAAAATCCTCCTGGAACCCTGATCTGGGGTACTCAGGAGGATTCTTTATTTTAGGGGGATTGCCTGGTCTTTTTTATATTTGAAAAACGGGGCCTCTTACCTCCAAACCTGCTTGCATCTCAAGGTCCGGTTTTTAAGGAGGATTTTAAATTTATATTTTAGGGCTTAGTTTATCCGTTTTAAATACCATGGATCCCTGTAATTCAAGAAATAGCACCCAGTCATAGGAGCATCGGCGAAATTCGGGCGCCAGGCCCGGTGAAGAAGTGCAAATTACAGATGACAAGTGAAAAACAATAAAAAAACACATATGAAATTATTAGAAGGAAAGAATGCGATTATAACCGGGGGAAGCCGCGGAATAGGAAAAGGAATTGCACAGGTTTTTGCCCATCACGGGGCCAATGTCGCCTTTACCTACTCCTCCTCTGCAGCTGCTGCAGCGGAGCTCGAGCAAGAGCTCAACAGCCTGGGGGTCAAAGCCAAGGGATATCAGTCCAATGCGGCCAATTTTCAGGAAGCTCAGGAATTGGTTAAAAACGTGACAGAAAATTTTGGCAGAATCGATATTTTGATCAATAATGCCGGGATTACCAAGGATAATCTTCTGATGCGAATGACTGAAGCCGATTTTGATTTGGTACTAGAGGTGAATTTAAAATCCGTTTTTAATATGACCAAAGCCATTCAGCGGATCATGTTAAAGCAGCGCAGCGGCAGCATTATCAATATGAGCTCTGTGGTGGGGGTAAAAGGAAATGCAGGGCAGGCAAATTATGCCGCCTCGAAGGCCGGGATCATTGGATTTTCAAAATCCATGGCCCTGGAACTCGGTTCTCGAAACATCCGTACAAATGTGATCGCCCCCGGGTTTATTGAAACTGAAATGACCGGGAAACTGGATGAGAAAACCGTTCAGGGATGGAGGGACTCCATTCCATTAAAACGCGGAGGTACGCCTCTGGATGTCGCAAATGCCTGTGTTTTTCTGGGAAGTGATCTAAGCAGCTATATCACCGGACAGGTGTTGCATATCAATGGTGGCATGCTTACTTAAAACTTCCTTACAAGTGCCCATTTAGCATTGGAAGGGGTTTAAAAAGGGAGGAGAGAAAAGTTTAGTAAAGGGGTTCACGGATTTTATCCTTAGAGGTGGCGTCCTTTTTCTTCTCATTTTTCTTTTTTCTTATTTTTAACTTCGTGCTTCAATTTTTGTACTTTTAGAAGATGCCTGTAACAACCTATTTATTAATATGCCTTGCCGCGTTAGTCGCGTTGGGGTTTGTTATTTTTAAATATTTTATAGCCGCCAAAAAAGCAACCCGGAGCACCTATTTTCTGGCCGGCTTTAGTTTTGTAAGCCTATTTGTTTTATTGCTTTTACTGATTAACCCAAAGATTAAGCAAACCCAGTTTGAGGAAGAAAAGCCACAGTTGCTGCTCGCCATAGACCAATCTGCATCCATTGAGTATCTGGAAAAAGGGGACAGTGTTAAATTATTTGCGCAATACCTGCTCAACCATCCGAAACTCCAGGAACGCTTCAGGATTCAAACCTACGGGTTCGGGAAAGAACTAGGACGGATTGATCTGGATTCCCTGGAATTTAACAAGCAGCAGACCAATATTTCCAAGGCCTTGAATAGCCTGGAAGCATTAAATCCCTCAAATCAAACAGCCATTGTTTTGCTCAGCGATGGAAACCAAAGCCTGGGGGAGGATTTTCAATATTTCAGATCGAGTGAATCCTCGAGGATATTTCCTGTGGTTACCGGGGATACCACGGCTCACAGGGATCTTTACATTTCAAATCTAAATGTCAATTCATACGCTTTTTTAAACAATAAATTCCCGGTAGAGGTAATTCTAAACTATTCCGGGGATACCCCGGTACAGACCAAATTTGAGATCAAATCCGGAAATTCGGTCCTGTTTACAAAAACCATCTCTTTCAGCGAGGAGGAAAATTCGGAGATAATAACCACAAGCCTAACTGCAGATAAACTGGGAACCTTTGTGTTTGAAGCGGGAATGACTCCCTTGTCTTCGGAGAAAAATACCTTCAACAATAACAAAAAATTCGGGGTGGAGGTGATCGATGAGAGGACCTCGGTCCTGCTCCTGAGCTCAGTGGTTCATCCCGATCTTGGAATGTTGCGAAAAGCGGTGGAGGCCAATGAACAGCGGGAGGCAAGAATTGAATTTATAGAAAATTATAAAAATATAGAATTAAGTGATTTTCAATTAGTTGTGCTCTATCAGCCGAACAATCAGTTTAGATCCGTTTTTGAAGAGCTCAGCACCAATGGCCTGAGCAGTATTATTATAACCGGTACCCAAACCGATTGGGATTTCCTGAATTCGGCACAAAAAAATTTCAGGAAAGATCTCTCAGCGGAGTCCCAGGAAATTTTTCCCATTTACAATGCAAATTACTCGCAGTTTCAATTTGAAGACATAGGCTTTGAGAGGTTCCCACCCCTGGTCGATGCTTTTGGGTTTCTAAATTTTAACAATAAAAGCCTCAGCCCTATGCTCTTTCAAGCCTTAGAAGGGGTTTCGACAGATGTGCCGTTATTGGTTACTTTTCAAAATAATTCCACCAAACAAGCGGTGCTTTTTGGGGAAAACATCTGGAAATGGAGGGCGCAATCCTTTGTGGACCAGGGGTCCTTTGAGCCCTTTGACAGCTTTATCGGGAAATTGGTGCAATACCTCTCGGCAACCCAAAGCAGGGACAGGCTCCGTTTTAAGGCCGAGGCCTTTTACCTAGAAAATGAGCAAATCACTATTTCAGCCCAGTATTTTGACCAGAATTATCGCTTTGATCCTGATGGGAAACTGGGAATTACAATTAAAAATGCAGGATCCGGCGAAGCCCTGGAGATCCAAATGTCACCCGGCAACACCCAGTTTAAGGTTGAAATAGATAACCTGCTTGCCGGGGAGTATAGCTTTGAGATTGAGGAAGAATCTTCCGGAATTGCAAGGAGAGGGACTTTTTCAATTCTAGATTTTAATGTGGAACAACAGTTTTCCGGTGCGAATTTATCCAAATTGCAAGCCCTGGCCAAAAACAATGGGGAAGCGCTGTATTTCCTAAATGATCCGCATGCCATCGCAGCAGGCTTAATTGCTGATAAACGTTTCTTTACAGTACAAAAAACCCATGAAAAAACCCTATATTTGATCTCCTGGAAATTCCTGCTTGCCTCCCTGGTATTAAGTCTTAGTGCTGAGTGGTTTGCAAGAAAATTCCTCGGATTAATTTAATAATTTTTAATATTTTATTTATGGACAAATTGCCTAAAATTGGTTTACCCATTTTATTTGTAATTGTGGTTTTTATCATTTTAATCGCTAAATCAACAGTTACCATTGATTCCGGAGAAGCCGGAGTTTTATATAAAACCTTTGGAGGGGGTGTGGTGGTGGATCAACCGCCATTAGGAGAAGGTTTTCATGTAGTTTTACCCTGGAATAAAGTTTTTGTTTACGAGGTGCGTCAACAATCTTTGGACGAAAAAATGCAGGTATTGTCTTCCAACGGATTGGAGATAAGCATAGATGCCTCCATCTGGTTCCAACCTTCTTATTCCCAATTGGGTTTACTTCACCGCGAAAGGGGTGAAGCTTATATTCAACGGGTGTTGCAACCTGCGGTCCGATCTGCGGCCAGAGCAGTGGTAGGACGATATGTGCCTGAACAATTGTATTCAAGCAAAAGGGAGGCCATTCAAAAGGAAATTTTTGATGAGACAAAACTCCTTTTAAAAGATCAGTATGTCCAGATAAATGAGGTTTTGGTAAGGGACGTTTCCCTGCCAGTAACTATCAAGGAAGCTATTGAGCGCAAGTTGCGTCAGGAGCAGGAATCCCTGGAATACGTGTTTTTGCTTACCAAAGCAGAACAGGAAGCTGAAAGACAAAAAATTGATGCTGAAGGGAAGGCAAATGCCAACAAAATCCTGAGTGCCTCTTTAAACGATCAGATCTTAAGGGAAAAAGGGATACAGGCCACTGTAGAATTGGCTAAATCCCCTAATGCGAAAGTTGTTGTAATTGGTTCCGGAGAAGGAGGAATGCCCTTGATTTTAGGAAACAATTAAAATATAATAACAATAAATGTTTAAAAAAGATTTTATTTGTAAAAAATAAAGTTAGATTTGCATTCGACATGAGAAGAATTCAACTACATCACCATCATAGATTTTACAGCGCTTAGGCGAGGTGAATGTGATATGTAGAATTTTCAACATATTTAAAAACCCGTTTGAGCAATCAAACGGGTTTTTTTTATTGGCTTTTTTTAAAATTGAAATTAAAAAAATTCCAAGGACTTTAAAACCTGTATATTTTCAAAAGGAACTTAAAACAATTAATTATGAGCAAAGATAAACTGAGGATTGCGATTCAAAAAGCCGGCAGGCTCAATGAAGAATCCATTTCGATTTTGAAGGACGCGGGGATTTCCATAGACAACGGAAAAGATCAGTTGAGGGCCTCCGCCCGCAATTTTCCATTGGAGGTGATGTATCTTCGAAATGGGGATATCCCCCAGTATCTGAGGGATGGCGTGATAGATATCGCTATTTTGGGAGAAAATGTCCTGATTGAAAAGGGGGAGGATATCCTTCGGGGTGAGAAGCTGGGATTCTCCAAATGCCGGGTTTCTCTGGCGGTTCCAAATTCCATGGAATACAACAGCATTCAGGATCTGCATGGGAAACGCATCGCTACTTCCTACCCAAATACGGTCAATGCTTTTTTAGCGGAAAAGGGGATCCAGGCCGAGTTGCATATTATCAACGGTTCGGTAGAAATCGCGCCAAATATTGGCCTTGCCGATGCTATTTGCGATATAGTTTCCAGTGGTAGCACCTTGTTTAAAAACAATTTGAAGGAGGTGGAGGTCATGCTTCAGAGCGAGGCCATTTTAGCGATCTCCCCAAAAATTTCACAAGCGAGAAAGGCAATCCTGGAAAAGCTTCAATTCCGGATTAAATCGGTGTTGCACGCCCGCACCTCAAAATATATTTTGATGAATGCGCCTAATGAAAAATTGGATCAGATTATCAAACTACTACCTGGAATGCGCAGTCCTACTGTGTTGCCCCTGGCAGAAAAAGGCTGGAGTTCCATACATACGGTAATAAATGAAGAACGGTTTTGGGATGTTATAGACGGGTTAAAAGGGAGCGGGGCTGAAGGAATCTTGGTGGTGCCTATTGAAAAAATGGTGCTGTAACGTGCCATTCCAAAAACCAGCTTGCTTTGCCAGCTCTTTCTGAAAAATATAACCTAAGTGATATTAAATGAATATAGTATATAATCCCAAAAAATCGGAATGGTCCGAAATTTTAAAAAGACCGACGCAGTCTGTAGCCGAGATCGAGCAAACCGTAACCCAGATCTTCAGCGAAGTACAAACAAAGGGGGATCGGGCCATTGCAAAATACACCGAACTCTTTGACGGGACAGCCCTCCAGGAAACCCTGGTGCCCTCAGGGGAAATCAAGGAAGCTGCCCTTGCCGTTTCCAAGGAGTTAAAGCAGGCGATTCACCTGGCAAAAGCGAACATAGAAAAATTTCATGCCGCCCAAAGGACCCAAAAGCTATTGGTTGAAACCAGCCCAGGGGTTGAGTGCTGGCAGGAAAAAAGACCTATTCAAAAAATAGGCCTGTACATTCCCGGGGGATCTGCTCCCTTGTTTTCGACAATCTTGATGCTGGCCACCCCGGCTGGCATTGCAGGCTGCAGGGATATTATTTTGTGCACCCCCCCTGACAAGGAGGGGAAAGTGCATCCTGCAATTCTGTATACCGCATCTTTATGTGGAATCTCCAGGATCTTTAGAATCGGCGGGATCCAGGCAATCGCAGCGATGTGCTTTGGTACGGAATCAGTGCCCCGGGTCTATAAAATATTCGGCCCCGGAAACCAGTTTGTCACAGTTGCCAAGCAACTGGCCACCAAATACCAGGTTTCCATTGATATGCCTGCAGGCCCCTCCGAATTACTTATTGTGGCGGATGATTCTGCCGAGCCCGCCTTTGTCGCTTCTGATCTGCTGAGTCAGGCGGAACACGGACCAGACAGCCAGGTGATCCTGGTCTCTACCTCTAAAGAGCTGCTAGGGGAGGTTGAAAGGGAAATTGAGCTGCAGCTGGAGGAATTGCCCAGGAAGGTTATTGCGGCCAAGGCCATGGAAAATTCAAAATTCATCTATATTGAAACCGCGGAACTCGCCCTGGAGTTGATCAATGAATATGGCCCGGAGCACCTTATAATCTGCACAAAAAACGAAGAATTTTTCATTGATGGCATTGAAAACGCGGGATCTGTGTTTATAGGCAATTACAGCCCGGAGAGCGCCGGGGATTACGCCTCGGGCACAAATCACACCCTGCCCACAAACGGGTATGCAAAACAATACAGCGGGGTGAACCTGGATAGTTTTTTAAAGAGCATGACCTTTCAGAAAATCTCTGAAAAGGGAATCCTGGAAATAGGACCCTGTGTTGAGCTGATGGCAGAGGCAGAAGGGCTTCACGCGCACAAAAACGCAATGAGCCTGAGATTAAAAAAAATAAATGGGCAGTAGTGTCCTCAATTAAAACTATTGGAGTATTAATTTAAGTTCTGTTTTGAAGGTATAATGGAGCCTTTAGCCTTCCTAATCCAACTTATATCTCAAGATGAAGATCAACAGATGAAAACAAAATTTGATATAAATAATTTGGTCCGGAAAAATGTTGCCGGGTTGAAACCCTATTCTTCGGCGAGGGACGAATTCACCCAGGGAGATTCAGAGATGGTGTTTTTGGATGCCAATGAAAATCCCTTCGAGTCCGGGGTGAACCGGTATCCTGATCCGCAACAAAAGGCGCTCAAGGGACTGCTCGGGAAAATAAAGGGAGTGTTGGTTGAAAATATACTGCTGGGCAATGGCAGCGATGAAGTCCTGGATCTCCTCTTCAGGGCTTTTTGTGAACCGGGGAGAGACAATATCATCAGCTTGCCGCCCACCTACGGCATGTACCAGGTATTGGCTGGGATCAATGCCATTGAAAACAGGGAAGTGCTCCTGAGTGTTGATTTTCAGCCAAATCTTGCTGAAATTTTCAGGAGGGTGGATCAAAACACCAAATTGATCTTTCTGTGTTCTCCCAATAATCCGACGGGGAATTCATTTTCCCAAGAAAAGATCCTGGAGCTGCTCAATAATTTTAACGGATTGGTGGTCCTTGACGAAGCCTATATCGACTTTTCAGAGGGGGAAAGCTCCCTTGGGAAATTAAAGGCATACCCCAATCTGGTAATCACCCAAACCCTGTCAAAAGCCTATGGGATGGCTGGGATCCGATTGGGGATCTGCTATGGTTCCCCGGAGATTATTCAGATCCTGAACAAAATAAAACCGCCCTACAACGTCAATCAGCTCACTCAGAAACGGGCCATGGAAAGACTGGAGGATACCGGTGCGGTTAAACTGGAAATCGCTGAGCTGCTGAGAGAAAGGGGCAGGTTATTTAAAGCCTTGCTCGAGGTGGATTTTGTAAAAAAAATATACCCCTCGGATGCCAATTTCATCCTGATAAAGGTGGATGATGCTTCTCTGCGCTACGAGCAATTATTACAAAAGGGGATTGTGATCAGAAACCGATCTTCCCAACCCCTTTGCGAAAACACCTTGCGGTTGACCATCGGGACCCCTGGGGAAAACCAGCGACTGCTGGAGGCTCTACAAAAGACAAATTAACTCAAAGCATATAAAGAACATTTAAGAATCTACCAATGAAAAAAGTATTGTTTATAGACCGCGATGGCACCATCATTAAGGAACCAGCGGATTTTCAAATTGACAGCCTGGATAAATTCACGTTTTATCCGGAGGTGATTTTTTACCTGGCAAAGATCGCAAAGGAGCTCTATTACGAACTGGTGATGGTAACCAATCAGGACGGGTTGGGATCTGAGGCATATCCGGAGGAGACATTTTGGCCTATTCAGAATTTTTTGCTCAGAACCCTTAAAAATGAAGGGATCTGTTTCAGTGAGATTTTGATGGATCGAAGTTTTCCAATAGAAAATTCACCTGATAGAAAGCCAAATACCGGGCTTTTGAAGGCAAAATACCTGGAAAATACAGCCTATGACCTGGAGAATTCCTTTATGATCGGGGACCGGATGACCGATATGGAATTTGCACTTAATTTTGGTGGAAAGGGAATTTTTATTGAGACCCATCAGGAATTGGGAAATGAGGAACTCAAAAATGACCGGGGGCAGCTTGAAAAAAGTATCTCCCTGAGCACCGATCGCTGGCAGAAAATATACGAATTTTTAAAACTCAGTGACCGCTGCGCCGAGATTCAAAGAAAAACCAATGAAACGGATATCCGCATCAAGCTCAATTTGGATGGCACCGGGAAATCAAATATCTCGACCGGGATCGCATTTTTCGATCATATGCTGGATCAACTATCCAGGCATGGGCAAATGGACCTGGATATTGAGGTAAAAGGCGATCTGGAGGTAGATGAGCATCACACCATAGAAGATACCGCCATAGCCCTTGGAGAGGTGTTCAGCAAAGCCCTGGGGAACAAGCTCGGAATTGAACGCTATGGGTTTTGCCTGCCTATGGACGATTGCCTCGCACAGGCGGCCATAGATTTCGGAGGCAGGAACTGGTTGGTTTGGGAGGCCGATTTTAAACGGGAAATGATCGGGAGCATGCCCTCTGAGATGTTTTTACATTTTTTCAAATCCTTTAGCGATGGGGCCAAAGCCAATCTCAACATAAAAGCAGAGGGAACCAATGAGCATCATAAAATAGAAGCCATTTTTAAGGCCTTTGCCAAGGCCATTAAAATGGCCGTAAAAAGGGATGCAGAAAAAATGATTTTGCCTTCGACAAAAGGAATGCTGTAGGGCAGGTTGAAGCAAGGGATTGGTTGTCCCAAGTAAAAAGAGGAATGAAAATAAGGAAGTGACACATTAATTAAATATTAATCTGTTGAAAATTGGAACGTTCCTGCAAAATTGCTGGAAATAAAAATCGATTGGAATAAAATTTCACTTGAAGGTGATGGCAAGCAATTTAAAATTTATGAAGTGAGCATCACGGAATCTCGAAGCAAGGGTCAATGCAGAGACTGCGAAGTAGGTAATGAGCATTGAAAACCAATAAAAGAGTTACAAATGAAAATAGTAATTATAGATTACGGTGCAGGAAATATTCAGAGCATTATTTTTGCAATTAAAAGACTGGGATATAAGGCTGTTTTAAGCAAAGATGTCGAGGAGATCTCCCAGGCAGATAAGGTGATCTTTCCCGGGGTAGGCGAGGCGGGTAGCGCAATGAGAATGCTTGAATCTACCGGTTTGGACGCCTTGATTCCCACATTAAAACAGCCGGTTTTGGGAATTTGCCTTGGAATGCAGCTGATGTGCAACTCCTCAGAAGAGGGAAATACCAGGGGCCTGGGGATTTTTGATGCGCAAGTCGTAAGGTTTCAAAACAACCTGAAAGTACCGCAAATAGGCTGGAATCAGATATTCAATCTGGAATCAGGCTTGTTTGAAGGTATTAAGGAGAATGAATATGTGTATCTGGTCCATAGTTATTATGTTCCGGATTGTGAAGAAACCATCGCCAAGACAGCATACGGAATTGAATATACTACCGCAATTCAAAAAGATAATTTTTACGGTGTGCAGTTTCACCCTGAAAAAAGCAGCGAGGCGGGAGCCAGGATCCTGGAGAATTTTTTGAAGTTGTAAGATCCAGGTGATAGCTAAGCAGTTCCTTTTTAAGAAAAAAGAAGCTGAGTAAAAAAGAAGGACACAAAAATATCTGAAACTGAGCCGGGAATAAAAAATGTAGTTGATCACAATTAAAAAAGTAATAACCAAAAAGGCAGGGTTACTGGGCAAAGTGATAAATGACTTTCAGCCTTCTGCCTCAAAAAAATAAATTCATAGTTCAATGAGAATCATACCGGCAATAGACATCATAGACGGAAAATGCGTAAGGCTTTCAAAAGGGGATTACAGCACCAAAAAAATTTATAATGAGAATCCCCTGGAGGTTGCAAAGCAATTCGAGGCCCACGGAATTGAATATCTGCATCTGGTGGATCTCGATGGGGCCAAGTCAAAACACATTGTAAATCATAGGGTTTTGGAACAAATAGCCTCCAAAACCAGTTTAAAAATAGATTTTGGGGGAGGGTTAAAATCGGATAAGGATCTGCAGGTGGCCTTTGAGTGTGGTGCCCATCAAATCACGGGTGGAAGCATTGCAGTGACGGCCCCTGAGGTGTTTAAATCCTGGCTGCAAAAGTACGGGAGCCAGAAGATCATCCTCGGGGCCGATGCCAAGGATGAAAAAGTTGCCATAAGCGGATGGCAGGAAGAATCGGAAGAGGAATTGATCCCGTTTATTCAGCAGTACCAGGGAGAAGGGGTGAGTTATGTAATATGCACTGATATTTCCAAGGATGGGATGCTGGAAGGGCCATCTATCGATCTCTATAAAAAGATCATTGCCCAAACTAAGGATGGTCCTGGAAGGATAAACCTGATCGCCTCAGGAGGGATTTCCGCCTTTTACGAGCTTCCCAAATTGGCTGAAATGGGATGCGAAGGCACCATCATTGGAAAGGCGATTTACGAAGGCAGAATTTCCCTGAAGGAGCTGGAAGCTTTTATACAGGAGAAATAAGAAGGGGCCCTAAACCAGGAATCCAGACCCAGGGCCCAGGACTAGCAGAAAAAAACGAAAATTCCAGGAAGTACCCGGTTGGGTTCGGCCTCAAATCGGTCTGAGCCGCGGGAACTAAAAGAACAGATAAAATTGAAATTAATGTTCCCGGTCATCACAAATCAGGAAAATCAAAATAGAAATTCAACGCTCACAGCTCAATACTAAAAAACATGCTTACAAAAAGAATAATTCCCTGTCTGGATATAAAGGATGGCAGAACGGTTAAAGGAATAAATTTTTTGGATCTTCGCGATGCGGGAGATCCGGTGGAACTGGCAGAGATCTATGCCCAATCGGGAGCGGACGAACTGGTGTTTTTGGATATCTCGGCCACAGAGGAAAAGAGAAAAACCCTTGCCGAGCTGGTATTGAGGATTGCAGAAAAGGTGAATATCCCATTTACCGTTGGAGGAGGCATCTCCTCTGTAGAAGACGTGGATATCCTGCTTAAAAATGGGGCAGATAAGGTTTCCATTAATTCCTCAGCGATAAAAAATCCGCAGCTCATCAATGATTTGGCTGCCAAATTCGGCAACCAGTGCATCACCGTGGCAATAGATGCCAAATTGATAGATGGACAATGGCTGGTGCATTTGATGGGGGGACAAATCCCAACGGACCTGAATTTATTCGCCTGGGCTAAAGAGGTTGAAAAACGTGGGGCGGGGGAGATCCTATTCACCTCTATGAACAACGACGGCACTAAAAATGGCTTTGCCAATAAGGCCCTTGCCAGGCTTTCATCAGAATTGCACATCCCGATAATCGCCTCGGGAGGAGCTGGAACTATGCAGCATTTTTGCGATACTTTTACAGAAGGAAAAGCAGACGCAGCACTAGCGGCGAGTGTTTTTCATTTTAAGGAGATTGAAATTATGGATCTAAAACAGGAATTGAGAAGAAATGGGATCCCCGTAAGGATTTAAAAGATGTGAGCCCTTGGATTGGATTTGGGCGGATAGAGATCAGAGAACACAAAAGATTTAGAAAGTTGTAATTAAAATGCTGAAAGTACCCGATAAAAAGCCGGGTGCGGCGCTAAAATGTGGAGCGCCTCAAACCCTGTGGAATCGTGCAGGAATTCGCCTTGGCACATCGGGGATAAACAATTATAAAAAAATAATGGAAAATATGAAGCTAGATTTTAATAAAAACAAAGACGGACTGGTTCCGGCAATTATTCAGGATGCAACTACAAAAAATGTGTTGATGCTGGGATATATGAACGAGGCAGCTTTTTTAAAGACCAAGGAATTAAAAAAAGTCACTTTCTTCAGTAGGACAAAAAACCGGTTGTGGACCAAGGGGGAAGAAAGCGGAAATTTTTTGGAGCTGGTGAGCATGAAGGAGGATTGTGATAATGATTCCTTATTAATTGGGGTGATCCCCCATGGTCCCACCTGTCATACCGGTACCGATACCTGCTGGTCGGAAGTCAATACTCCGAATTTCGGGTTTCTAAGTACCCTGGAAGGGGTTATTGCGGATCGCAAGAGATTAAGCGGGATATCCCCTGAACTGCGCCCCGAAAAGGACAGTTATGTGGTTTCCCTTTTTGATCTGGGGATCAACAAGATAGCTCAGAAAGTAGGGGAAGAGGCCATAGAAACTGTGATTGAAGCCAAGGATGATAACGATGATTTGTTTTTAAACGAAAGCGCCGATCTGTTGTTTCACTATTTAATCCTGCTTCAGGCAAAAGGTTTTGCCTTAAAGGATATTGCAAAGGTGCTGGAAGAAAGACATTAGACTAATCTTGCCACTGGCCAAATTTTCCGGACTCATAATCTTTATACGCCTGATTGATCTCCTGGGTGGTGTTCATCACAAAGGGTCCCCTGGCAATTACAGGTTCGTTCAGGGGAGCCGCATGGCCGAATAAAAGAATGCTCTCGGAGGGGGCCTCAAGGCTGAGGTCTTCTCCATCATTCTCAAATTCCACCAAATCAAGGGCTTTTACCGCTTGCTGGTTTACCAGCAATTCTCCCTTTATCATATAGAAGAAGATGTTATTCTCCTTTGGCACCCTGAGATCCAGCCTTCCTGTTTCTTTAAAAAAGAGCAGGCTTAAATTTGCGTGGGTGGAGCTTTGGAAGGCTCCGCTGGTGCCTCTGAAATCCCCTGAGACTACCTGTATCCTGATTTTCCCCTGCTCCAGGGATATTTCAGGAATTTGCTCTTTCTGAAAACCCTGGTACTGAGGTTTTTTCATTTTTAATTTCGCCGGAAGATTCAGCCATAACTGAAGGATCTCGAGCGAGCCTCCTCCCTTTTTAAAATCCTCGAAAGATACCTCCGAGTGTATAAGTCCGCTCCCGGCGCTCATCCATTGTACCCCGCCACCTTGAATGATGCTTTTATGGCCATCGGAATCTCTGTGGGCAATATCTCCCTCGAGGATAAAAGTTAGGGTTTCCATTCCGCGATGTGGGTGCGGCCCAAAGGGCAGGCCGCAGTTGTTGGGAGCATATTTTTGCGGTCCGTGATGGTTTAAGAGCAGGAACGGGTCTATCATTTGCAGCTCCCGGGAGGGCAGGGGGCAATAGGTGATCAGATCGGCAATAGGCCGGTATTCCGCTTTATGGATCTTTTTTATGCTCGGCATGGCATTCTAATTTTTAGGACAAAGAATTAAAATTTACTTGTCCGATTTATTTCTGACATAGATCAGTTTAAAGCGGCCAACCTGATTTTCCCTGGATTCCACCTCAAATTTATCGATGGAGCTGATCATAGGAGTCAGTTTTTGAAAGCCGTAATTCCGGGAATCAAAGTTAGGTTGTTTCTTTTGAAGCAATCCGCCTACATCTCCAAGAAATGCCCAGCCATCTTCATCGGCAACATCAGAAATAGTGCTGGCGATCAATTTGATCACCTTGGGGGTGATTTTATCCACATTGTCCTTTTTGGAGGGTTTCCCTTTTGCAGCTTCGGTTTCCGGCCCTTTGGACACATCCTTGAGAATTTCGATATAAATAAACTTATCACAGGCCACGATAAAAGGCCTGGGGGTTTTCTTTTCCCCGATCCCGATCACCTTCATCCCTGCCTCACGCAGGCGGGTCGCCAACTTGGTGAAATCGCTGTCACTGGAAACCAGGCAAAACCCCTGCACTTTCTGGGAATACAAAATATCCATCGCATCTATGATCATTGCTGAGTCGGTAGCGTTTTTACCGGTAGTATACCCGTATTGCTGCATCGGATTGATGGCATTTTCCAACAACACATTTTTCCATTTTATAAGTTGCGGATTTGTCCAATCCCCGTAAATTCGTTTAATTGTAGGATTTCCGTATTTAGCGATCTCCTCCATCATTTCTTTAACATATGCCGCAGGAATATTATCCCCATCTATGAGTACAGCCAAATTATTTTCCATGGTTATAAATTTTTAAGGAGCTAAGTTAGCTTATTTAATAAAAATGTTCCTCTGATTAAATAAAAAATTCGCCTGGCAGAATTTCTTCCCCCTGACGAATTTTTAAGTTCATATACGATCTGAGCCACGGATGCGGCTTAACTAAACCTATAAAGAGCATGATCTCGTGAACAGAGACCGAAGTTTTAACAGTATGATTTAGCTCCTCGAATTTTTTAAGTTTTTCTATTTTGGTCCTCTCGAAATAGGGCTCAATAATTTTCAATGCCTTTTCATGCAATTCCAACATATCGGTATTGCCCGGGTTTCCTACTGCTTCCTCCTCATATAAATACTGATAGGAGTTTGCCTCCTTGTAAATTGGAAAAAAGGAATCCTGGCAAGCGACAATTAAAGGGACATGCTCCTTGTGTAGGACCGTTTTCAGGCCGTCATTTACGGCCCTGAAATATCTGAAAATTTCGCTTTTCCTATTATTGTCTGCCCCGCCGTGGCCGTGATATTCCGTATGGCCTTCGCCTTGCCTTTGAGGTCTGGACTGAAGGGCTTTTTCCTTATAATCAAATCCAACGCGCTCCTCCAACCTGGTAGGGATGAGATCCTCCACATACACCACCCCTATGCTGTGCTTTGTCCCCTGGTATAGGGTTACCTCCTCCAATTGTAAGGAGAGAAGATAAAACCTGCCATTTTCGGAGAGAATGGGTACCAGGGGTTTAATATAAAATTCCCTGGCGATATAATGATATTCCTTAAAATTGATGGGGAGGGTATATTTTTCAAAAAATCCTTCTGCAGAAAAAACGGCCAGGCCATCAGACTGGTGGCGCCAAAAATCCGTATCCTGCAACAATTCCTCAATTGGTTTTCCAATATTTTTTATCCTCTGAGCTGAAATCCCGCTTTTTTCAAGTTGCTGCCTGATCGCATTCCATTTCGATTTTAGATTGATCCTATTTTTTCGCTCCAAAACCTCCGCTCCGGCAGATTGGGTTGGAATAAATATCGAAATACAGAGCTCATTTGCATATCTGGACAATTTCCCAAATTCCTGTTGACTGATCAGTTCCATAAGCTACTTTTTTAGGCTGTTTATTACAGTATGAATTTAAGCTTAATTGACTTGGATTCAAAGGATAAATACGCGTGGGAGTGCTAAATATTTCTTAATAAGTGCTGAGTAACAGGCGATTTCTATTTTTTAAAAATAAAATAAACAGCCAGTACCAAACATATAAATCCGGCAAAATGGTTCCATTTAAAGCTTTCATTTTTAAAAAACAACAGGGTGAAACCGGTAAAGACGATCAGGGTGATTACCTCCTGCAGCACCTTTAACTGAATTAAAGTGAAGGGCCCGCCAGTGCCTTGAAAACCAATCCGGTTTGCGGGCACCTGGAACATATATTCAAAAAGGGCAATTCCCCAGCTGATCAAAACAATGGAAAAAAGGCCCAGTTTCTGAAAACCCTTCAATTCCCCGAATTTCAGGTGCCCGTACCAGGCAAGGGTCATAAAAATATTGGAAAAGATCAGCAGGCCAATGGTGAGAAATCCCCTCATAATTAAAACAATAAAATTATTTCAGCACCTCAAAGGGTTCAATATGGATCAGGACATCCGCAATTTCAGGGAATTCGCTCAACAACCTGTTTTTGACCCTATGTGCAATGTCATGTCCCTGCCTAACGCTAATTCCTGCGTCAACCCCGAGGTGCAGATCCACATGAAAGGTCATTCCCGCCTTGCGAACAAAACATTTTTCCGTTTCCCTCACCCCGGAAACCCTTTGGGCTTCTTCCCGGATATGTTCAATCATCTCATCAAACATATGCTCCTCCATGACCTCCCCCAGGGCAGGTCTAAGGATCTGATATGCGTTGTACAGGATAAACACTGAGGCCAACAATGCTGCCCAGTCGTCGGCATTTTCATATCCTTTTCCAAGAAACAAAGCGATGGAAATCCCTATGAAGGCCATCAGGGAGGTGATGGCATCGCTTCGGTGGTGCCAGGCATCCGCTTTCAGGGCGGTACTTTTAGTTTGGTCCCCTTTTTTGGAAACAACCCTATAAAAAAATTCTTTAACAACGACGATGATGGCCAGAACAATAAGCGTGTAAGGCTCGGGGATCTCATGGGGGGTCCGGATATTCTCGATGCTCTGGTAGGCAATCACCGTGGCAGAGGCCACTAAAAATCCTACAATTGCAAAGGTGACCAGGGGTTCTGCTTTTCCGTGGCCATAGGGATGATTGTCATCCGGGGGTTTATTGGCATATTTCAATCCCAGAAGCACAAAAATGGAGGAGAACACATCGGTGGTAGATTCAATGGCATCGGCAATAAGGGCGTAGGAATTCCCAAAAATCCCCGTAATTCCCTTGGCAATGGCAAACAATGCATTTCCAAGGATACTAAACCAGGTAGTTTTTATCGCTTCTTCAAAATTGGACTTCATAAAGATTTCATCAGATTTTTAGAGGCGCAAAGTTACAAGCTAATCCCTGGAGATTTAACAATTGAGAAAAAAATAATTTGGAATCCTATCCAGCTAATAATAAGTCTTTAGAAATTTGAGCACTACCACCAGACCACAAATAATTGTTCATACTCCTGCTTGTTTTTCCTGATCCAGAGTAGCGGGGATCTTTTTTGAAGAATCATTTCCCCCAGGCTTTCTTTAATTTCCGAATAAGATACCCAATCTTCCCCAAATTTTGGAGCGATGAACCAGTCCTGCTTTTTTGGGGACAAAAATTCAAAGTTGCCATAATCCCTTTGGGTGAATTCTTCAAAATGAATCCAAACCCCCGAGATGCATTGGGGGTTGATGTGCTCAAAGGTCTTGTCTTTAAGGTCCCTGGGAATAAATAAATGCGCCTTAAAACATACTTCCTGCTCTAATTCTTCCGATCTTAAATTTAATTCTGAAAGATACCCCGCGGTTTCAGGTTTATAGAGCAGCGGGAATTGCTTTTGTTTTAATTTTTCAATTTTTTCGAGCAGGCTGTCTTTTCGGTTGGGACCTATCCAGCGTTCCAATTCCCGTTCCAAAGACGGATCATAGAGGTAGAACTTGCAAACCAATTCCACATGGCATCTTCGGCCCTGGACAGTATCTTCTATTAAAAAATCGATTTCCCCCAGGGTTATCTTTCTTGCCTGGATCTGGATGTTTTGGGCCAGGACATTAAATCCCTCCGAATGGGCGAGAGAGAGGCTAAAAAAACTTTCGGCCCGTTTGCCCAGCACGAAATTGGTGAGCAGCGATGGGCTCTCTTCCAGGAGAGTTTCCCCGGAAAGCAGGGGAGGCTGGGGAAATTCAAATTGCGTTAAATTGAACAAACCATTTTTAAACCAAAGCCTGGGAATGGCCAAGAATCCCTGAAATTGAAGTTCCAACCGTTTGTTCATGATTCCTGCTGCTTTTGGTGAATTTACGCATTCATTTTAATTTTACCCCTGCAGAAATCCAAAATCCATTTATAAGGGAATAAGCGTACACCTGAAAATTGAGAATTCATTTTTTTAATTAGAAGATGCTCGGTCCCGGGCAAAAAGGGTGGTCCCTTTTTAAAATCCTGTGCTGCTCTCCATTTTAATTAAATCCTGGTTAAAAAATGGGCTGACAGGCTACGAGTATTGCAGACTTTTCGAGGCCTGCTTGAATCACCCGAAATTATAAGATTTATTTAACGTTCCTTAATTTCAAATCTGCCTTAGATTTTGGAATTTTATGTGAATAACCTAAAGATCAGCAGCATGAAAAAACCAAATAAAGAAAAAGAGGGCTTACAAAACAGGAAATTAAAGGATTTGGAGCGGAACAAAGAAAATG
>JBGSWA010000036.1:0-7131 GCA_041752645.1 Gillisia sp. | reverse complement strand
TAAAAGTTTAAATCCTTGAAAACACTGGGGATAAGAACGAAATATCTTTTTTATTTATTTTCTAACATGTTTCACGCGTTATGTAATCGGAAATAAGGAATGTGTTTTTGGGAAATAAGAATTTATTATCGATGATATTGTATCACCTATATACCTATGCAAAATTTGCGGACATCCTCGGTAACCTCGGCATCCTGGGTGTGCTCCAGAAAATAATTGACCCTGAAAAATATTTTCTCTAAACTTGCCTGAATGTTCTTATTCTGTTTTGAAAACGAGGTTTTCGTCGGGGCATTCTTAATGGTATTAAAGTTATATGATTTTCCGTCTGGGCGAAGGATCAGCCAAGAGGAAATGAACAGGTTTTTCAAGGTCAGGGAATTCTTCAAGGATAAAAAACACAAAAAGAATACCAGGGCAAAGTCAATTGTAGTGATTACTTGTAGGAGCAGGTTGTTAGCCTGGGAGTAACTCTGAGAAAAAAACATTTGATGCATAAAACCCAGTCCCACCAAATTGACAAAGATTCTCAGTTTTTTTACTTGACTAAAAGAGTTAAAAGGGATATTTAAAAGAAGTAAAAAATTTATTTGCCATACAGTATCTAACAAACCTTTATTAGATCTATTTTTCAAAATTGAGGTGTATTATAGGTGTAATCAATACGATTTCAACAGTACCGGGGTCTTTTGAGTGATTTCCATTTTTTTTACTTCTAAATGATTTCGTTTGTTACTACCCCAGGTTAATAAAAGGCTCCCAGAGTTTTTAAAATTATTATTTAAAAATATCGACAAAATATCCAGTTTTTTTGAGGTGTAATTAGGGTGTAATTTTTGTAGATTTTTCCGTATTTTTTGGTTTTACAGAAAGGAATGAAGTTCATTTTTATAAGTGCCATTATAAGAGGGATATTGATTATTTTTTACTTTCTGGACATATTCAGGTTATCAATTTTCGTTTGAAATAAATCCGCGTAAATTTCAAGACGAAAAAGTCATCATAAAAGTTTAAATCCTATAAGGTAGAGCATTTAAGAAGGGAATAACTTTTTGAAAATTATTTTCTACATGTTTTACTTTAATCTAAGGCATCTATTTTGAGTGCTGTAATCGGATATAAAGAATGGATAATTTTTGGTAAGTAAGAATTTATTATTTTTGGAAAATTAAGGTTTATGAAATGGTTATTTAGGGTTTGCCTCAGTAGCAGGGTGATGATGGCATCCAGTTCTACTGGATGCCCCCCCGTAAGCTCTGTATAGGTGGGCATTACAAAGTATATAAAGGAGCTGTGGTAAAGAGCAATTATACTGAGCGTTTAAGAAAAGGTAGACCAATGAGTTATTCAGTGTATGGATAAAAGAGAGGAAAGAAAGTGAACGACTGAGGTGGTCCTGAGAAAGTGCTTACATTTCGTCAAAAGTTATAGAGGTAAAAATGCAGTTAATAGGTATAGGGGAAACCTATTTACTGGCTTTAAGGCAGACGTCATTCAGTTAGCATGATTTTAACTAGGCTCATTTACGGAACTTGGGAACCTGTACAATATAGTATTAAGGGTTAGAAATTAATGCTACAACACAGATTTAAGCGCATATCGGAAAGTCAATCCCTACTGTGGAATTTGTCACATTATAATTTGGGCAACCATTCATTTATTGTTTGAAGTAGGCTGGAAAAAGATGGCTGTCCCTGGTAGTATAAGGCTCCTGTCGCTTCATAACGCTGCACGAAGCGCTTATGTAGATCTTTATCCTCAAGCAAAAAACGCTTGATTCTCTGCTATCGGGACCTCCAAATCAACTTTTCCAAAATGTTCTAATTTATGTGCTTTATATTCTTCAGACCCAATGAACTTTGCAACCTGTTCATTTCCAAGTAAACTAGCTAGGTCATAGTACTGCCTCATTAAATTTTGCAACTCTTTTTTCTCAGTTTGTTCAACCCTAAATTTTGTGATTATGGCCTGCAGCTTCTCTACAAATGTGTAGCCTGGATGGTAGCATGCTACCTCAACAGCTCGGTTGTCGATAATTTCTACACCCCGGCGAAATGCTTCATCAAATGCCCAACTTGAAATGGTGACTTTATTATTGGGTGTAACCTTTGCAAATCCTGCTTCCAGCAAAATCCCCTCCTTTACACCATCAATTGGCTCAGAAAAGCTTTGATAATTTAGGCGGATTCCACCACTTCTGTAAGCTCTTTCGTCATCGAAAGATTTGTCCCGTTCCACGGAAGTGACACCATCTATATGGATGTTGCTGGCGAGCCAGTCATAATAAAATTTTCTTCCTTCAACGACGCGGTGCTAAGTGTTTTTTGGATTCTCATTAATTTTCAATTCCGGTTTGGGTTTGATATGCAAATCGATATCCTCGGAGAAGCGATGAATTATGGCGTATGCTTTGGACAGGGATGTACCGCTCTTTAGCTGGAACTCAAATCCATTTTGTTGTAATCCAAATAGCGAGTGCATGATCCAATAGTCCTTTTCGATCAGTCCCGGAAGGATTTTTCTATCGTCCGCCACAATTCGCAAAAGGGTTTCAAAGCATTTATGATTATGAAGAAAGTCAGCCATGGTCTAATGTATTTTCCAGCACCTTTTTTGTTTTTGCTGTTCCATATTTTCGTACGGCATGGTCCAGTTTACGAGAATCCATTGCTGTAGCCTTGCTCTTTACTTTTTGCAAAAGTTCGTCACGGTCTTCTGCAAGCTGATCCAGATTGTTTAAAAGATCAACCAACAGGAATTCAGGAGTGACTTTCCTGGGAAAATGGGGCTTTACCCGAAAAGAAAATGTTTTATTTCCCAAAATAAAATCCCCGTGTCGTTTATGGTTATACACGATTTGTCTATTGTAGAGTTGTGTCGTGCCAACCCCTAATGAATTATAGGCATTTAAGGATGTTAGCAAAAATCTATCATCTTTCAGAAAACTTTTTACCACAACCTCTTCTCGAGGCGGAGTTTTTCCAAAAGAGGTTAATTCAGGATAGTAGTAAAGACCCTGTGAAAGCTTTTCGAGTGTCCCTTCACTTACAAGTTCGTCAAGATGACGATCGACCGAAGCTGACCACTTTAATAAGTCAGATCTGCGATAAACACGCCCCCTCCTAAGGTGTCTTTTGAGTTCCTGTAACTTTCCCATAATGCAAAGATAGAAATTGTATTGAAATAAATGAAATTTTATTGAAAATTCATTCAAATTGCAATTCAGTTAAAAGACAAAGTATAAATTAAATAAGGCGATTTTTGTTCAAAATTATCAATTTTATTAGGAGATTTTTACTAAATATTTCCTAACATATCATCATTTAATATGGTGAAGAAGTTTATTGGGAAAAAGAATATCGTGCATTGATCTCCCACTACTCAATAAGGTAAACAGGAATCCTTCTTTAATGGATTTGGTGATTCCTTCATTCTCCAGCATATAGTGTAAGTCAAAAAGATCCATGGGATGTTGGCGATCCAATGCTGCACATATTTTCCCTCCATATAGTTGACCAATAGATACCCATTGTATACTACAAAAAGCATCAAAATCTTCCTGCACTCTTTTACACAATATCAGCTCGTTTAGGTTTTCCATCACCACGAATTCCCTGATTAACTTCTATTTTTACAACAGCACCTCCTTTGGAAATCTGAATCTTAAGTTGCTCTTCCTGAAAATTAACCTTAACCCCAGGGATATTCTTTTCAATATTCTTTTGAATAAATGCCAGTCCTTTCCTGATGTTAAGCATTGCAGTTTCCCGGGCTTCTGTTGAGATCTATATCTACAGATAGTCTGGGCATATCCTAATGAATAAATTGATCGCCGTTCCTCCATGCAATGCAAATATGGGAACCTTTTCCACTTCCGGAATAATCTGGATCAATAAAGCTACCTGGTCTCTATATCCTGCCATATTCTTCTAGTTTTTCAGGTACTGTGATTTGATATTTTTGTAGATAAACCCCTCCAGGAGCTATACTGCGTTTACCGCTTCCCAGGTTTATATCGTGTAATTTAAGGAATCGGAACCAACTATGTCCGGCTTTTTCTGCCATATAAAGGAATAATCTTTTTACTTTGACAGAGGAACATGCTTCCAGCAACCCCTGGACCACTTTGGGACGGAGATCGCTCAGGCCTTCCATGAGTTCATAGCAGGCAATGAGGTCCTGATGTTTTGGTGCCAGATACAGGCATTCCATCATAGCCCTTGCGGCTCCTGAGACCTGAAGACTAAAATTTTTTTCCTCCTGAACTACCATGCCTAATCCCGATGGTAAAAATGAAGTTGTCGTATAATTAAAATAGAACTCCCATTGGTGTTTTAAGAACCAGGCAGGTAAATTCTCCCCAGGTTTTCCCACAAGGAAAACCTGGGTTTGCGCCAGATCGAGATTATGGGATTTTCCCAGCATCATTAAAGCAGTAGGTCCGGCAGGATGCACTGTTATTTTGGTCTGTTGCTGTAATGCGTGCAGGGCCCCTATGCAAGAGATCTTGTCATTTGGCCTTTTATAAGCACCGGTTCCGAAAGGTATCATCCAGTTACTTTTTTTATATTTATTGATTAACTGGTCACTGTAACCAAGTTCTCTTAACCAGGCGGTTTGGGCAGGAGTACCGGGAGGCCATTTCTGCAACAGGTAGTTTATTTTACTTTCATTATGTAAACCCATAGTGCAGATAATTTAATAAGTATAAACTATAGGAGTTTCATTTTAATAAAAACAGAAAAACCCAGAACAGTTTAATTATAATCAAATATATAAACTAATAGTGTACAAATCTTAACTTTTTTAAACAAAAAATATTTTTGTTATCACCAAATTTCATCACTTTTTAAAAAAAAGGAAAAGGAAAACTCGCCCATAATTTTGCCAAAAATAAATAAAAAAACTATCAGATCCTTGGTCATGTTTTATTTGGTCCTAGCAGTTCAAATTTAAAAAAATGAAAAAGGTAACTTGGCCACACGGCAGTTATTTATTCGTCTCCAATCCTGCAACTTGTTTTAAACTAGGCGTTGGGAAATATTTTATAAAAAAATAATATCCTAAAATTTCAACTTGAACTTTATATTTTAATTTACACTTGGTGTTAATTTTTTTATTAACTACATTTGTGCTTTAATAGAGCGAGTTTTAAAAAATTAGGAGAAGTAATGAAAAAATTTAATTCCAGTGAATATAAAATTTCAAAACAAAAGCTTAAATAAGTTTGCTAATAATGATAAACAAGGAATTAAAAAATTAGGCGATAGAAGATTTAAAATTTACAAAAGAAGATTAGATCAGCTGAAATACGCAAAAACTTTAGAGGACGTAAGAAATCAACCGGGAAGATTTCACGAATTGACTGGTCCAAGAAAAGGACAATTGGCTTGTGATTTAGATCATCCTTACAGACTAATCTTCACAGCTCAAGAAAATCCAATACCTATTAATAACGACGGTAAATATATTTGGATAGAAATCTTAGGAGTCGAGATCATTGAAATAGAAGACTACCACTAAACCTTAAAGAGAAACAGATGGCAATTATAAACGAATATTATCCAGAGAGTGTTACACATCCCTCTGACTTTTTAATAGAATCACTTGAAGAAAAACAAATAGGAGCTAAAGAATTTGCGGTTAAAACTGGTAAACCAGAAAAAACAATTACAGCTTTATTAAAAGGTGAAAGTTCTATAACTCCAGATATGGCGATTCTTTTTGAGCAAGTTTTAAAAATTCCAGCTCATTTTTGGATAGAAGCTCAAAGAAATTATGATGAATATGTCGCGAGAGTTAATTTTCAAGAAAAAATTGAGCAATGCAAAGAATGGGCAAAAAACTTTCCTTATCCAAAAATGGCAAATTTAGGTTGGGTTAAAAAAACTAAAAAAATTGAGGAAAAGGTAATAGAGCTTTTTAATTTTTTTGAAGTTGCTTCCCAAAAAGGTTTTGAAGATTATTATTACAATCAAAGAACCAAAGTTGCATTTAGAATATCATTGAAAAATCAAGAAAATGCTACTGCAATTGCAGCTTGGTTAAGGCAAGGAGAATTACAAGCTGAAAAGATTAATACTCCTGATTTTGACATGGCTGTTTTTAAGAAAAAACTGCCAGAGATTAAGGCAGTTATGGCTAAACATCCTAAAAACTTTTTTGAGGAACTCCATGATATTTGTAAATCTGCAGGTGTAAAGGTAGTATATACTCCTTGTTTGCCTAAAGCACCAATTCACGGTTCAACAAGATGGGTGAAAAATGTTCCTCTTATCCAATTAAGTGGTAGATATCGACGAAATGACATTTTTTGGTTCACATTTTTTCATGAAGTAGGCCATATATTATTACATGGAAAAAAATATGTGTCTATTGAAAATATAGATATAGAAGGAGAAAATCAAGACTTTGAAAATGAAGCTGATAAATTTGCTTCCGAATGGATACTTAGTAAAAAGGAAGAGCAAGAAATTCTGAGTTTAAATCCAATAATAACTTACAATGATATAGTTAAGTATGCTAAAAAATTTGGAACAAATCCAGCATGTATAATTGGACGTTTTCAACATGAAAAAATCATACATTATGGTGTGGGAAATGAATTGTTTGAACCTATAAATTTTGATGCTAATAATAATACGTTTCCTGACATCGGCTAAGTACAAATAGCGGGCAATTAGTTAAAAAGTGATATTTTAGACATCAACTAACAAACAACTAAGCCGGCAAATGCGCTTAACTTAATCTCTAACATAACATCCAAAACCTTTAGTAGGAATCTTTCTGTAAAATTCAACTTTACAAGTATGAGAGTTTATTTCATTAAAAGTTTAACGAATTCTTTTTTAAAAGAATTTCCAATTAAAGATGAAATCTTTAAAGAAATAGGTGCCATAATTAAAGAAAGAGAAATTTGAATTTTTAATTTATACAAATCCTGAAAATCTAGTTGAATTTGATATCAATTTAAATCAAAAAAAAATGCTGTTTTATTTGCCAATACAGTATCTATCAAACTTTTATTAGAGCAATTTTCCAAAATTTGAGGTGTATTATAGGTGTAATTAATACGATTTCAACAGTACCGGAGGCTCCCGAGTGATTAACATTTTTTTTACTTCTAAATGA
>JBGSWA010000035.1:0-22010 GCA_041752645.1 Gillisia sp. | reverse complement strand
CATCAGGCTCCAACTCATGTATCCCGGGGACAAAATCACATTAAATCCCTAAAGAATCAATTTGCCAATGTGACCAACCTGCAGGTAGACCTCACCTCGGTTTTCGAACAATTTAAGGAAGTCGTGCCGCAAGCCCATGCTAGCGAACATCTGGAACTGAGCCTGGCCAATACCCGGGCGCGTTTAAGAATGACCACTTTGTACTATTTTGCCGGGTTACATAAATATTTGGTTGCAGGGACAGGAAATAAAATAGAAGATTTTGGAGTTGGATTTTTCACTAAATATGGAGATGGTGGGGTTGATTTGAGTCCGATCGCAGATCTGATGAAAAGTGAAGTTTATCAAATTGCACGGTTTTTAAATATAAACCAGGCGATCTTGGATGCTGATCCTTCTGATGGCCTTTTTGGTGATTGCCGAAGTGATGAAGATCAGATAGGTGCAAGCTATGACGAACTGGAGTGGGCTATGAAAATGGTTAAAGAAAAAAAGGACACGACCCATCTTTCCGGTCGGAAATTGGAAGTTTTTAATATTTATAGACGCCTAAATAATGCAAATCAACATAAAATGCAGCCTATTCCTATATGTAAAATTCCCATTCACCTAAAAAAATGATACTTTTATCGAATAAATAGCAATAGTTGTGGAATTGAGGTTTTAATCAGTTATTTTAGTTACTCTATTTTTCTAATAATCTAAATTGCAAAAGCCCCTCCGCTGCAAATTTTAGTACTAACATATCCATATGAGTTCAGTATTGATCGCAGATCATCATCCAATCACCCATGAAGGGATTTCATCTTTATTACGCAGTACTGATGATCTTGAGGTAATTGGTAATGTAACTAAGGGAAACGAGTTGTTTAGATTCCTTAAACACCAAATTCCGGACCTTCTAATCATGGAAATTGATTTGCCTCAAATAAATGGCATCACGGCCCTTCGTACTTTAAAATCTGAATTTTCCGGATTAAAGATACTTGTTTTGAGTTGCCATCCAGAGGAAATGTATGCCTTGAGCGCCATAAAATCAGGAGCTTCCGGTTATATCTCAAAAACCGTATCCACCGAAATCTTAAAAACGGCTATCTTGCAAGTATTGCGTGGTGGGATTTATTTGAATAAGGATATTACTGAAAGATTAAACTCAGGGATTTTTAAAAGCAATGGCCTGATCTCAAAATTCAAAAAACTCTCTACCCGGGAAACCGAAGTTTTAAATTTGCTCTCAACCGGAAAACGAAACAAGGATATTGCAGAGGCATTGACCATCAATGAAAAAACTGTGAGCACCTATAAAACCCGGCTGCTGAAAAAACTCAAGGTAGATAACGTAGCGGATTTGATCCATCAATCCAGATTGCTGCAATTACAAACTACATAACCCGGTTAAGCTTGTTGGACAAGACTTTTTTTAAGGTTAAATAATCCATAACATCCTCCAGGATCTCCTTCGAATCTTCTTCAGGGGAATCTTTTATCTTTTGGGAAAGTTCTTCTATTTTTTGAGTGATAAGGAACCTGCGCAAGGCCAAAATGGTTTCGTTGACAAGCCTGGCAATGGTGGTATTCTTGGCTTTTACAAAAATATCCATACGTTCCCAGTCATGTAAACTGTATTGCTCTTCCTCCATTAAAATGGTAGTAACCTCAGCCGAAAGTTCAGAATCCAGTTGATTTATAAAAATTTCCAAGGGCAACCCTCCATCCTGATTTAACCCGGCAATAATCCTGGAATAAAGTTCCCTGAACAAATCATTGGTAAAGGCAACCTCGTCTTCCTGCAAATCGAGAAAGATCTTTTCAAAAACCTTTGCTTTTTGAATTTCTGGCTCCAAAACCAATTCTCCCTTCTCATTTTCCTTCAGGACCATATCTTCAAATTCCTCTTCCACTGTGCCGTATAGCAATAGTAAACTTATGATCTTACGCTCTAGTTCAAACAATTCATCAACCTTGGCTTTTTTTGAAGTTTCCGTGTTTCTGACCACCTCAAAGGATTTCCCCTTGGGGGGTTGAGCTGGGCCTGTTTTACCTTCCTTGGCAAGAAGTTGGCTCAGCGTAGAGAAAAGCACTTGTTCCGAAATATCCATTATCCGGGAGCATTCCTGAATATAAACTTCCTGCTGGATTTGATTTGGGATCTTGGCGATACTCGAGACCATATCGTGAATAAGGTTGGCCCTTTTTACAGGATCATTTTTGGCATCTTCATATAATAGGGAGGCCTTAAACTCTATAAAATCCTTGGCATTCTCCGACAGGTATTCCTGCAAATCGTCCTGAGAATTCTTCCTGGCAAAACTATCAGGGTCTTCTCCATCGGGAAAAACACATATCTTCACATTCATTCCCTGCTCCAGAATAAGGTCGATCCCCCTTATTGAAGCCCTCATCCCGGCGGCATCCCCATCAAAAAGTACAGTAATGTTCTTTGTGAGCCTGTTTATAAGCCGAATCTGTTCAGAGGTAAGCGCGGTGCCGGAGGAGGACACCACATTTTCAATTCCGCTTTGATGGAATTGGATCACATCGGTATACCCCTCGACCAGTAAGCAATTATCCTGCTTTGCGATGGCTTGCTTGGCGTGGGAAATCCCGTATAAAACCTTGCTTTTGTGGTAGATCTCGCTCTCCGGGGAGTTCAGGTATTTTGCTGCTTTCTTGTCGTTTAACAAAATTCTCCCCCCAAAACCCAATACCCTCCCGGACATGGAATGAATTGGGAACATCACCCGCCCCTTGAATCTGTCGAATTGCTTTTCGCCTTTTACAATGCTTAGCCCTGTTTTTTCGAGATAATCCAGTTGGTATCCCTTTCTTATCGCCTCAGAAGTAAAGGCGTCCCATTGGTCGAGACAATACCCGAGATCAAATTTTTTGATGGTTTCCAGGGTAAATCCACGTTCCTTAAAATAACTAAGTCCAATGGCTTTTCCCTGTTCCGATTTTAATAATATATTTTGAAAATATTCACTTGCAAATTCAGAAACCAGGTACATACTCTCACGCTCATCGGCAGATTGCTTCTGTTCGTCACTTTGCTCGGTTTCCTCAATCTCAATATTGTACTTTTTTGCCAGGTACTTGATGGCTTCGGGATAGGTGAAATGTTCGTGTTCCATTAAAAAGGCAACCACATTCCCACCTTTTCCACTTGAAAAATCCTTCCAGATTTGTTTTACGGGAGAAACCATAAAACTAGGACTTCGTTCATCGGTGAAGGGACTCAGGCCTTTATAATTACTACCCGATTTTTTTAGCTGCACAAAATCGCCTAACACCTCCTCTACTCTGGAGGTTTCAAATACCTGGTCTATGGTGTTTTTTGAGATCAAAATTTCCTGGAAAATAAAGTTTTGTAAGTCGGGCAAATGTAACAAAAAAAAGAGAACAGTTTTCAAATACAAGAAAACCATCCTCTCTCAACATCTTAGCAGAATGTTACTTACACTACATCAAAACTTAAGCCAATTTTCAATTAATAATAACTTAATTAACTGATTTTCAAAGTTTAACATATTTTATAGCCAAGTAAAATTTACACTTACCGACAAGCCCTGCCGGTTAATTAAAAGTTGTTATTAACCATGGATTCCAATCAATCAAAATCAAATCTCACCCCAAGGGAAATATTGTTCAGCTCCACATTGGGATCTTTAAATATGGGATTAAGATCGTATTTAGCATAAATGGAGGTGTTTCCCCAACCTATATAGCTACTTAAGCCATATATTAAATCATTGGTATTAAAATCTCCTTTAAGCTTGCGTTTTACATTATCCCCATTTTCCTTATAGCGAAGTTTTTGTCTCTCTCCAATATTAACCCCAACAAATCCTCCCACTCCTATTTTAATTTTTTTGCCGGTATAAAACCAGGTGCCATCATCTGTCTCAGATTTATTGGAGGGTCCAAATTCAAAGTGCAAGGGAAGGACAAGATTATCCATTTTAAATTTAGATTTTTCAAGATCTAAAGGATAAACCTCTAAAGTGGTCAAATTTCCAACTTCCACAAAATAGCGATTCTCAGTAGGTTTTAATCCGTTGAACTGAAAAGACACGCCATATCTAAATCTCAGCCAGTTCGAATCTTCAAAAACTCGAGTGGTCCAGGCTACTCCCAGTTCCAAAAATCTGCTGCCTGCCAATTTGAAATCCAAATTATTTAGAGATTGCCCATCCTCTAAGGCATTGTTAAACCCGGCCGCAACAACCATTTGGAAGGAGCTGCGATCATCTCGGATTTCACATTCCTCTTCTTTCTCCCTTTCAGAATCCATGCTTTTTCCACTCTCTTCTGTGAACTCCTCCTCATTCCTCAGTTGCCATTGGATTTCATTTTCTGCAATTACAAGCCTGTTCTCGATATTCAAGGCGTGTTTTTTAGCTGCCTCTTCCCTCAAGCTATCCGCCTGGGCAGAAGAGATTTCCCTGTTTTCCAACTGCAGGGCTATAGCTTCCAGGCTTTGTTTTAAAACCGCTTTTTCATCCGCAATAATTTGCTCCTTCAGTTGTTCGAGCTGTTCTGTTTTTTCAGGAACTTCAGCTTCCTGGGCCTGAAGACCCTGCATTCCTGAACTCAGCAAGAAGATGCTGATACAAAGTGTAATAATTTTCATTTCTTTTGGTTTTTGATGAATAAATTAGCTTTAATAAAAGGATCTATTTATAATGAACCCCTGTTAATTCCTGTTGACTACTGCGGTTTTAGCCTTGAAATACCCCTGTTTGAGAAGCTCGAAAACATTTTCTCTAAATGATAGTTCCAGTTCCCTCTGCGCCTCCAAAAGAAGGAGTTTGGGATCTATACTTTCTGAAACATATTTCGCGCTCCTCTCTGCGCTTATTTTTGCAACAGCTGCTGCCAGAAGCACCTCCACCTCAGAATCCGTAATACCCCCTGTTTTTTCTTGTTTAGATAAAGCTTGTGCAATCCCATCCTTAGGAATCTCCATAGTACCTGTCCCTAAGCTCAAACCAGGATCCTCCTGGGTTTGATCGTTTCCTTTATTTGAGGTTTCCTGAGGGTTTCCAATGGAGGCAAGAGTTGAAATGGAGGACGGTTCCTTTTTGGAAAAAATATTTTCGAGGGGTTTAACAGAAGCCTTTTGCAGCTCTGCCACTTCTTCTGAAGCAGGCTTTTGTTGAGAACTTTGCCGGGGTTCCATTTCCTCCTCAAAGATTTCCTCTGCCGGAGCATTGACAATCTCCGGAGATTCAGAAATGGGTTTAATGAATAGCAGGCTAGAAATCAGGATTCCCCCAACTAAGCTCGCCGCGATTCCAATCCACCAAATTGCAGTGCTTTTGCCCCTTTCATCGGTGTTTAATCGTGCGCTGAGTTCTTCCCAGCTTCCGGATTCTGGATCTATCTCCCGCCGATTGAGTTTCCCTCTGAAATCCTTTTCAAATTTTAACTGCCCCATAACCCGAAATATTTTGAGTTCTTAATTTTTCCTGTAACATTCTTCTAGCCTTAAACAACTGGGATTTTGAGGTCCCTTTGTTGATATTGAGCATTTTGGAAATCTCCTGATGTTTGTAGCCCTCAATGGCATACATCGAAAAGACCAGCCTGTATCCTTCCGGCAAGGAATCTATGAGTTGCTGGATCTCCTCTACATTAATATCAGATTCTATATTATTGAAGCTCCCATTGAAATCTTCAATAGCTTCCTCCTTGAATTCCAGCGATTTTTCCTTCCTTAAAAAGGAAATGCATTCCCGGATCATAATTTTTCTTATCCAGCCCTGGAAACTCCCTTCTTTTCTATATTCGGCAAGATGTTTAAAAACCTTAAAAAAGCCGTTGAGCATGACCTCTTCCGCATGATGAAGGTCCTTTATGTACATCCTGCAAAGGCTCAGCATCTTCCCGGAATGCAAATCATACAGGCACCTTTGAGCCTCCCGGTTATTTTTAATAGCCCGCGCGATTAACTGAGATTCGTAATTAATAAGCGGTATAACCTTCACTGGTTTTAATTAAAGCCTTCTATTTATAAAGACGCAAGAAATTTACGAAAGGTTGCCTGAAGTAGGAAAAAAAATTCAAAATTTAAAATTCAAAATTGATTTGACAATATAATTTTACACTAAGGGGGATTTAGAAATCGGAACCTGGAATTAGAATCCAAAATTTCGATCACCCTAGCGTTTCTATTGAGCTAAAAAAAAGCTACCTTGAACTTTCTAAATTTTCCTGATCTTATGAGACAAAGTATTCTTCTCCTATTTTTTATCTGGGTGCTCCCTTTTCAAGCCCAGGAGCGGTTTATCGATGCTGTTTTTGAGGTAGAAAAACCAATTACCAAAACCTATGCGAGCAAGGAAGGCGAAAACCTTAAGCTGGATATTTATCAGCCAGAAAATGATAGCCTGAGAGCCCGGCCTTTAATAATTTTTATGCACGGAGGAGGTTTTTCAGGCGGAACGCGAACCAATCAGGCGGAGGTAAGATTTGCAGAAGCCGCTGCTAAAAAAGGCTATGTCGCCGTCCAAATTTCATATCGCCTCAGCAGGAAGGGCCAGTCTTTTAGTTGCGATTATGAAGCCTCCGGTAAAATGCAAACCTTTAAACTGGCTGCGGAAGATTTTTTGGATGCTGTTAAATTTATGGTGGACCACAGGGAGGAATTTCGCATAGATACCTCAAAGATAATCGTTGGAGGAAGCAGTGCCGGGGCTGAAGCGGTTTTAATTGCAGTATATAACGGCAAACTGATCTTGGATGATCTTTCTGCTTTTAAAAACATTGATTTTGCCGGAGTTTTCTCACTGGCAGGAGCCGTGGTGGACGCCCGGTATATCACCATGGAAAATGCTGTTCCAGGAGTTTTTTTTCACGGCACCCAGGACAACCTGGTGCCTTATGGCACCGGGCCACATCACTGGTGCGAACCCGGGGAACCCGGCTATATTATGCTGGACGGTTCCAAAACCATCACCGAAAAACTCAGAAAGCTCAAAACCTCTTATATGCTATACAGCTTTGAAGGCGGTAAGCACGAACATTCAGGAATGCCCTTTGACTATTTTCCTGAAGTTTTCAGCTTCTTTAACCAGGTGTTTCTAAATGGAGAAAAAAGTCAAATTGAAATTTTAAAATAAACCTGTTCTTATTTTCGGAATAAATTATGGCTTTCGGGAATAATAAAATGTAGCATATTATCAAAGGAGCATCCCGGAAATTCCGCTGCAAACACCAATGAAGAACTGCAAAATAATTTTTTATCAATAAGAACCAATATAGCTGCAGATGATACTGCTCCCCAGAGTATTCAGGATTTTTAGCATATTTGCCGGTTTTCTTTTATTGGGGAGCTGCGAGGCCCAAAATCAAAAATATTACAAAGGGAAGCTTCATTCCAATTCCTATTGGAGTGACAGGGATGAATTTCCCGAGATAATCAAAGAATGGTACAAAAATGAGGGCTTTGATTTTGTGGCCCTTTCAGATCACAAAATTATTGCAGCAGACGAAAATTGGAAAACCCTCCCTAAAGATTCCACCTACCAGAAAGGTTTTTTGGAATATTTAAAAAAATGTGGGAAAGACTGGGTTGAGTGTCATTATCACTTTTTTGGAAGTACATTCAGCAATGCCGGCCACCCTTGGTTAATGGTCCAGGCCGATAAACTTTATCCGCACTCCCTAATAAAAAGTATGGAATCCGGAAAATTTTATGCTACTACAGGAGTTGACCTCGAAAAAGTGACTTTTAAGAACAATAGCCTTTCCATAAAAATTAAAACCGAAGTCGCTGTTAGGTATAAAATCCAGTTTATAGCGGCGCATAGTAGCAAATCCCGCTATGAGGTTTTGAAAACAATCCCCCGGACTACCGCAGAGTTTGTTCTCCCCATGGGCTATTTGTTTGTTAGGGCAAAGATCCTCTCCGGAAAACCCAAGAAAAACCCCTGCAAAGAAGGCGATTTTGAAGTTGCCTGGGCACAGGCCTTTTTACCTGAACCACCTTCTAAAATTTAAACTAATCCTATGCACACTTCCATATATCTTTTCGCACTCAGTATCCTATTTAGTTTTAACCTCGCGGCTCAAAGGAATCTGCAAAGTCTCAATTCCGCCTGGGAATTTTCTTTAGAAAATCAGGAATGCCCAGAGATAATCAATATTCCCCACTCCTGGAATACAGAGGACCCCTTCAGGGATGGCAAAGAATATTTCCGCGGAAAAGGCACCTATCAAAAATCCCTGTTCACTCCGGAAGCCTGGGGACAAAAACGAGTTTTCCTCAAATTTGAAGGCAGCAATCAGATCACCACTCTATTTGTCAATGATCAAAAAATAGGCGAACACCGGGGAGGTTACACAGGTTTTGTCTGGGATATTTCCGATGCCCTGAACCCTGGTAAAGAAAACAATTTGAGAATTGAGCTTGATAATGCTCACAATATAGATGTTCCTCCCTTGGATGCCGATTTTAATTTTTACGGAGGAATCTACCGGGATCTGGAATTGATCATTTCCAATCCGGTCCATTTTGAAATTGCCAATGAAGCAACAGGGAACATCCTTGTAAAAACCCTTGAGGTTTCTGATGAAAGCGCCAAAATCCAGCTGGAAACCAGGCTCGTAAATCATTCTTCAGAAAATAAAAACACCCTGGTAAGCATTGAGATCTTCGATCCTGAATCAAACTCGGTAAAGACCCTGTGTAAAAAACTCCGCTTAAGACCTTCGGAAACCAAATCCTTAAATTTTGAATATCAGATCAAAGATCCTGAATTATGGTCCCCCGATAGTCCAAATTTATATAGCATACAGGCCCGGATCTCAGATCAGGAATCAGGGGAAGTGCAGGATGTTTTTGATACAAAAGTTGGGTTTCGCTGGTTTGAGGTAGATCCTGAAAAAGGTTTCTTCCTCAATGGAAATCATATAAAACTCATTGGCGCAAACAGGCACCAGGATTTTATAGGTCTGGGAAATGCCTTGCCTAATAAACTTCATAAGACGGACTACAAAATGATAAAGGATATGGGCGCGAATTTTATTCGCACAGCCCATTATCCCCAGGATCCGGAGGTCTACAAAATTTGTGATGAACTTGGTCTTCTGGTGTGGTCGGAAATCCCCGTAATTAATGATGTGACAGATTCTGAGTCATATCACCTCGTGGCACTTCAAATGCAACGGGAACAAATTTCGCAGTTCTTCAACCATCCTTCGGTGGTCTTTTGGGGTTATATGAATGAGATCTTTATCCGGCTGGTCTTTAACAATACAATTACCGAAGCGGAAAAAGAGGCCAAGATCAAAACCTCTGTCGCGCTGGCGGAAAAACTGGAAATGCAAACCAAGAAACTGGATCCTGATCGCCTGAGTGTCATGGCCTTGCACGAAAATGAGCTTTATAACACCTCCGGAATAGCCGATATTCCCGATGTTATTGGTTGGAATCTCTATTTTGGCTGGTATTCCCAGGGATTGGAGAATTTTGGAAAATTTCTTGACAATCAACATAAACGCTACCCGAACAGACCGCTAATAATTTCAGAATACGGCCCTGGAGCCGATATCCGGATCCAGACCGAGGATCCAAAACCCTGGGATTACAGCGAGGCCTATCAGCTTAAATTACATAGATCTTACCTGAATCAGGTGCTGGAGAGGGATTTTGTGGTGGGAATGGCAGCCTGGAACTTTGCGGATTTCGGCTCCTCCTTTCGTCAGGATGCCATGCCGTATATCAACCAAAAAGGTTTAGTGAATTTTGACCGCAGTGAGAAAGACATCTACCATTACTACCAGGCAAGGTTACTCGAGGAACCCCTAATTTACATTGCAGGAGCGAATTATGAGGAGAAATTTATTCGGGACAAAAATGAGAAGATTAAGATCCAGGTATTTTCCAATGCCAAAAAAGTGACCTTGAAGGTAAATGACAGCCTGGAATTTTCTACGGAAGTTCACGACGCCCTTGCTGATTTTTCCTTGCAATTGCCCGAAGGAGCACATGTATTGAGGGCTGAAACCGAAAATATTTTCCACAGCAGGAAGATCAGGGTTAATTACCGATCAAATTTGTTGTCTGAAATCGACAAAAAGGAACTCTTGATAAATGTTGGTACCCACGTAAATTATACGGATCCTGTTACAAAAGAAATCTGGATCAGCGACCAGCAGTACCAAAGGGGTGGTTTTGGATATATCGCAGGGGATGTTTATCAGAGATCCGCGGACAAATTTCAGGGCACCGCCTCCGATATACAGGGCACAGAGAACGATCCGCTTTTTCAAACTATGAGAGAAGGGATTACAGGCTATAAATTTGATGTGAAAAAAGGAAATTACAGGCTTAGCCTTCTTTTCGCTGAGCCGAATTTCAATGCTTCCGAGGAAAATATTTACAATCTGGATGCTGCTGAAAAAGCACAAAAAATCAACCTGCGAAGTTTTGATGTTAAAATAAATGGGGAAGCAGTTTCCGAGGATCTCAACCTGGCAAGGGATTATGGCAGGATCAGGGCAGTTGAGATTTCCTATAAGGTTAATTCAGAAAACGGAATTTTCGTAGAATTCGAGGCAAATTCAGGAAAATCGGTACTTTCCGGAATAAAACTGGAAAAACTTTAGAATTGATGCATTTATCAAAAAAAATGACTCGGGTAAAATTTAGAAGCTTTATTTTTCTTCTCTGCAGTATCATTATTTTATTGATGAGCTGTAAAGTGGAAGGGAAGAAAGATTCTGGATCAAAGCCAGGCATGGTGGATGGGTTTCAGGAAAAACCCATGGATATAGCAACTCCTAAAGGAATGGTATGGATTCCCGGGGGCATTTTTCAACAGGGAGCTGTTGCTAATGACAACATGGCGATGGCTTCTGAAAAACCTGCCCATCTGGTAAGGGTGGATGGTTTTTATATAGATATGACCGAGGTTACAAATAAAGACTATAAAGAATTTGTAGCGGCTACCGGATATGTGACTGTTGCCCAGCGCCCCCTTAGCTGGGAAGAAATTAAAAAACAAGTCCCACTGGGGACCCCGAAACCTTCTGATTCAATTTTACGTCCCGGCTCCCTCCTATTCAATAAGCCAAAGAGCAACCTTATCGATATTCACGATTATTCCCAGTGGTGGGTCTGGAAAGTTGGCGCTAATTGGAAGCAGCCGGAAGGCCCCGGAAGTTCGATCGAAGGAAGGGATAACTATCCTGCCGTGCATATAGCCTTTGAGGATGCTACAGCATATTGTCACTGGGCGGGGAGACCTTTACCTACAGAAGCAGAATGGGAATTTGCGGCAAAAGGTGGATTGCAGAATGCCATATACTCCTGGGGAAATAACGCTTCAAAACTGCCCGAGAGGGCCAACACCTGGAATGGTGATTTTCCAATTAAAAACTCGAAAGCTGATGGTTTTGAGAAAAGCGCCCCGGTAGGCTCATTTCCACCTAATAATTATGGGTTGTTTGATATGGCAGGAAATGTATGGGAATATACCAGTGATTGGTATATCGTGGATTACCATAAAAGATCATTGCACCCTGAGGTGCCACATAATCCTCCGGGGCCTGATAAACCTGAGCATCCCTCGATTCCGGCAAAGGTGATAAAAGGCGGGTCGTTTTTATGCAATGCTTCCTATTGTGCCAGCTACAGGGTTTCTGCCCGCATGTCCAGCTCCCTGGATTCTTCACATGAACATCTGGGTTTTCGCAGCGGGGCAACGCCCGAAATGCTTAGAAAATAAAGGCATGGTTTTTTATTTCAAGCAAGTTGTTCCAATTTGATGGCTGATTCGTATTTTTAAGGGAAATCTGATACATCATGAATTTATCTACCAGGAGTATGGTTTCTGTTTGTTTTCTTTTTCTGATAATATCCTGCAAGGAGAAAAAACAGGAGAAATTACCCCAAGAGAAGAGGCCGAATATTGTATTTATTATGACCGATGATCACGCTTCGCAGGCCATTAGCGCATACGGACATCCGCTAGGGCAGCTAGCACCTACCCCAAATATTGACCGGATTGCAAGAAATGGCGCCAAATTCAACAGTAATTTTTGTACCAATTCCATTTGCGGTCCCAGCAGGGCCGTTATTCTAACCGGGAAACACAACCATTTAAACGGGTTTAGAATGAATGGGGACATCTTTGACGGCTCTCAGCCTACCCTGCCTAAATATCTGCAACAAGTGGGCTACCAGACCGCCCTGTTTGGAAAATGGCATCTTGGCGGCCAGCCTGAAGGTTTTGATCAGTGGAATATACTCACGGATCAGGGGAATTATTATAATCCAGATTTTATAAAAGGAAAGGACACTACCCGGATTAACGGCTATGCTACCGATATTATTACCGATATGGGCCTTGATTGGCTTAAAAAAAATGCAAATAATGACAAACCCTTCCTGCTTATGGTGCAGCATAAAGCGCCACATAGAAACTGGATGCCGGCCCCACGCCATTTAAACCTATACGACTCCGTAAATTTTCCGCTTCCAGACACCTATTTTGCAGATCACCAGGGCCAGGTTGCGGCGCAGCAACAACTCCAGACTATTTATAGAGATATGTATGAAGGTCATGATTTAAAAATGAGCCTTAGAAAAGGAAGTGATTCATTAAGACACAACCCGTGGGGCTCAGATTTTGAGCGGATGACCACAGAACAAAGGGATTTGTGGAACGCTGCTTACCGGGCTAAAAATGATGCTTTCCACGACGCAAACCTAAGCGGAAAGGAACTGGCGCAGTGGAAAGGGCAGCGTTATTTGCAGGACTACCTTGCAACGGTCGCCTCGGTGGATCAGGGGGTAGGAAAGATCCTCGATTATCTTGAAGAAAACGGCCTTTTTGAAAACACCATAGTGGTATATACTACAGATCAGGGCTTCTATCTTGGGGAAAAGGGCTTTTTCGACAAACGATTTATGTATGAAGAGTCCATGGCAATGCCTTTACTGGTTCAATATCCAAAAGAGATCCCCCCGGGAAGTGAAATCACCGCCTTGACCCAAAACCTCGATTTCGCACCGACCTTTCTGGACTTTGCAGGGGCAGAAATCCCGGCAGATATGCAGGGAAAATCCCTAAGGGGCTTGCTGAATCAACAAATAAAAGGAGAGGATTTCAGAAATGCCATCTATTATCATTATTATGATTTTCCGGCTTTCCATATGGTAAAAAGGCATTATGGAATCAGGACGCATCGCTATAAGCTCATGCATTTTTACGATGATATTGATCAATGGGAGCTTTATGACCTGGAAAAGGATCCCAGGGAACTCGACAATCTATACAATGATGCCGGGGTTGCCGGTATTCAGGAAAAACTGCATATATCCCTGGATTCACTTCAGCTAATTTACAAGCTGACCGATAAGGAATTCCTTAAAACCCCTAAAGAAAAAGTACAACAGGCATACAGGAATTTTGCGAGGCTCTCCGGAGAAGACCCGGATTCCTATCCACGAAAAGACTGACAAAAGTGTACTTTGAAAAATTCAACGTTGACATTAAAAATAAGGTGTTGGATTCTGAATCTGGAATTTTATGTTTTTTATTTTTTTCGTTCAATCACGTAATTCACCATAAGGGTTAGGGAATCCTTATAGGGGGATTCCTGATAATCCTCCAAAATGGAGAGTGCTTCTTTCTGAAATTCCTTCATTTTGGTTACAGCATAGTCAAGGCCGCCACGGGAGATCACAAAGGAGATCACCTCATTCACCCTTTTCTTGTCCTTATTATGGTTCTTCACTGAATTGACGATCCATTTTTTCTCTTTGGAATCGCAATTATTCAACACGTAAATTAGCGGTAGGGTCATTTTTTGTTCTTTGATATCTATTCCGGTAGGTTTTCCTATTTGTTCCTGCCCATAATCAAAAAGATCATCCTTTATTTGAAAAGCCATTCCGATCAACTCCCCGAATCGGCGCATTTTTTCAATTTCATTTGTTTCGGGTTTTACCGATGCTGCTCCCAGGCTGCAGCAAGCGGCAATAAGTGTGGCTGTTTTCTGGCGGATGATTTCGTAATACACAGCTTCAGTAATATCAAGCCGGCGGGCTTTCTCAATTTGCAGAAGTTCCCCTTCACTCATCTCCCTTACCGCCACGGAAATGATCTTTAGCAAATCAAAATCGTTATTGTCTATGGAAAGTAACAAGCCTTTGGAAAGCAGGTAATCTCCCACCAGGACAGCGATTTTATTTTTCCAAAGTGCGTTGATGCTGAAAAATCCGCGCCTTCGGTTTGAGTCATCAACCACATCATCGTGAACCAGGGTAGCTGTATGTATAAGCTCGATCACGGCAGCTCCGCGATAGGTGCGTTCATTTACATTTCCTTCAGAGATCATCTTGGCGACAAGAAATACGAACATGGGCCGCATTTGCTTGCCCTTTCGGTTGACTACATAATGTGTGATCCGGTTTAACAAGGCCACTTTGGAAGACATGGATTCCAAGAACTTTTTTTCAAAAAGCTCCATCTCCTTCTCTATCGGTAATTTTATTTGTGAGATGACCTTCATAAGGATTTTAAAGATAGCAAAAGATAATGGTATTTTGGTGGTCTGGCCAAATCCTTAAGAAGTTTTATTGGCCAGTTGCCCACAGGCGGCATCAATATCCTTTCCCCTGGATCTTCGCACGGTAGCCGTAATCCCGTTTTGCTCGAGCATCACCTCGTACATATGGGTGGCCTGGGAGGAAGCTTGTTGAAATTGACCATCGTCAATGGGGTTGTATTCTATCAAATTCACCTTACAGGGCACATATTTACAGAATTTTACAAGGGCTTCAGCATCCTTTGGGGTATCGTTTATTCCTTCCCACACAATATATTCGTAGGTGATCCTGCTCTTGGTCTTAGAATACCAATATTCAAGGGCTTCCCTTAGGTCCTGCAGCGGGAAGGTTTCATTAAATGGCATGATACTGGTCCGGATCTCATCTATTGCTGAATGCAGGGAAACAGCCAATTTTATCTTTGCCTCATCATCAGCCAGTTTTTTGATCATTTTTGGCACTCCGGAAGTAGAGATCGTAATGCGTCTTGGGGACATTCCCAAACCATCTTTGGAGGTGATCTTCTCTATGGCTTTCATCACATTGTTGTAGTTCATCAAGGGCTCTCCCATTCCCATAAAAACGATGTTTGACAGGGGTTTATCGAAATATAACCTACTCTCATTATCTATTGCTACCACCTGATCGTAAATTTCATCGGGGTTCAGGTTTCGCATACGCTTTAGGGCAGCGGTGGCGCAAAACTTACAGTTTAAACTGCATCCTACCTGGGAAGAAACGCAGGCCGTTGTCCTTTTCGGGGTTGGGATCAAAACCGATTCCACCGTCAGATCATCGTGCAATTTAACCGCATTTTTAATAGTGCCGTCACTGCTGCGCTGCATCACATCTACCCGAATATGGTTGATCACGTAATTATCCTGCAACATTTGCCGGGTTTGCTTTGAGATATTGGTCATATCCTCAAAACTATGTGCGCCCTTGTTCCAAAGCCACTCATACACCTGCGACCCACGGAAGGATTTATCGCCCTTGCCGACAAAAAATTCCTGGAGTTGTACCTTGGTTAGTGCGCGTATATCTTTCTTCTCATTTTTCACCCTGCAAAAGTAAGAATTTTATAACGATTTGTTTGAAGAAGAAACAAGAGGAAAACTCAGGAAGTGTGAAAAGTGATCCCTGATAATAAAAAGGCTGTATTGGCAGCAAACATTTTTTAAGTTATGATCAGTGGATTACCAAGGCTTTTTTTCTAACAGTGGATTGGAATACTCTTAACTAAGTTTTAGCGGATTTCACCTTTACTCAAGTGAATATCCCGGCATCTGCTCATTCGTCATTTTCAATGGTAAAATTGGATTCGTGCAAAAGGCATATTCCCCTTCCAGCAAACAAGTCTTCTTTTTCCACCCCCAAAGCATTCCTTAATTAATTCAATCAAAAAAGCCACGACTTCACAAACGTAATATTCGTGGGGTCGTGGCTTTTAAAAATTATTAATGCCTGATTAAATGATCAACATCGCATCTCCGTAAGTATAAAACTTATATTTTTCCTTGATCGCTTCAGCATATGCCTTTTTCATAAAATCGTGTCCTGCGAAGGCAGAAACCATCATCATCAACGTAGATTTAGGGGTATGAAAATTGGTGACCATGCAATTGGCAATACTAAAATCGTAGGGAGGGAAAATAAATTTATTGGTCCATCCGCTAAACTCGTTCAGGGTATGATTTGTGGAAACTGCACTTTCAATAACCCGCATCGCGGTTGTTCCCACGGCACAAATCCTTCGTTTTTCCTTTAGGGCATTGTTAATGATCTTCACAGCTTTGCCGTCAATAAATGCTTCTTCGCTGTCCATTTTATGTTTGGAAAGATCTTCCACCTCTACTGGGCTAAAAGTCCCCAAACCGACGTGCAGCGTGACCTCTGCAAAATCAACTCCTTTAATTTCAAGGCGTTTAAGCAGTTGTTTTGAAAAGTGCAATCCAGCCGTTGGAGCGGCTACCGCACCTTGAATCTTGGCATAAATGGTTTGATAGCGTTCCTTGTCTTCGGGTTGTACTTCTCTTTTAATATACTTTGGAAGCGGGGTTTCCCCTAACTCCTCTAATTTTTTTCTGAATTCTTCATAAGAACCATCATATAAAAACCGAAGCGTTCTTCCTCTGGAGGTGGTGTTGTCTATAACTTCTGCCACAAGACTTTCGTCTTCACCAAAATAAAGCTTGTTTCCAATCCGAATCTTTCGCGCGGGATCAACCAGCACATCCCATAATTTGGTTTCTGGATTTAATTCACGCAATAAAAAAACTTCAATACGGGCACCGGTTTTTTCCTTGTTCCCATAAAGTCGTGCCGGAAAAACCTTCGTGTTATTGAGAACCATAACATCAGAAGGTTCAAAATAACCCAATATATCTTTAAATAACTTGTGTTCAATAGTTTGTTCCTTCCGGTTAAGGACCATGAGCCTTGCTTCATCCCTAATTTCCGCAGGATATTCAGCCAAAAGTTCATCTGGAAGTTCAAAATTGAATTGTGAAAGTTTCATTCCCATAGTAGCATTTTTATAAGTTCGCAAATATACAACCTCAAGATAGGGGTTGTCAAGTAAATAGCTGTTTATTTAGAAAATGAATTATTGAAAAAAGTTTCTGACCCGAAAGCCCAGCAATGCCAGATCCTTCCAAAAGCTGGGGTAGGATTTTGAGACAACTCCTGCTTCCTCAATATTTAAAGGAACTATAAAAGCCAAAGGCGCGAAAGCCATCGCCATTCTGTGATCGTTATAGGTTGCCACCGAAACATCCTCTTTTAAGTTTTTTGCCGGGAATAGCTGCAGGCTGTCATTTGTGATCACGACCTTTGCACCAAATTTCTCGATCTCGGTTTTTAGGGCCACCAATCGGTCGGTTTCTTTGATTTTCAGGGTGTGCAAACCCGTTAATTCACATTCAATCCCCAGTGCTAAACAGGTAACAGCAATGGTTTGGGCGATATCGGGGGAATTCCGAAGATCCTTCACAAACCGTCTGGGCATTTTACAAGGCTGTTTTTCAAGAAGTACGGTGTTATCTCCAAAACTGGTGTTCACCCCCAGTTGCGCATAGATCTCAACGATACAGGAATCTCCCTGAAGACTCGATTTCCGGTAATTTGAAAGACTCAAACTCACCGTTTCACTAATGGCCGCCAGGCTGTAAAAATAGGAGGCAGAACTCCAGTCGGATTCAATATCGATGGTTTTTGAAGGTAAGTTTTCCCGGGCTTCAATAAGGATCCTTTTATCAATAAAACTGCCCTTAAGGCCTGAATTCTGAAGGATCTCCAGGGTCATCGCAATATATGGGGCCGAGGTGATTTGGCCATTCAGAAGAATTTCCAAACCTTGAGGGAGCGAGGGAGCAATGAGCATTAATGCTGAAATATACTGACTGCTGATATCCGCCTGCAAACTAACCTTATTTTCGGTAAGTGTTTTTCCTTTAATTCTCAAAGGTGGGAAACCTTCATTTTTTTCATAAAAAATATCGGCTCCAAGGCTTTTTAATGCATCTACCAATAATTTTATCGGTCTTTCCTGCATGCGCTGGCTGCCGGTAAGAATTACCTCCGACCCCTCTCTAGAAGCGAAATATGCAGTTAAAAAGCGCATCGCGGTACCGGCGTGGTGAATATCAATAATCCCTGATCCTTTTTTAAGGGATTCCTGTAAAACCCGGGTATCATCACTATTGGAAATGTTTTCGAGTTTTATTTCCGGATATAATGCCTGTAGGACTAGTGCCCGGTTGGATTCGCTTTTTGATCCCGTAATTTTTAATTCTCCCGAGAGTTGATTTCCAGGATGTGAAAGGTGAATATTCATGTGTGCATTTTTTTATAGGCTTTAAATCGTGAAATTAGTGACAATTAGTTTGATCCTAAATTATAAAAATCCAAAATCCGGGGATCCGCCTGGAGTGCCTTTATAGATCTAAAACACGGATCCTTCACTTAAAACCCGAAAATTTTTTTTGAATTAATCCTTAGGATTCCTCCCTATCTTTCTTTTTTAATTTAGCTACGAATAACCCGTAAGAAACGATAAAACCATATAAAAAAGAAGAAAGTAGGGTCCCCATGACAAACCTGAGCCATCTTCCCCCTCCTATTTTTTGATCATAGAATGCAGCAAAATAAAATCCGCCAAATTCGAATAACATGGTGATTATGTGGTATACAATGGCAAAGGCAATTGCCATTCCCAGTACCGACCTCCAAAAATCTTTATTCCCGACTATTTTTTTAAATGCCATTACTGCAATTTTTTGTTGTTCTGGTGCCGATCGTGGTCGCGCTGGGTTTTTAGCTCTAGTTTTTTGTCAAAAGCTTGCTGAAGGTCTATCCCCGTTTGATTGGCCAGGCAAAGCACCACAAACAGTACATCGGCCAATTCCTCTCCCAGATCCTTGTTTTTGTCGCTTTCCTTTTCGCTTTGTTCGCCATAGCGTCTTGCGATAATACGGGCCACCTCCCCCACCTCTTCCGTTAATTGAGCCATATTGGTAAGCTCGTTAAAGTACCGGACTCCGTGCTGCTTGATCCAATGATCTACAGCGAGTTGTGCATTTTGTATGTTCATTATTCCTTATTTTTTGAATCCAATAGAATTGTGACCGGGCCGTCATTCAAAAGCGAAACTTTCATATCGGCCCCAAAAATTCCTGTCCCTACTTTTTTTCCAAGTGATTTTTCAAATCCACTTATAAATTCCTCGTAGCATGAGATTGCGAGCTCAGGCCTTGCGGCTTTGATATACCCGGGACGGTTCCCCTTTTTTGTACTGGCGTGGAGTGTAAACTGGCTAATAATAAGGGCTTCTCCATCAATATCCTGCAAGGAAAGATTCATCACTCCATTTTCATCATTGAAAATGCGCATTTTTACAATCTTGTTGCACAACCACTCAATATCTTCAGAGGTATCGCTTCCTTCAATTCCAAGGAGGATCAGGACCCCTTGATTTATGGCAGCATTTATTTTATTGTCAACACTTACAGCAGCCTGTGAGACTCTTTGCAAAACTACTCTCATTGTTCGCCAAATTCATCGATTCTATATTGCTGCTCATCTTCTCCTTTTATGATCTGCTGATAACTTTTGTAGCGGGACCAGGCAATTTTTTCTTCTTCCAAAGCATCTTTTACCGCACATTTTGGCTCGTCCAGATGTAGGCAGTTATGAAATTTACACTTGTGTTTTAGCGCGAAAAACTCGGGAAAATAATTTCCCAAATGCTCTTTTTCAATATCCACAACTCCAAAACCCTTGATCCCGGGAGTATCAATTATCCTGGCATCAAAGCTCAGGTCATACATTTCTGCAAAAGTGGTGGTGTGTTGCCCCTGTTTATGCTGGGTGCTTATTTTGGCAGTTTTTAATTGGAGGCTAGGTTCAAGGGCATTGACAAGGGTCGATTTTCCTGTACCGCTATGTCCTGAGATCATACTTGTTTTGCCGAGCATCATCGCTTTCACCTGCTCTATATTTTTTCCGGTTTTTGCTGAGATCCCCAAACATTCATATCCAATTTCCCTGTACAACCCGGCTAAATATTTAATCCCATCCAGCTCCTGGTCATTGTAAGAGTCAATTTTATTGAATAATAGGATGGTTTTGATATGATAGGCCTCGGCCGTTACCAAAAACCTGTCTATAAAGGTAGTAAAAGTTGGCGGGTTGTTCAGGGTGACCAATAAAAATGCCTGGTCAATATTGGAAGCTATTATATGGATCTGCTTAGAAAGATTTACCGATTTGCGAATGATGTAATTGTGGCGCTCCTCAATTTCAATGATTACTCCCAGGGTTTCATCTCCGGCATCCTCTAGATCAAATTTCACATTGTCACCTACTGCAACAGGATTGGTACTCTTGATTCCATGCATCCTGAATTTTCCCCTGATACGGCATTTGTAGGTTTCCCTATTTTCTGCCTTCACGTGATACCAGCTGCCGGTCGATTTGTAAACTATTCCCTTCATTGCATTGTTGAATCCCAGATCAATCTTTTTGGGCGGATGCTTAAAAATTCAGGATCTGCCTCTCCGGTTTATTCTGCTAAAATATAAAAAGCAAAAGTTACAACTTCAAATTATCTATTAAAATAAGAAAAATCCCCTCTCTTAAATTCAATTCAAACAATTAAACCCCACAGATTGCATTGGTCTGTGAGGTTTCATTATTTGAATTCATAAAAGTTGCCAAATTATCTTTTCTGATGATTAATTGATTCCATATGGACGGCCTTAAACAATTTTAGTATAAACTCTTCGCTCAGTCCTTGTTCTTCCCCTTTCAGGATCATTTTTCCCAGGATTTCATTCCATCTTTGAGTTTGAAGGATGGCGACGTTTTGAGATTTTTTGATCTTTCCAATTTCATCTGAAATTTTCATTCTCTTGGAAAGTACCTCCAGCAATTGTTGATCAGATACATCAATTTTGGCTCTTAAATTCTTTAAACTGTTCAAAAAATCTTCACTTTCTGAAACTACCTTTTTGATCTTTAGATCTTTCATTATCTGGATCAATGTTTCAGGCGTGATCTGTTGTGCCGCGTCACTCCAGGCATTATCCGGATCATAATGAGTTTCCACCATCAATCCGTCAAAATTAAGATCCAGGGCAGTTTGGCTCAGATCAAAAAGAAGTTCCCTGTTGCCCGCAATATGTGAAGGATCCAGAATAAGCGGCAAATCTGGAAACCTTGCCTGCAAATCAATTGGAATTTGCCACTCCGGATTGTTTCGGTATTTCGATTTTTCATAGCTGGAAAAACCTCTGTGGATCACCCCCAGGTTTTTAACCCCGGCAGTATAGAAACGTTCAACCGCTCCCAACCATAAGGACAGGTCTGGATTTACAGGGTTTTTGATCAGAACGGTTTTATTGGTTCCCTTAAAGGCCTCTGCGATCTCCTGCACATTGAAAGGGGAAACAGTTGTGCGGGCGCCAATCCATAAAATATCTATATCGTGTTTAAGGGCGAGTTCCACGTGAGCAGGATTTGCTACCTCGGTGGTGGTCAATAATCCCGTTTCCTTCTTGGCGGTATTCAGCCATTCCAGACCCTTTTCTCCCACTCCTTCAAAATTTCCGGGTCTTGTACGCGGTTTCCATATCCCAGCGCGAAGCACGCTCACATCGCTATCCTTGAGTTGGTGCGCGATCTTCACCAATTGCTCTTCCGTTTCAGCGCTGCAAGGCCCTGCAATGACCAGGGGATGGTCTAAACCAAAATCGTCTAACCAGTTTCTGAGTTCTTTCTTGTTTTCCATTTTTATTGATTTGATTTATAAGGTTATGTTTTAGAAAGTTGTGGATTAACTAAATCTTCATATTGACTTGTAATTGAACGATAGGTTTTAATAGATGAAATATCGGATGCAACATTCTTTGCAAGGTCTAGTGCTTTAGTTGAAGATTTTTTTGTCTTTTCT
>JBGSWA010000034.1:0-2377 GCA_041752645.1 Gillisia sp. | reverse complement strand
GGATAATATTGATCTTTCTGCCCTCTTTGGGCATAACGTTGGAGGTATAATAACCAAAACCATTGAGGTTACAGATGGTATTTTGAACATTGTTTTCCTACACGGAGCGATTGAAAATCCATTAATAAATGCAATAGAAATTTTAAGTACTGCTGAAGATCCCTTTTTGAAAATAGCGGTAGGTAAAATTGAAATAGATCAAGTATCCGATGCTTCTGTAAAAATTTTTCCTAATCCTGCCAACGCAGAGGTTTACCTTCAGGTTCCAACACCTTCCGTAAAAATAATTGCTGTGGCTATGTACGATTACAGTGGAAGGTATATCAGTACGTTCTCTACAGGACAGGACCTTATCTATGAGGGTAATGAGAGATATAGGTTTAATATTCTGGGAATGCCCAACGAGGTGTATATTATAAAGGTCTCTACTAAGAGTTCCGGGGTATTCAACCTGAGATTGATCAAAGAGGATTAAAATTTATTTGTGTTGTACTTTAAAAGGTGGGTTTTCCAAAGGGAAACACTACCTTTTAAGGTACAACATTTCAATCCTTTGTATTTAGGAGGAGGGGCATAGGATTTAAATGTCACAAAAAACCAGGCAACATTAAAAAGTATTGCCTTGTTGAACCCGGGGCTACAGTTATTCCTGTAAAAGTACTGGATTGCCGTTAAAGAGTGCTGACTCAGGAATAATTGCCGGTGTTGATTCGTTGGTGCGAAAGGGAAAAGTGGTGATCTTGCCAATTTAAGTTAAGGAGGTCCTGTTTCTCAAGCACTAGACGATGCAGTTTTAGCTGCTTCAAACAAAGGAATAAAGTTCCCACTTGCCGCAGGAAACAAAAGCAGCGATGCTAATAATAATTCGCCTGCATGAGTTAACTGTACTAATATTGCAATATTGGCTATGGAGGTCAATAATAAATGGGCAAGTTTCGAAAATACAGCAATTCTCCAGTATATTATGGTGCAACCGGTGTCGCTGCGTACAAAACCATACGCGGAACTTCTGTTGCATTTCCTCATACTGCAGGCGTGTTATTGTTTGACCCTGCCATACCAGAGGGTTCTTTTTTGCCAGTGTTCCTGATGGAAATTCTAATCCTATAATCGTGCATTAACTAATTAATAAAACTTCTCAACGGAGAAGGTTGTTTTAAATGTCCAGATATTCGTCTTTTTTATTGATTTCAAGAGGCGATTTTATAACCCTGAAATACGCAAATGCAAAAAAAAATCGCAACGTGTAGGCCCACCTAATTTTCTTTTTTATATTGATAGTGGATTTATAATTTCTCTTTATTCTAGGCGTTAAAATGAAAAGAAAAACCAGGGTTATATATTTTATTAAACAATATCTTTACATAAGACATTATTGAAACGGTTCGATTTATGAGTAAAACACTGCGATCGCTCTTTATATGCTTCCTTGCTGTACATGCTACTCTCCTGCATGCCCAAGAATTTTCTATTGGTTTAAAAGGGGGGGGCAATAAGACCTACGGAGGAATAATTACAGGGGATGATGCAGAGATTCCAATAGAATATACAAGTGATACTTTTACGGCAGAAGGAGAAATTGGAATTCATGGGGGCATCTGGACCCAGATTTATTTAGGAAAGTTTTTTATAAGGCCGGAAATTGTATTCTCAATGTTGAAATCAAGATTTGATTTTCCTCAGGGGCCTAGACTATATGAAGTGGAGGAGCTAAGTATCCCAGTTTTGGTTGGATATAATATTTATGGACCGGTAGATATTTATGCTGGTTTAGCATACAAGAATATACTTGATGCCAACTTGAAAGGAAATGAACCTCTTGCTGATACCCCACAAATTGTGGTTCAAGACACCCCCCTTTCAGCTCAAATTGGAGCAAAAGTGGAATTTGGTAATTTTGGACTGGATGTTCGTTATGACCAATCTTTATCAACAAAAAAAAGCCAGGATGTTAATATTCTTTCTAATTGGTATAGAAATTCCGATCCGGTAATGGACAGAGGGGTAATGGAAGACGCAAGGCTTCATCAAATAATTGTAAGTTTAACCGTAAAATTATTTCACAGCAAAAATGCGGGAAAAAGGCAAAGAAGGGGGGGTAAATGCTCTTATTAGATAAAGGATCTAACTGCTTAATAGCTTGTTTAGAGTAAAACATATATTGTCGCAATCTTACTTTAATATTCTTAAATCATTTGGAAGATAAGCTTGAGATAACCCTTTATATGGCCCCTACGATGAAGCAGCTTGCGAAAATATGTTTTCCCAGGGCAAGGCAGGTAACGGATCGCTTTCCCGCTTCAAAAACGCTACTGAGGCGCTACAGGATATTAGGATCAAGCATTGCTGGGAAGCCATTGATCAGGAAAACCATTAA
>JBGSWA010000033.1:0-10289 GCA_041752645.1 Gillisia sp. | reverse complement strand
CGCTAACCGGAGTAATTTTCAGGATTTCACTTAGTTCAACCGGCATATTTTGCCTGTTTGGATAATTAATAGCGATTGCCAGTGCAATTAAACCAATAATCTACCAGAGCAAGTATTTTATTCGATTGTTCAAAATCTTTTTTGCTCAAAATGTTTTCCAAATGTGGTTAATAAGCCTTCATCTAAATAAATAATCTGGCCGTTTACAATATCTGATGCACCTGAAGCCAGAGAACGGTAGCCCCTGCATAACCCAAAGCTTTTGAAATAGCTGCTCCAATGCCTTGTGTGCAACAGGTTATAAGTGCCCATTTACCGCTTAGGTCGAAAGGATTTATAGTCATTGCTAATTGATTTTTATATTTTTCCAGTAAGCATTTCCGGATTCTTTTCCCTTAATAATAACACGCTGATAAAGCCTGACGGTAAGCTTTTGGCCTTTAAACTCACTTACATCCACTTTTATTTGCTCCCATTTTCGTTCAGAATCACCCCCATGAATGGGTTGATTCAGCAATAATTTGTTGTTTGCATAAACATTTAGTACCCAAGTTCTTTGTGCATCTGAACAAACTTCCATTGTGAGTTCTTTTATATCGCTCAATTCCAAGGTACGATGCAGCAGCACTGCCCGAACTTCATCGCGTGGATAAGTGGCAAGTACTTGATTATCCAGGTGTGTATTGCCACAAATTCTCATTCCTCCGGTACCACCCCCAAGACCGGCTCGTTCCAGTTGCCAGTTGGGGTTCCAATATTGCATTAAATCTGAAAGTTTAAACAATTCAGCAGGCTGTGTAACGGGTTGCTGTATACGAATTTGTAAAATATCATTTTTAAGTTTAACGCCGTTTCTAATTAAAATGGCTTGCCCCACCGCTGCTGTTCGCTTAGCCAGATCAGTAATTTTTTCATCAACGGGAGGTTTCAAGGCAAGGGGTCCCATTTTATCGCCCTTAATCGTATAATTTAATACTTTAACTAAATGCTCTGGAATGGCTTTCATACCATGCATCGCACCTACCACCGCATCGGCATTGGCAGCATTACAATCTGCATCTGTAAAATCGGCAGCACCGGCAGCAAGGTTAACTGTCTTCAGAAAATCACCTTCACCAAACCATACACTTGTGGCTACAATTCCACCGTTTGAAACGGCATTATTGCTAGCAGGGTATTCAATATGCCAATTTTCCTCTACTGCATTAAAAACTTCTTTGGCTGATTTTCCGTCTTCTGCAAGCCTGATAACTAAATCCAAACATTTGCGGTATGGCGATTCAGGATGAATGAGTTGCGCAGCATTTTTTTACAATTTTTTTAGGATCTTTTTCAGAAAATCCAAGGCTAACCAATGCGGCAACAAAAACGCCACCATCTGTGCCTTCCGCATAACCATTAATGTAATCGAGTTCACGGGCTATTTTGCCGGCAAGGTTAGGCATTCCAGGGGCAAGTGCACCATAAATATCTGTACTAAATTGAGGTCCAATTGAAAACCAGAGTTTATTATAACGGGGATAACCAACATCTGACGGCTTAATCCCTTTTTGCATTAACAAACGTGCCTGCTCACTTGATCACCAGGTACCTGCATCATTTTCCATCCATTGCGGACCTAATTGTTCGACAGTCATATCCGGACCATACTTCTCAAAAGCACGAATTGCAATCATTTCATAATACCAATCATTATCAACCGGAGCTGAATCACGGGGATTTAAATATTGATCCAGCCATAAAACTGAAGCTACTTTATGCTCATGTGGCCAGGCTATTAACATCCCAGCCATTTGTGCTAACCAAACGGCATGTGCTTTATCTTCATATTCTCCTAAGGACAAATTCAATCTACTCTTCTGGGCATAGGAATTAAAAAAAATACCCCTGCTACTAAGCTGGAAGTAATTAACCGCAATGTATTCGTTTCTTTATTTTTTGCCACTGTTGCGCATTTTGAAAAACATGATTTATCCTAATATTCTTCCAATAGGCATTACACGCTTCTTTACCGGGTATGAGCACCTTTTGGTAAAGTCTTTGCTTTAACTTTTAAACTTGCTAAGATCCATTTTAATATTTCCCCATTTCTGTTCCTGTTCATTTTCCTCAATTGCTTTCATCAAAAGTTGCCTGTTATTGGTAAAAACTGGTAATTCCAAAACTTATCCATAGTCGGCAGTTACTTCAAAAGACAGTTCTTTTTCATTATATATTTTTGAACTACAATGTAACAACAGGCCTAATACCGCATCGTGAGGATAGGCCGTCAACACGCTGTTGTCCAGATCGGTAATCCCTTTTAAACCTCCAGACCGCTATTGGTGCCACCAAATCCTACCCTTTCCAATTTCCAATCCGGGTTTCAGTATTTTGTTAAATGGGAAAGACCGAATAACACTGCAGGTTGTGTAATGAGTTCTTGTCATGCATTCAGGAAAAACATAGCAACGAAATTAAAAATAGTACTTTTATATGGCCTGTCCGAAATAATATCGAAACTAATTTTTCAGTTCGAATGTAGGTTTTGCTCGGCACGTAATATGCGCCACGTATTTGTAAAATGGATAATCCTAAAAAGCGTTTTTTTAATTATTTAGTCTAAAAACTTGTATATCATTTATTTAGCCGACCTTTAAAAGTTAATAAAACTTAAAGGTAAATTCAATCTCCAAATATGACCTTGTTATCGCTCACTAAATTAATAAAATCACTTTCGGGGTCAGAAAAGCGCAATTTTAAAATCCATACCAAAATGCAATCGGGAGGCAAAGACTATATTGAATTATTTGATTTAATTGATAAATCACCAACTACAAATACGGTATTGATAAAAGAAAAATTTAAACAATTAAATCCCCATTCATCAATAAACAATACCGTCAGGTACCTGGTTAAGATATTAACTGATAGTCTTATTCAACCTAAAACGGAGAAAGATAATTTCTTTCGTTTATTACAAGAAATAATGCGGGTAAAGGTTTTACAGGAAAGGTCCCTTCATGAGGAAGGTTACCAATTACTTAAAAAAATTCGAAGATCGGCCAATCTTTCCCAGCACTATTTAATTGAATATTTAACGTATAGAGAAGAGTTAAATCATCTGGCAGAATCTAATTTTCAGGTTTTGAATGACCAATCTTTGGTTGACACGCAAATGCTAGCCAAACAAGTATTGAAAAAAATAAACAATATTCAGGATCATCATTCTCTATTTGAAGTATTAAAATTCCGTATGGTTCATTCCGGTAAAATTTCATCGAATCAGGACAAGAAAAAATTAAATGATTTAATGTTAAGCGAGATGGTTTTATTGGCTGGAAATTCGAAAAATAGTTTTGCTGCTCAAAAATTACATTTATTGTTTCAATCATATTTTTTTACACATAGCGGTGATTACCAATCGGCGCTAAAAATATTTCATTCACTCAACAAACTATTTGAACAAAATCCAGATCTGTTGGAAAAACCTCCACTCGAATATTATTCTGCATTAAACGGTTTATTGGAAAGCCTTCATTCATTAAAATATTTTGAAGAAATCAGCTATTATGTCAAAAAACTCAGTCAATTAGATAAACCAGAATATCCGGAATACTTCAGGTACTTGGTAAGAAAAACCTGCGCTATATATGAGTTTGCCATTTTAGCAGGTGAAAATAAATTTTTAGCTGCACTTGAATATCTTCGAAATCTTGATCCTTCAATTTTAAAAATGTATACCACGGTGGATGAAGAAAAACAGTTGGAATTGTATTTTTTTCATTGCCTGATTTACTTTAAAAATAATGATCTTAAAAAAGCGCATAGTTATATACGTGAGATTAATCTGCATCACAAACTTCAAGCTCAATTTCTTATTTGTAAAGCGATAAGATTATTAAATATAATTATCCATTATCAAAAGGGAGACACAAATTATCTTGGGTATGAAATCAGAGGCTACAAGCGTTTTTTTAAGGAGCAAAATCTATTGAGTTCAGAAAAACTATTATTGAAATTTATTAAAAGCTGGCCTAATGAAAAGCGAAAAAGAATACCTGAATCCGATTCTTTAAAACTAATAAAAGAAATTGATTCCTTAACGCAGGATAAATTTGAACGCCAATTATTAAAATATTTTGACTTCTTGGCTTGGGTTTCGGAAAAATTTACTACCTAATATCCAGCTAAATTTGGTGGTTGGTTCATACCGGCCTTCTCTTTCCGGGATGATGATTCTAAACACAATGCCCTTATTATCATCTACAGGGTCTGTAGGGAACGGCGATTCTGCTTCCAATTAAATAGTTTAACAGGAATTTAAATGAACCAGTCGGCTTAAATGGGTTTGTAATGCTTTTCGAAACCTTCTACTTTTTTTACTGATTTTTATTTGAAGCATGTCTTTTGAATAATGGTTTATGCAATTTTATATGCTTATTCTTATTTCCAACTACTAATTCCTGAATTGTTTCAACATTGTACTGTGAATATCCCGGTTTGTCCTTCTTTTGTAAGAAACTTAGGTGTAAATTTATTCTGTTTTTAGTATAACATATTTGAACCAGTTATTCAACCGGTCCCCAGGAACTAATCATTTCTCCTCCTGTCCATTTTTTAGCCGACTTCAAATATTCATTCAATAAGACAGCGTGTTTTTTAGCCACCTCAGGATGCGTTTTATATACATCTTTAATCTCGATGGACTCCTTACTTAAGTCATACAGTTCTGCTGCAATGAATGCTCCTGTAATATCGCTTCGGGTTTCAATATAGCGCCAATTGTTAGTTCTTATCGTGTAGCTCATAGTGGTTCGTACCATTGGGTATTGTGAAAGAGCAAACGCTCTAACTGTATGCTCAGGATTTTTTAATACAGGCACCAGGCTGCGTCCCTCAATATTGTCAGGAGTTGGAATTCCAGCTAAATCGCACATAGTCGGATATATATCAACAAACTCTACCAGGGACTTTGTGGTCGTATTTCTTTGATAATTCCCTGGAGCCTTTATTATTAGTGGAGCCCGGGTATCATGTTCAGTATTCGTGTGTTTCGCCCATTCGCCATGTTCTCCTAATTTAAAACCATGATCTCCCCAAAGAACGATCAAAGTATTCTCGTACATTCCTTTGGCTTTTAGTGCGTCAATAATTTCACCTATTTGTGCATCCACATAACTTACACAGGCATAATACCCCTTAATTAGCTCACGCTGCAGGTCTTCAGGTATTGGATAAGGAACATCGTAACCGTGTATTTCTTTGTACCACGAAAACAAAAACTCATTGTGCCATTCCGGGGGATATCTGCGTTCTGAAAGCGTCAGTTTTTCAGTTTCGTATAAATCGAAATACTTTTGAGGTGCAATAAATGGCAAATGTGGTTTTTGAAAACCTACAGCAAGGAACAGTGGTTGTTGCTCATTATAAGCTTCCAGCTTTGCAATGGCCTTCCGGGCAATATCACCGTCATCAAGTTCGTCGTCCTTCACATCTAACGAAAGTAAAGCTGGCTTTAAGTGAGAAGTACCATCAATCGACTTTCCTTCCCGGTTGTGCTTGTTAATATTATAGCTGCTATTCCCTGCTGTGTATTCATCCCACGAATGTTCTACATCATTGCCAAGTCGGTCGTCGTAAATCTTACCAAAACCATAAGCTTTGTAACCGTTTAATCGAAATTGTTCTGATAAGCTTGTCATCCCTTTCCGGGTTTCCCGCCATTCAATTTTGTGTGCCCCACTCATCCCCCAAAGTCCCAGCCTGTCTGGATGCATACCGGTCATAACACTTAATCTCGACGGCCCACATAAAGCCTGCTGACAATAAGCCCGGGAGAACACCATACCTTCTCTAGCTAGTTTGTCGATATTTGGGCTAACTACTTCTTTGTTTCCATAGCATCCTAAGTCAGGGCGTAAATCGTCGATGGCAATAAAAAGTACATGTGGTTTTTTTTGTTTGTAATCCTGAGCAAAGGCTTGTTCAAAAAAACAAAACAGCAATATTAATACAACAAATATTCTTGTCATTTTGCTTAAATTTTATCAGAAAGTAACGCTCACACATTCGCCAGGGTAATAGTAAAATTCGTATTCTCCCTGTTTATTTTTAATCAGGGTTGGTTTATACTGACTTATCCATTCGCCTGATTCATTGAAATATCCGGATTCAACAATTACCTTATCCTTGAATTTATAATAACAGTGATTATCGGCCATTAAATACAGTTTCTTATCCTTATACAAGCCAAGTCCAATACCTTGCTCACGCCATGATGCTGAAGATTTAAAACCAACTTCTAAACCACCCACCGTTTTAAACTGATTATATTTACCATCGGGCATGTCGGTTTCGGTATTAAAGGTTATCATATTTTGAGCAGGTGATTCTGTTACCTGAACAGCCATTTTATTGATTCCTTCATTAAATAGTTTGATATCATAGGTTTGATGAAGGTAGATCCAATTATCGCCGTAAACTCCTGGCTTTTGCCAGATGTGATCGTAATCCAAACGATAAATATTATAAAATCCACCAGCGGCTAAAGCAATAGCCATCAAAGAAGAAGAATTTTCATACGCAGCATTTTCTGCAATATGTGGCATTCTAGTTTTGGCAGAAGCCAGTTTTTTAATAGTCTCTACACCCTCTCTATATGGATCAACCCCCTGGCAATCAATGTATTTTAGCGTTTCTATTAATGGTTCATACTCAGAATGTGCCATGTTGATTCGGGTAGCGATTATGTAAGGAGATTCTTTTATGACCTTTCCTAGTGCATCGCAATATGCCAACACTTTTTCTTTACCCTGTTCCGCCCAATTTGCATGATTGGGTTCATTTTGTATTTGAAAAAATACTACCCGATGAGTAGTATCCCTTTCTGCCAGATACTCCATCATGGTTTTTAATGTATTCGACTCAATGGCTAACAATTCCTTACTGTCGTAATTAGCAATTGTACACATCCCCATTTCCGCCTGTTTACGCTTGTACACTCTGCCGTATTCGTCTTTGTACAAAAAATTGTTATTGTTTAATACAAAATCGGGTGTAAATCGAGGGTCTAATCCACCACAAAAATTGGTTCCGCCCCAAACTATATCCAAACGCATGTTGTATTTCTCAGCTTGTTTAATCATCTCATTTAATGATTCCCAATTAAAGCTACCCTGTGTGGCCTCAATCATTCGCCAGGGGAACCAGAATGTGAAAACTTGATAACCAACATCATGCGCTTTTCGCATATTGAGTTCGTAATTGCCGTCTTCTGGCAACCAGGCCTGAACTGAATTGTAGAGCATAGGTTTTCCATCTACTTCAAGATAGGCTTTGCCAGTATTGTTCTTTACAATTTTTGAAACTATTTTCTTCTCTTTAGTTTGAGGATTCTGAAAGGCAGTCAAATTCAAAGAGAACATGATCAAAATAATTAATCCTAAATAGATTTTCTTAAACATTCTTTTATATTTTTATCTTGATTGAAGACACAGTGCTCACCAAATATTAATTTATACATTCATGCAAAACATTTGAAATATATTTATTTCTGGTTTAATGTCGTTTGCAGATTATAAAATATTATTGCTCTTACGACCTTGAACAGTAAATGCAATTTAAAAGGCGCCTCTATATTTGAACTAACCCACCTTTATTTAATTACTGATTTGACATCAATACTGTGGTTAATTTTTTAGATGATAAAGTGCCACTCCATTACCACTTAATTTGGTGATAATGCTACCACTCACTTTACCCAAGTCTTTTTTTCGCCATACATTGCGGACTTTAGCATTTTCAAAACCTAAATCACTGATATTATAGCTTATTTCCTTTTCCGATTTTCCGGTATTTAACACTGCCAGTACTTTTGAACCATCTTTCATTTTTTTCACCAGAATCAGTTCTCCATCCTTGTTTCTTACTACCTCGGCCACATGCCCAAGCTCATCCTGATTAATATTAAGCACCTCGTTATTGGATAGCAAACGTGTAGTAAACTCATCAATCTTATACATATCGCAAGAAAAGAAAAATGGCGCTGAAATAACTGACCAAAGCGTTACATATTGATAACGTTGATTTGTATTTAAAGATATTTCTTTAGAATCTGCTCCCTTATTATTTGCATCTTTCAGGAAATGAAGATACATATAATCAGGATCTGCCCATTGTCCCGGCTTACAATAATCTCTTAGTTCAATAGCAATTTTCAATGCCACCTCAATGTATGTATCCACATGGTGATTTAAGTCTCCTCCCATTCGCCAGGTGGGATATCCCAATTGAGGAGCCCATTTTTCTGCATCCTGCTGACCATATTGACAAAGATTTAAAAGTAAATCCCTTGGCTGACGACTCAATTCGAGTGCCATAGGATAAAAGACAGGTATTTGATGAATGGCATAGTCTGAACCTTTGGATATTACGAAAGAGGTATCGATAAGTTTACTCATCATCTTAAGTGCAGTTATCTCATCTCCGCATAAATCATATTTTAGAAAATCAAAGCCCCAATCGGCATAGGCTTTAGCATCTGTTGCTTCATAACCAAATGAACCTACAAACTTTTGGCAGGTTCGCTCACCAGGGCTTGAATATAATCCAACTTTTAACCCTTGAGAATGAATGTAATCTGTCATTCCCTTTACATTTTTAAATTTGTCGTTCCAAATCATACGTCCAAATTGATCCCGGACATCACCAACCACGTCATTAAAATTAAATTTTTGCCACGATTTCTTGTACCAGTTTTCCCCATCTTTGTATGACTTTGATGACATTTTCATCCAGCAATCATCCAAATTAATATACTGAAATCCTACATCTGCAAGCCCCGAACTTACCATTAAATTAGCCACATAACGCATAAGTTCTTCGCTTACCTCTATCATGTGCCCTCCCCAAGAGTTCCATCCAGTTGGGGGAGTTAAAGCCACCTTATCGCCAATTACCAGTTTAAAATCACTTTTAGCAGAGCCATATTTATTGGATGCTAAAAAAGTTATAGGATAGGTTCCTTCATTTGTTGGTGTCTGGCCTGATATTATCCCTTCTGATGTTACACTGAGGCCCAGAGGAAGTCCATTAACTTCAAATTTTATCGGTCTTTCTCCCTGACAAGGGATTCGGTATTCAAAAAGTTTTTCAGGTTTTGCTCCGTAAATTTTGGGGCCGTTAATTACTGGTTCTTTTCCGGCAATTGGAGTCAGGATTTCTTTTTCACCAATTTGGGCATTGTGTTTTAATACATTTTGTGCTTTGGCCACTGGAGCTAAAAACAAACTGCATATTGCAATTAGAAGTGTTATTTGATTTTTAGCGTTCATATTAATTACTTCGTTGAAAAAATTGAGTGGCAATAGTGCTATAAATATTTAAGTTCATTGAAATGTATACGTTTTTTAATAAGCGTAATCATAATTTCTAAAATAGGAAAACCATTCCCAAACTGAATTGCAAAGCATAGATTTTCTATCTACTTTAAGATAGGTTTACTAGTCTGATTTTACAATTTGTGAAACTACTTACTTCTATTGTAAAATTATTTTCTGTTTGGCATTCAAGCTGAAAAAAGTTGTAACCAATGTAATTAATCCGATCATTATTTTCTTTTACATCTTCCTTATATTTTCACCCAGATTCAAAATATAAAGTGCTCAGCAAATATTAATATATACAATCTTACAAAATTTCAATGTCGTTCTTTACCTGGTGACATAAATACTTTTATAGTTAACCCTATCTTGGGAAATTGGGCAAAGGCAAAAAAAATATAGCTATCTGATTGCTAACTGGTAAATTTTTTTATTTACATTTAACATAAGCATAATAAGCTCCAATCATCCCTTCATTCTTTATGTCAAAGAAAGTGTGTAAATAAATAGGCCCTGGCTTAAGATGCACATTAAATATAACCCCTTTATCTTCAGGCTTCACTTTTTTTGTTAGCCCCTCAAAGCCATAAGGTGTTTTCTCTGGCAGTGAGCGCAACTCTACTCCCCCTATATAAATACTTGCAGCAACTATAGGTAATGCCGTTCCACCAATATTTCCGTTTCTGTCTACCATCGTACATTTCCCTGCAATTGGCGAATCTGTTTCTTTAGGCCAGCGGCGAAGTTCAATTTCATATTCACCTTCCTGTGCCACTTCTAAGCACCAGTAACTATTCTTTCGAGCTCCACCACTTATCTGCGGTTGTTGGTCAATAAATACATCTAACCAATCACAGGCTGTTAAAACTGTAGGATTTTCTTTTTCACTTCCTATAATAATTTTTAGCGGCTCATTAACATCCTTTT
>JBGSWA010000032.1:0-4941 GCA_041752645.1 Gillisia sp. | reverse complement strand
TGATTTGCCGGATAATTCATCCCACCAAGTTACTAATTTACGGGAGAAGATCGGATACCCCATTTTAAAGAATATGTCTTGTCTCCCTCGGTTCCTATTTCATCCAAGGTATTTTGATTCAGATTATCTTGATAATCGGCTAAATTCATGTTTTAAATAATCCTTACCGGAAAGTAGAAGGCCCCTTCACGAATTATAGTGTTTTACCCAAAAGCCATTCCCAAATTATTTACTCTTTTTACCTATTGAACTAACACGGTTCCATTGTTTTACAATATTTTTAAAAAAATCCAAAACCTTTCCGACTTTTATAAAAAAGGACCCTATTTTTATAAAAGTCGGGTACAAGTATTATTTTAATCTAAATATTTGACTGAATTTTAAGATATCAGAGATCTTAAATTTTGTCAAATGGACTTTATACTTACTAAATCGGAATTCGAGGGCGAGATTCAAAAAATAGCCCAGGCCCCTCAAAAAAGGATTGTTATTTACAACAAGGTAATCGGGTTTTGCCAAAAAATCCTGGAGGATTACAGGAGGGGTATCCGTAGGGAAAATTTCGGGGAGATTTCCTACGAAATACGATTTTTTAAGGATCATAAGCAACATCCTCAAACCTATCTCATTTTCTATCATAACCTGCTTCGGTACGAATTGGAGCTACCCAATCAGGAAGAAGATTCCAAGCGCAAATATATGCTTGGGAAAATTCAGGAGATCAATGAATTTTTCCTTTCCCAAATCGATTTCATTCAATATATGGAATTGGAGGAGGACTATATGGATCAGTTTTATTTTACGCGAAAATTCAATGATAAAAAATGCCATTCCAACCAGATCTATGCCAGGGATCCGGACTTCAGTACTTCCCATGATTTGCTCTTAAGCGAGCTCAACGCTCAGAAACTCTTTCTTTCATTTCTCCAGGCAAAGCTACTGGAAATGAATCATCCAAATGAAAGATTTTCAGGTGCAAGTCTGGGACTTCAATGGACTTCAACAAAGGTAGCTTTAATAGAATTGATCTACGCTTTGTACCATAGCGGTACTATTAACAATGGAAATATAAGTTTAAAAGAATTGGTAGCGAAACTGGAAAAAATTATGGAAGTCGAACTGGGGGATTATCATCATACATTTTTGAGGTTGCGGACACGTGCGAAACCTGTGAAATTTATGGAAAAGCTGAGAAATGATCTTTTTGAACGTATGCAGGAATTAGATGAATAAAAGACCAAGGTAAAGCCAAGTTGGTTGTTTCGATATAATTGCTTTGGAAACACAAAAAAGCCGATTTTAACGATTCAAACTACCAAAATCCTCCCTTAGAAGGGCATAATTCCCCAAAAATAAATTTTCACCAAGTTGGTTCCACCTTGGCTGTTTCTTTTAAAATTCCCCTCCAATTTTATAATACAAAAATAATATTAACCCAGTCCCGCCGCCCAAAAAGCTATAACCTGCGGCGGGATTATTAAAAACTCAATGTATTATGCCAACAACAATTCTCACCACAGATGATTTGAGGGAGTTCAAAGCAGAACTCCTGGAAGAAATCAAAACGTTAATGAACAATCCATCAGGATCGGGTTCCGGTTCAAAAAAATGGCTGAAATCCACGGAAGTCATGACGCTGCTTCAAATCAGTCCGGGCACCCTCCAGAATTTCAGGATCAATGGAAACTTGCCTTTCACCAGAATGGGGGGGAGCATTTATTATGATTCGGATGAAATAAACAAAATCCTGTTGGAAAACAAGATCAATAACAAATACGAGTAAGGCCATGAATTACATCAAGCACCTAAATTCGATATTTGATCTCTTCCACAGGGATTCTAGTTTAAATCCTACCCACATAAGCCTATATATGGCCTTATTCCGGGAATGGAACAAAAACCGTTTTGAAGATCAGTTTTCAGTTGGCAGATCCCAACTTATGAAAACAGCAAAGATTGGTTCCAAGTCCACCTATCATCGCTGTATAAGTGATCTTGACGAGTGGAAGTATATTTCCTATCATCCTTCAAAAAATCCCCATAAAGGGAGTGAGGTCCAGATGGCCAATTTTCATACCGATACAGTCCCATCAGAGGGACAAGACAGTCCCAAATCAAGTGGCCAAGTGGGACACTACAGTCCCAATTCGGATACTCAAGTGGGACACTACAGTCCCAATACTGTACCAGTTACTATATATAAACATGCAAACATGATTAAACATATAAACATGCCTAAACATGCAATGCCCGAAAATTATTTAGAAGTTTTTAATTTTTTTAAAAATGAAAATAAAACAGAAGCCCAAGCACTTCATTTTTTTAATTATTATCAAGCCAAAGACTGGAGAGTTGGAAATAATATCAAAATGACAGATTGGAAAGCTGTGGCAAAAAGCTGGATCCGGAAATCTGAATCTTCAAAGACTTTTGGCGATTATCCGGGGATCTCTCATCAGGACAATTTAATAACCAATCAAAATAAAGATTATGGAGAACCCCTCTAAAATTATTGAAGGCGGTGTAGAATTTTCCCTGGGAAAATTTGACGGAAAACTCATGCTGTATGATTTTCCAAAGATACTGGAGTATCTGGAAGCTAAAGGAAAAATGTTGTTTGGGAAACATTTCAAGATCTACCCGGAAGATGAAAAAATTCTGTTTTTGCTAAGCAATTATTTTATCAAGGATGAACAGAATTGCAAAAAGCACAAAATTGATCCAAATAAGGGATTATTGATCTCAGGCCCTGTAGGCTGTGGGAAAACAAGTTTAATGCGCCTATTGAAAAATATTGTGCCACACCAGCGGCCATATGAAGTTATTCCGGCCAGGAACATCGTTTTTGCTTTTAATCACATTGGCTTTAAAACCATTGAAGATTATGGAAATGAGGGTTTTTTCTGTTTTGATGACCTTGGGGCAGAACCAACCGGAAGGTTCTTCGGGAAGGATTGCAATGTAACGGGCGAATTGCTTATCTCCAGGCTTGAGCTGTTCCTTCAAAAAAAATTAAAACCCACACCACCACCAATTTAAAAAAGAATATAAATGGCTTCAAAAGGCTACTGAAAGCTCTCTTATGTGTGCCCGGCATGGGAATGCTTTGAAACTACACGGCGGAATTATAAACCAACGTTTTTTAGAATGTTATACAAATTACCCCGTAAAGGCTTTGCAAGGTCATTACCCTTTAAAAAAATTATGCAAAAATTTGTGGCTTCCGACATATTAAATTTTAATGGCGAATATTATATTTTTTCACCAAAACTTGTAAAAAACAAATGTTAATTCCATAACCTATAAAACGATAGAAGTCAAAGAGAATATTCTAACAAATTTTAATTCTCTCACTAAAAATATTGGTCTTATCTCTTACCATACTGGAGAAAAATTCGCTGAATTTGGAAAGTTCAGATGGGCTTTTAAAGGTGTTTCGAATATAACTGGACTTATGCAAAAAGATAAACCTGGTTTTATACTGGCCGACATTATCATTGGAACTTCAATAAATGAAAAAGACTGTTCTTTATTGAAAAATTAAAACATATTCAAAGTTTCAAGAACGCATCAAGAACAATTCCTATTCTAAATGTAGATGATTTAAGCAAAGATGCCTTAATAATATTAAAACAGTGGAATTGCTGTCGGATTTAATAATGAGTTATTTGGGTAAAAATATGCCGACACACTAAAGGAATTAGTAGCCGTACTAAATAATGCCGGAGCAAGTTTAAAATCAACTCCCGACAAATATTTAGACCTAATAAAGGAATTAAGGAAATACAACGAGGGTTTAGTAAATAATATAAGAGGTTTTTTGAATTTGGTAGTTGGCCATATTCATTCAACAGGTAGTAATAACAGTATTGATTTCGGTAGAGAAACAATCGAAAATAATGCGAGACACGAAATAGATGTTCTCGCGAATTATCCAGTTAGAATTGTTATTGCAGAGCGCAAGGCCAAACGTTCAAAAGTTGATTTAAAAACCGTGGAAAAATGGCTTGGCGTTAAAATTCCCGCTTTCAAATCTTGGATAGAAAAACAAGAGACCTGGAAAAAGAAAACTATTGAATTTGAATTTTGGTCTACTGGAGGATTTACAGATGATGCTATTGCAAAATTAGACCACGTAGTTTCATCTACTCCTAAATATAAGGTTTCATATTTCAATCCAAAAGATATCCGAAGTAAGGCTTTATCAATGAAAAATAAAAAATTAAAAGAGGCATTAGATGACTTCTTTATTAAGGCAAAAGTTTAGAATGAAAAAAGCCGCTGTGAATTCAGGTTTTATCACAATTCGTTTCAAGCATGGGAGACGTTGGGTAAGTGAAAGAAATTAAAAGCGTTAGGTTAGGTAGCTCAAAGTCATGAGACTTTACCCAGCGGAGTTTAAGGAAGATTTTAAAATTTTTATATGCTAAAATTGCCAATTGAAAAAATACTTTTTTGATAAAAATGAAGTTTAATTTTATATTTTTACATTATTTCAGTAATATAATTTTATTTTGCGATTGCAATAATTTTGTGTCCAAATAATTAAAATGCTTCATGATTTTAGATAAAAACATAGACGACAGAACTATTAATACTTTAGCAAAAAGTTATAATGCTTTAGACTATTCTGTAAAATTGTCTTCTTTATTAAAAAATGTTTTCCCTACTGAGAATTTTGATCACTTTTCTAAATATGAACTTCACAAACTGCTAAACAATACTCTTTTTCAAAATTATAGAGGAGAAGAAATACTTAAGTATAAACTATTTCAAAATTATGTAAACAAAAAAAGTATTGTAGCAGCCTTTGAAATTAAAGTTAATAATAGTAGGGTAGATTTCTTGACAATAAATGGTCATACCACTAGTTTTGAAATTAAATCAGAATTGGATAATTTATCTAAACTAAGTAAGCAAATGGCTGATTATATGTTGGCA
>JBGSWA010000031.1:0-37892 GCA_041752645.1 Gillisia sp. | reverse complement strand
AATACGCAATGATTGAAGGATTTAAACAGAAAGACACTTGACAATTTTGGAAACCCTGAATTGGGGGTAAATCAAAAAAAGAACTATTGGTTAGAGAAAATTTATAAGGATAAAATTGAGAAAATGATCACTGCAACAAACCTCACAAAAGTATATAGCGGCAATACGGTACTAAACATAGGTCATCTTGAGATTCCTACAGGTCAAATATTTGGGCTTGTAGGCAATAACGGTGCAGGAAAAACAACTTTTTTCAGCCTTTTGCTGGATTTGATCCAGCCGACAACCGGCAGCATTTTTAATAATGAAATTACTGTAGGCCAAAGCGAAGCCTGGAAACCATTTACATCCTCGTTTATAGATGAAAGCTTTTTAATTGGCTACCTGAGGCCGGAGGAATATTTTTATTTTATCGGAGACTTAAGAAATCAAAATAATGCGGATGTCAATGCTTTTCTGGCAAATTTTGGGGATTTTTTCCACGATGAAATTCTGGGTAAAAGGAAATATTTACGGGACCTCTCCAAAGGAAATCAAAAAAAAGTGGGAATTGTAGCGGCACTTATAGGAAAACCAAAGCTAGTAATCCTGGATGAGCCCTTTGCCAATTTGGATCCCACAACACAAATCAGATTTAAGAAGATCATAAAGGAATTAACGGCAAAAGGGGACACCACCTTTTTGATTTCAAGTCATGACCTAATCCATATCACTGGGGTTTGTGAGCGAATAGTCGTCATGGATAAAGGAATTTTGGTAAAGGATATAATTACCTCGGAAGCGACCTTGCAGGAACTTGAAACTTATTTTTCAGAGCCTCAATTTCTAGAGGATTAATGGATTCTGCTTTGAAGCAGGATGATATATTCGGCAATTGCAAAAAGAAACGTATTTTAGCATACTAAAACCTAACCGAAACAGTTATTTATTGTATCAAAAACCTATGGATTTTGAATAAAGTTTCCTTCGGCATTAAATGTCTTATTTTGGTGATTTTGGTTTCCGGATGTTCCAGGAAAAAGGATAAATTTATCCACAGGAATTGGCATGCCGTTACCACAGAATTTAATACCCTTTATAATGGAGATCTTGCCCTGGCATTGGGCAAAGTTCAAATAGCGGAAACCTACAGTGAAAATTTCTGGGAGATACTGCCTGTGGAGAGAATGCAGGTTTCGGAAGAAATTATGCTTCCGGGAACCACCAGGAATGCATCTTTTAAAATCGCTGAAGAAAAGGCCACAAAGGCCATTCAGCGTCATTCAATGTTGATTGAAGGAAGAGAGAAAAATCCGCAAATAGACGAAGCCTATTTACTTCTTGGAAAGGCCAGGTATTTTGATCAGCGGTTTATTCCGGCCCTGGAAGCTTTTAATTATATTCTTCATAAATATCCGGCCAGTAATACCATCAACCACGCGCAGATTTGGAGAGAAAAGACAAACATCAGGTTAGGGAATAATACTCTAGCTATTAAAAACCTGAAAAGGATACTTGAGGCGGAAACCCTGAACGATCAGGATCGGGCCGATGCAAATGCTATGTTGTCCCAGGGTTATATAAATGCCGGCGTGACGGATAGTGCGGTGGCATCGATAAAAACCGCCGCGCGATTTACCGGTATGCAGGATGAAAAAGGCCGTTATTATTATATTGAAGGGCAGTTATACAATCAATTACAAATGCGGGACAGCGCTAATCTGGCCTTTGACAAGGTCATTGAGTTGAATCGGAAAACGCCACGGGAGTATTTAATTAATGCTCATTTGGGAAAGGCGAGAAATTTTAATTTTTCTGCCCATGATTCTTCAGAATTATTGAAACTGCTTCAGGATTTGGAGGAAAATCGGGAAAACAAGCCTTTTTTGGATAAAATTTATTTTCAGATCGCCGAGTATTATAACCATCTGGATTCTACAGATCTTGCGACAGAATATTACAACAGATCCCTTAAAGCTCCATCCAAGGACAACTTTCTCCAGTCGGTTAATTATGAAACCCTGGGAAACTTGAATTTCAACAAGGCTCAATACAGGCTGGCAAGTGCATATTACGACAGTACCCTCACAAAAATTCCCGTCAATACCAGGGATCACTTTATTACAAGCCGTAAAAAGGAAAATCTTCAGGATGTGATCCTATATGAAGAGTTAGCTGAAAGAAATGACAGTATCCTTAGATTGGTTGAAATGGGCACGGAGGAACGTTTGAGTTATTTTACAAATTTCACCCAAGGATTAAAGCAGGTTGCCATAGCCCAGGCCAAAGGGGGAGAAATTGCAGAGGCAGCGCAAAAAGTGTTTTTACCCCGCGGGCCCGGACTTCCGCCGGCCATTGGAGAGACTGCTTCCGGAAACCTATTTTATTTTTACAATCCGGTAAGGATTGCTAGCGGGATGCAGGATTTTCTGAGAACCTGGGGTCCAGGGGAGCTCAAGGATAATTGGAGATTGAATTCCGGGGGTATTGCCGCTACAGGTCCAAATGGATTGAATGAGATTTCAGGCCTTCTTATAGATAACAATCCAAAATTTGATCCTCAAACCTACATGCATCAAATCCCCGGAGAGCCGGCGGTTATTGATAGTTTGGCCCATCAGCGCAATGATGCTTATTATAGGTTAGGTTTAATTTATAAAGAAAAATTCGGAGAGTATAAATTGGCTTCAGATAAATTAAAGTTATTATTGGAATTTTCCTCTGAAGAGAGGTTTGTAGCTCCAGCCAATTATTATTTATATCAAATAAGCCAGGCTGAAGGAGCCTATTTTGAAGCAGAAAAACACAAACAGATTGTCCTTAACAATTTTCCGGAATCCAGATTTGCCGCTGCAATCAGAAACCCGGGATTGGCAATAAAAATGGAAGATCAGGCCCAAAATAAATATGAAGCCTTGTACAACCTGTATGAACAAAAAGAGTACCTGCAGGTAATTGCCTTAAGTACGACTTACGGGAAGGAATTTAAAGGAGATGATCTTTTGCCCAGGATAGAGCTATTGAAGGCGTTGGCGATAGGACGTTTATACGGGATACTTGCCTATAAGGAGGCCCTTAATTATGTAGCCCTTAATTATCCGCAATCGGAGGCCGGGAAAAAAGCACAGGAATTACACAATACTTCCCTTCCGAAATTAGAGAACGACCAGTTTGAACCTGAATTAAATAAGTCAAACATCAAATTGCTTTACAGTTTTAAGAATAAAGAAAAGGAACAGGCAGGGTTATTGAAGGAGAAGTTAGGTAAAGCAATTTTAGACCTGGATTATAAGGGTCTTTCAACCTCCATAGATATTTACAATAGTTCAGATGTATTTGTTATGGTTCACGGGATGAAGGATATAAGCAGGGCAGAGGGCTTTGCAGAACTATTGAAAAACAATACAAAATATAAGGTGAAGGAAGAACCTCTTATAATTTCCTCAGGAAATTACCGGGTGGTTCAGCTTCATAAAAATTTGGACAATTATATAGAATTTAAAAATAATTTATAACATTAACCCTAATGTATGTTTTCAAATAAAGACAAATCAAAACCTGCCGCAGAGGTCAGCAAGGAGCAAAACCGGATTTCTGCCGGCACCATTATTACCGGAGATATTCAGGCAAAAGGAGGTTTTAGGATAGAAGGAACCCTGAAAGGAACATTAAAAACTGCAGGGAAAGTTGTGATAAGTAAAGGTGGCTTCATAAATGGCAGTTTAAATTGTCAAAACGCAGATTTTGAAGGGAAATTTTCGGGAAAATTAACCGTAGCAGAGACCTTGACCCTAAGAGCTACAGCCGTTATTGAAGGAGAAATAATTGCCGGGAAACTGGCTATAGAACCCGGAGCCACCTTTAATGCTACATGCGAGATGAAAGGGGCAGTAAAATCCTTAAAAAAGGAGGCTGAAAATGGAAAACGAGAAGAAAAGACGGCTTAGAAACTGGGCGATGTTATCGGGAATTGGTTTCCAAATGGGGGCGACCATTTTTGTTTGCGCCTGGATAGGCAAAAAATTGGACGAGCGTTTTCCTTCAAATAAAAACTGGTTTACCATAGGACTGGTATTGTTTGGGGTATTCGCCTCGCTTTATATTGTGCTTAAGCAATTAAAGAACATCAATAAATAATTTCAAATTTTAATGGTTTATAAAGCAGCGAGGCTCTCTTTAGTTTTAATATTGATCCTTCTCACTACCTACCTGATACACACAAAGGTTTTTCCCTCCTATTATACAGAATCAAAGGAATTAATAAACTTCAGTTATAAATTCAATTTTCTTTTTTCCTATATACTTCTTATGAGTTTTGTTATTTTTAAGAAAAAACTGATTCATCAGTTTGGATATATCTTTCTGGCAGCAGGAATTTTAAAATTAGGCCTGTTCTTTTTGGGCATTAGAATCCTGAATTTGGAAATAAATAGATCTGTGTTTTTGCACTTTTTTGTTCCTTATTTTTTCGGTGTTGGGGTAGAGGTTTTTTATTTAGTGCGGGTTCTTAACCGCGCCAACTTCAATAACAACAATTGATACCAAAGGATTTGGGCCATATCAACTTAATAATGTTTTTATGGAATATATTTTTATTTAATTGTTTACATTTGCACCGAATTTTATAGATCGAAACTACATCCGAGAATGCGAAAGGAAAACATTTTTAAAATTTTATTGGCGGGTCTATTTGTCCTTGTTTCGATAAATATGAACGCTAAAGAGGCAGAGGAAGAGGCCACAGGCAAAATTGACACTAAAACCGGAGTGAAGGAATTTGTAGAGCATCACCTTAAAGATTCTCACTATTTCAACTTCTTTTCCGATGGACAAAAAGGGGAACATTATGGGTTTCCGCTTCCGGTGATCCTTTTGGACGGAGGCTTAAAAGTATTTTCAGCTTCAAAATTTCATCACGGTGAGGAGCTTGTCGAATTCGATGGGATTTACTACAAGCTTTACCACAACAAAATATACAAAACAGGACCTGAAGGTGTCATTGAATATGGAGAAGATGGTTTCCCTACAAATGACAAACCTTTTGATTTCTCCATCACTAAGAACGTGATAGCCATGGTCATTGTTGCTTTATTGATGTTCCTTATGTTTTGGGCATTAGCCAAAAATTATCAAAAAAGGAGCATTCCGAAGGGTTTTAGCCGGGTATTGGAGCCTTTGGTAATATATGTGCGGGACGATATTGCAAAACCCAATATTGGTCCTAAATATAAAAAATACATGAGCTTTTTGCTTACTATGTTTTTCTTTATCCTGATCCTGAACCTGGTTGGGCTTACTCCTTTAGGAATTAACGTCACAGGAAATATAGCTGTCACATTTGGACTGGCTTTGATCACATTTATTATCGTACAATTTAGCGGGAATAAGGATTACTGGAAGCATATTTTCTGGATGCCGGGAGTACCGGTTCCGATGAAGATTATTTTGATGCCGATTGAGGTACTGGGAATGTTGACAAAACCCTTTGCCTTAATGATTCGTTTATTTGCAAATATGATGGCCGGGCACGTAGTGGTAATGAGCTTGTTGGGGCTGATTTTTATATTTCAAAACTGGATTGCCACCCCCTCATTCTTTGGATTCACATTATTTATATCAGTTATTGAATTATTGGTGGCCTTTCTGCAAGCCTATATTTTTACCTTGCTAAGCGCATTGTACATAGGAATGGCGGTTGAAGAGCACGAAGATCACCCCAAGGATCACAGTGAGGATATACCGGTAATTTAGTTGTTATAGGAAGAGTTTTTTAAGTTTAATTTTAAATAGATAGTTATGGAAATCCCAGTAATGGTAGGAGCAGGTTTAATTGTGATTGGAGCAGGTATTGGTCTTGGAAAGATCGGTGGTTCAGCAATGGATGCAATGGCGCGTCAACCTGAAGCATCCGGAAAAATTCAAACAGCAATGATTATTATCGCTGCTTTGTTGGAAGGAGTTGCTTTTGCTGCATTATTTGCAGTGTAATTAAACAAACTAAAACCTTGTAACGGTTGGTTACAAGGTTTTTTTAAATTCAAATTTTTACCCATTGTTCCTAAGGTTAATAACATAAGTTTATGGATAAATTAATAAATGATTTTTCTTTTGGGTTATTTTTCTGGCAGCTGGCAATTCTTATTGTCTTAATTTTTTTACTTAAAAAATTCGCCTGGAAACCCATTTTAGACTCTTTGAACAGTCGTGAAGAAGGAATAAAAAATGCATTGGATTCTGCTGAAAAAGCAAGAAAGGAAATGCAGAATCTCAATGCCGATAATGAAAAATTATTGCAGGAAGCGCGTTTGCAAAGAGATTCCTTGCTTAAGGAGGCCCGGGAATTGAAAGAAAAAATTGTTACAGAAGCCGCTTTAGAAGCCCAGGAAAAAGCCGATAAAATTGTAGCTCAGGCACAGGTTACCATACAAAACGAAAAGAACGCAGCCTTAGCTGATATCAAAAACCAAGTAGCCGAATTGTCCATTCAGATTGCTGAAAAAGTGATTCGCAAGGAATTATCCAGCTCAGAACAACAATACCGATTGGTCGAGGAGATGTTGGAGGATGTTACTTTAAAATAACACTATGAAAGGAACCAGGGCGGCACAACGCTATGCGAAAGCAATTTTAGACTTGGCAAAGGATCAAAACATCGCAGATTTGGTGAACAACGATATGGAATCTATTTTTAAGACCATCGTTGAGAGTGAGGAACTCCAAGATGTTCTTTCTAGCCCGGTCATAAAGTCGGAGCATAAGAAAACTATCTTGCTCGAGATATTCAAAGATGCACATGCCATAACCTTAGGAACTTTTGATGTTCTTCTGGAAAATAACAGGATCGCACTATTAAAATGGGTAGCTCAGAAATATACCTTTTTATTTAATGAGATGAACCATATTCAGGTTGCTAGAGTAACCACTGCCGTTCCGCTCAACGCCCTGCTGGAAACCAAGATCCTTAATAAAATCAATGAACTTACTGGAAATGGTGCCAACATTATCAATATTATAGACCCAAAAATAATTGGAGGTTTTATCCTGAGAATAGGAGACCTTCAATATAATGCAAGTGTTGCTGCAAACCTCCGGAATTTGGGGAGAAAATTTAAAAACAACACATATATTTCAAAAATTTAATTAAAACCGGTACGCTTAGTACCAATTTTATTCTAAATAATTATGGCCGAAGTAAATGCTGCTGAAGTTTCAGCAATTTTAAAAAAACAACTTTCTGGTTTTGAAGCAAAAGCTTCTTTAGATGAAGTGGGTACAGTGCTAACCGTAGGTGATGGTATAGCACGTATTTATGGATTAGGAAATGCCCAATACGGGGAATTAGTCGAATTTGAAGGCGGTTTGGAAGGAATCGTTCTAAACCTGGAAGAGGATAACGTGGGGGTAGTGCTTTTAGGACCAACCAAAGAAATTAAGGAAGGTTCTGTCGTTAAAAGAACACAGCGTATTGCTTCCATAAAAGTGGGTGAAGGAATTTCCGGGAGAGTTATCAATACCTTAGGAATTCCAATAGATGGGAAAGGACCAATTCAGGGCGAAACCTTTGAAATGCCACTGGACCGTAAGGCCCCAGGAGTAATTTACCGTCAACCTGTAACCGAACCTTTACAAACCGGAATTAAAGCTATAGATGCTATGGTACCGGTAGGAAGAGGACAGAGGGAATTGGTAATTGGTGACCGTCAGACTGGTAAAACTGCTGTATGTGTTGATACTATCCTGAATCAAAAAGAATTTTACGATGCCGGAAAACCGGTATATTGTATATATGTTGCCATAGGTCAAAAAGCCTCTACTGTTGCAGGAATCGCAAAAGTCTTGGAAGACAAAGGGGCTTTAGCTTACACTACCATTGTTGCTGCAAATGCTTCAGATCCTGCTCCTATGCAGGTGTATGCTCCATTTGCAGGCGCATCTATAGGGGAATATTTCAGGGATACCGGTCGTCCTGCACTTATCGTTTATGACGATTTGTCCAAGCAAGCGGTTGCTTATCGTGAGGTTTCCTTGTTATTGCGTCGTCCACCGGGACGTGAAGCATATCCTGGGGATGTGTTTTACCTTCACTCCAGATTGTTGGAACGTGCCGCCAAGATTATCAATAACGACAAGATCGCCAGTGAAATGAACGATTTGCCGGATTCTATAAAGCATTTGGTAAAAGGTGGTGGTTCGTTAACCGCATTGCCAATTGTTGAAACCCAAGCGGGAGATGTTGCCGCTTATATCCCTACCAATGTAATTTCAATTACAGACGGTCAGATTTTCCTAACCTCCGATTTATTTAACTCAGGGGTACGTCCAGCACTTGACGTGGGTATTTCTGTTTCCAGGGTAGGTGGGAATGCACAGATCAAATCAATGAAAAAAGTTGCCGGAACACTGAAACTGGACCAAGCTCAATATCGTGAATTAGAAGCTTTCGCTAAGTTTGGTTCCGATTTGGATGCAGCAACTAGGAACATAATTGAAAGAGGTAAGCGCAACGTGGAAATCTTGAAACAAGCGGAAAATGACCCTTTTCCTGTAGAAGACCAAGTTGCTATTATTTTTGCAGGTTCAAAAAACCTGTTAAGAGATGTTCCTGTAGTGAAAGTCAAAGAATTTGAAAAGGACTACCTGGAATACCTTAAAGCAAAACACAGAGATGTATTGCAGGGTCTTAAAGCCGGAAAACTGACGGATGAGATGACAGATATTATGGTAACTACGGCAAAGGAAATATCAGCAAAATATAAGGCTTAATAGATCTTTAGAAGGGAGTAATTGATTTTGCTCAACACTCAATTCTAATATCTCAATACTAATACATGGCAAACTTAAAAGATTTACGCAGCAGGATTAAATCGGTTTCATCAACCATGCAAATCACAAGCGCCATGAAAATGGTGTCGGCCTCCAAGTTGAGCAAAGCTCAGGATGCCATTACCTCTATGCGCCCTTATTCCGAAAAGTTAACAGAATTGCTCAAAGGCCTGAGTGCAACTCTTGAAGGGGATAGTGCTAGTAAATACGCTGAGCAGAGAGAAGCAAAAAATGTATTAATAGTTGCCATCTCCTCTAATCGGGGATTGGCAGGGGCATTTAATACCAATATTGTAAAAGGGGTCAGACAACTCGCAGCTTCTATAGACAGTAAAAAGAACGTAGAGGTATTAACCCTTGGGAAAAAGGCAAATGATGTTTTGCGTAAAAATCTGACTATTAAGGAAAATAACAATCATATTTACGAGCAGCTGGATTACGCAAATGTCGCTGAAATTGCTGAAAATTTAATGCAAGGTTTTCTCGATGGGAAGCATGATGAAATTATTATCATGTACAACCAATTTGTTAATGCTGCAACCCAGATTGTAATTACCGAACAGTTTTTGCCTATCAAACAATTTGAAACGGAGCAAAACAGCAACCTGGATTATATTTTTGAACCAACCAAGGAAAAAATAGTAAAGGAATTGATCCCAAAATCCTTGAAAATGCAACTTTTCAAAGCAATGTGCGATTCTCACGCATCTGAACATGGCGCGCGAATGACTGCAATGCACAAAGCGACGGATAATGCAACGGATTTGAGGGATGAGCTTAAATTATCATACAACAAAGCCCGTCAGGCAGCAATTACCAATGAAATTTTAGAAATTGTTGGAGGCGCGGAAGCCTTGAAAAATTAGGCGGAGCAGTAGCGGAGCCAAATTTCCAAAGATGCGCGGAAGCCTTGAAAAATTAGGCGGAGCAGTAGCGGAGCCAAATTTTCAAAGAGGTGCGGAAGCCTTGAAAAATTGGAAAAACCTTAGTTAAAGATGTATTATAAAACCCTGCAGATCCTGTAGGGTTTTATCTTTGGCAAGCATTTTGTTTTATATCCAGCGTTCTTTATAATTCCTATCATGAAACACACTTACTTATTACTCATCCCTGTATTAATAATCGCAATATTTTCAAATTGTGCCGGCAATAAGAAATTGCAGGAGGGGTCTCCTGCTGAATTCCGGCAGGCGTATTATACTATATCCCAGGATTCAACCAATTTATATATTCCAGTTGGTACTATTCACACTGACCAGGTAACCCTGGACAGCGTATATTTCAAGGGATTAAAGGCACCTCTACAGGAGGATGCTCAGAATCAGGGGATTTATTTTGCAGAGTTCGATACAAGAAAACAAGACTTTATCATGCACTCGGATCCTAAAGAGGAATACATTAATAGATTACCTCAAAAATCCAAAAAAACACCTTTTGAATTACAGGGAGATGAAGCAGTAATCGTTTATACCCAAAATAATAAGACAAAATATTTCAAGATTTCCGGGATTCAGGAACGTTCAAATGAATAATACTGGAAATTATAATGGGGTTTTGGGTTTATTTAGCTGATAAATTAAGATATTTATGCTTTAAAAAATTCCCCATTTGAGCACCTTAAAACGTTTTTTTCAGGATACGATTATTTACGGTTTCGCAACGGTTTTGCCCCGGCTCATGAATTTCATTCTTGTGCCTTTGCATGTAACAGCGCTATCTACGGTCGGATATTCAGTAAACACCACTTTTTATGTCTGGGCGGCTTTTTTTAATGTAATCCTGACCTATGGAATGGAAACTTCTTTTTTTAGGTATTTTAGTCATTCTGACAAGAAAAGTCTGGTATTTTCAACCGCATTTATAAGCCTTACGGTCACTACCGTAATTTTCTTTTTAACGGTATTCCTTTTCAGGGATCACCTGATCGACCTGGTGGATCTCAACCCAGATCACTTCAATATGCTTTTGGGAATTTTGGCCCTGGACACCTTGGTGGTCGTGCCATTCGCATATTTAAGGGCTTCAAACAGGCCTCTGAAATTCGCAGCCGTAAAAATCTTTAATATTGCTCTGGTGGTTTTGGTCAACTTTTACTTTTTGTGGTTAGTACCGAGGCATCCCTCATTAATCCCCGAATTCATTTTAGAAAATTATTCCGAAACTGACAAAGTTCAGTATATTTTTCTCGCCAATTTACTCGCTAGCGGAGTCACATTCCTGATCTTGTTGCCTTATTTTTTCAGAACAAGCATTGCCTTTAGCACCGGAATCTTTAGGCAAATGTGGAAATACGGTTGGCCGGTGATGGTCGCCGGGATTGCTTTTGTAATCAATGAAATGCTGGATAAAATCCTGTTGAAGGAAATGGTTTCAAATGAAATTATGGGTGCCTATGCAGCCTGTTATAAACTCGCCATTTTCATGACCATTTTTGTTCAGGCTTTTAGGTTGGGTGCGGAACCATTCTTTTTTAACCAGGCAAACAAGGAAAATGCGAAACAAACCTATGCCAATATTCTCAATTATTTTGTAATCTTAGGTAGCTTCATCTTTATTGTGATGGTTGTATATCTGGATCTTTTCAAAATGCTCATCGTGCCAAATCCCGATTATTGGGTTACCATTTCAATTGTGCCTGTGGTATTGCTTGCCAATTTATTTTTAGGGATTTATCACAACCTCTCGGTATGGTATAAATTGACCGACAGAACCAAATTAGGGATGTACATATCAATTATTGGCGCCATTATTACCATTATCCTCAATCTATGGCTCATTCCAGTTATAGGGTTTATGGCTTCGGCCTATACCACACTGGCTGCCTATGGCACAATGATGCTGATTTCATATTTTTTCGGAAGAAAATTTTACCCGGTTCCATATAACATTAAAAACCTATTTTTGTACTTATTTCTGTCCATTGGATTTGCAGCAGGTTCCTTTATATTTTTCAGGGAAAATTATGTTATCGGGACAGCTTTTGTAGCTTTGTTCTTATTTATAGTATATCTAAACGAACGAAAGAATTTCAAGAAAATAATCAACCTTTAAATGATTTTAATATGGAAGAACATGTAGTTCAGCTGAAAATTTCACTAAAAAATTCTACTCCTCCTATTTGGCGAAGGGTTTTGGTAAAAAGTTCGATCTCGTTTTATGAATTGCATTACACTATTCAGATCGCTATGGGTTGGGGGAATTATCATTTATATGAATTTAAGATCGGGGATTACCGAATTGGTATGCAGGATGAAGATTTTGATGATCCAGAGTTTGGACCCTCCAAAATTATCCTCGCTAAGGAGATAACCTTAGATGAAGTGATTTCAAAGGGGGATTTTAAAAATTTTAGTTATGAATATGATTTTGGAGATGGCTGGATGCATTCCATTGTAGTTGAAAAAACCATGCCGTTGGATCCGGATACATATTATCCCGTTTGCATCAAAGGTAAACTTAATTGCCCTCCTGAAGATTGTGGAGGAATATACGGGTATTACAATTTTCTGGAGATAATTGAGAATAAAAAACATCCAGAATATAAAAATATGGTAGAATGGATGGGGGGAGGATTTGATCCTACAGAATTTGAGGTGGACGATGTGAATGTAGATCTTGAAGATATTGAAGGAATTATGGGGGAAGATGACGAGGAGGGTTTTTTTTAAATCTGTAAGCTAACAGTGAACCTTGATTATATGAATTCTGAATTACTGAAAAAGCCCCCCCCGGTGGAGGGTAAGCAGGAGAAAGAACAAAAAAGGCCTATAAGGTTCAAATAACGTCCTTATATCGGCACTATTGGCTATTTTTTGGGATGCCTTTTTTAAACAAAAACACTATTTAAATTATTAAAATGCAAATTAAGATTATCAACAAATCTTCTCATAAACTTCCGCATTATGAGACTGAAGCTTCTGCGGGAATGGACTTGAGAGCCAATATTTCTGAAGCCATTACGTTAAAACCTTTGGAGCGTTGTATTGTAAAAACCGGATTGTATATTGAATTGCCATTGGGATATGAAGCGCAGGTTCGTCCACGCAGCGGTTTGGCGGCCAAAAACGGAATAACCGTACTGAATGCTCCGGGAACCATAGATGCCGATTACAGGGGTGAAATTGGCGTTATTCTGGTCAATCTCTCCAACGAAGATTTTAAAATAGAAAACGGGGAACGCATTGCTCAAATGGTGATCTCTAAACATGAGCATATTTCCTGGCAGGAAGTGGAATTTTTAGAAGGGACCACACGAGGGAAAGGTGGTTTTGGAAGTACGGGAGTGAAATGATTGAAATTTTTCGAGGAAACTGCAAGCTGTATGCTTTGGTATCGGAATAAAATAATAAATTTATTAATACTTGAGAGAATTTGAAAATGCCGAAGCAGAAGAAATATACAATATTGATATTTCAATAACTTACGTATAAATTCCAACTACTCAATACGAAACACTAATTTAAAATGAAAATAATTGTACCAATGGCAGGTCGTGGCTCACGCCTACGTCCGCATACATTAACTATTCCAAAACCATTAATTCCAATTGCCGGGAAACCCATAGTTCATCGACTGGTGGAGGATATCGCGAAGGTGTTGGATGAAAAAATTGATGAGGTAGCCTTTATCATTGGTCGGGATTTTGGACAGGAAGTAGAAACAGATTTGATTGGGATTGGTAAAAGCCTTGGAGCCAAGGTGAGTATTTATTATCAGGACCATCCTTTAGGAACAGGTCACGCCATAATGTGCGCTAAGAACTCCCTTCAGGGACCGGCAGTGATCGCTTATGCAGACACGCTTTTTAAAGCAGATTTTACATTGGATAAAGAAGCTGATGCCGTAATTTGGGTAAAACAGGTTGAAAACCCCAGTGCTTACGGTGTTGTTAAACTCAACGAAAAAAAGCAAATTACAGATCTGGTTGAAAAACCGGAGGAATATGTGTCAGATCTGGCGGTTATCGGGATTTATTATTTTAAGGATGTCTCTGTGTTAAAAGGGGAGCTGCAAGAGGTTTTGGATAAAAACATAACCCGTGGCGGTGAATATCAGATCAACGATGGGATTAATTCCATGAAACAAAAGGGCTATGTTTTTGTGCCGGGAAAAGTTGATGAATGGATGGATTGCGGCAATAAAGATATCACGGTGGAAACCAACGGGAGAATGCTCCATTTTCTTCATAGGGATGGAGAAAAACTGATTTCCGATTCGGTAAAGATCACAAATTCTGAAATTACAGAACCTTGCTTTATCGGGGAGAACGTGGTCCTGATTAATTCTAAGATCGGTCCGAATGTTTCAGTTGGAAACGGCACTAAAATTGAGAATTCAATAATTAGAAACAGCCTTATCCAATCAAAAACTGAAATTAAAAATGGCAACCTGGAAAATGCTATGATCGGGAATTTCGTGAAATTCAACGGAAAATTTACCCAGATTAGCATTGGGGATTATTCTGTGTTGGAATAATTGGAATTTTACAGGATCATTCGGTATTCTGAATAATTAATATCACATTAGTGAAAATAATAAGCTACATATTCAAACTGATTTTTTTTGGAATTTTGTCTTCTTCTGTCATGAATGCACAAGAGGGGGAAATTCCTGTTCAGGATGTTGAGGCAGCTACTAATGTGAATGCAGACGAGGCGTTTCAGGAACATTTTTTTGAAGCTCTTAAACAAAAGGCGATTGAGAATTATGAAAAGGCAATCCTCGAGCTCAAGGCTTGTGAAAAGCTTCAGCCTGATAATGCTGTGGTCTTTTTTGAGCTTGGGAAAAATAATAAATTACTGAAAAATTATGAGTTGGCCATTTCAAATCTGCAAAAAGCCAACCGGTTAGAACCCAATAAGGAATGGGTTTTGGTTGCATTGATGGAGGCATATTACCTTAAAGGGGATACAGAGCAGGCGATTTTAACCGCTCAGGATCTGATTCCTTTCAACTCCAAATATCAAGAGAACCTTGCAAATTTGTATTTTAAATCCCAGCAGTTTGATAAGCTATTGGCTTTATTGGATGACCTGGACAAGGAAATGGGAAATGACGAATTCAGGAAGAGTTTGCGCCTTCAGGTATACGCTACAACCAATAATATTTCAGCACAAATTGAAATTTTAAAAAAAGCCATTTCTGCTAATCCTGAGCTTGAATCGAATTACCTGAGTCTGATTTTGGTTTTTAGTGAGGAGGGAATGGTCAAGGAAGCTTTTGAAATTTCAGAAAAAATGCGGCAGGCTTTTCCAACTTCGAAAGTGGTTCATCTGGCACTTTACAAATTTTATCTGGACGCCAATAATGTTGAAGATGCCATAAAATCTATGAGAATTGTATTGGAAGCCGAAGAAATTGATCCCGGATCCAAAATCAAGGTTTTAAATGATTTTTTGAATTTTGTAAAGAATAATCCATCGTATGAAACTGATTTAAAACTAGTTGTAGGACTATTTTCTGAAAATGAAAACAGCCCTGAGATCTATCAAAAGCTCGGGGAATATTATCTGATCAATAATGATAAGCAGAAGGCGCTGAGCTATTTTGAATTAGGGATTGCTATAAATGCGGATAATTTTGAGCTCCTTCAAAACACGTTGCTTTTGCAACTGGAACTCGCAAAATATGTTGAAGCTTTAAAATTGAGTGAGGTTGCCTTAGAAATATTTCCGGTACAGCCAATACTATATTTGATAAGGGGTGCGGTTTTAAATAAACAGCAGGCTTACCCCGAGGCGGAGGAAATTCTTACTTTTGGCCTGGATTATGTTATAGATAACAAAATAATGACAGTTGATTTTTATGAGCAGTTGTCTATTGCTTATGCTGGATTAGGGAATGACAAAAAAACACAGGAATTTCTTGAAATGGCAAATCAACTAAAAAAAGAAGCCAATTAAATGTATAAAAAAGCATTCGCAATTATAAGTCTGTGTATTCTTCTAGCTTCCTGCGGAAGTAAAAGGAAAAGCTTGGAAATTGAAGATCTTGCAACCGCCAGAGTTGTTGCCCTGCATTACAATAATGAGCCACGTTTTAAAACTATAAACAGTCGGATACGATTAAAATATCAGGATCAGGACCGCTCCCAATCGGTTACGGTAAGTTTCAGGATGCAAAAGGACAGTGCTATTTGGATGAGTGCGCAAATTTTGGGTATTCCTTTGGCCAAGGCACTTATAACTAAAGAAAGGGTGAGTTATTATGAAAAAATAAACAAAACCTATTTTGATGGTGATTTCAGCCTGCTGAGTCAATGGTTGGGGACTCCACTGGATTATCAAAAACTTCAAAATTTACTCATTGGTCAAAGTATTTATGACCTGAGAGAGCAGCGATATAAATTAACAGAGTCTTCCCGGGGATATCAACTGATTCCTTCCTTAGAACTGGATATTATAAAAAAAATATTTCTGATGGATTCAAAAACTTTTAAAGCCGTAGCGCAACAGCTATCACAGGAAAAGGAAAACAGGAATGTTACTGTTACCTATTTAAAATATCAAAGTGTAGAAAATCAGGCTTTTCCCGAAGAGATAAAAATTATTGCCAATGAAACCACTAAAAGCACACAGATAGAGCTTTCATATCGTTCTGTAAGCTTTGATGATCCGGTGAGTTTCCCGTTTGAAATCCCTGCGGGATATGATGAAATTATAATAGAATAATGAGAATTCTAAATCCTACACTTCAATTAGTTTTGTTAAGCCTCCTTTTATTGGGAGGAATAAGGGTGCAATCCCAAAATTCAAAGGAAGATCTGGAGGAACGCCGCCTTGAACTCAGGGAGGAGATCCAAAAGATCAACAGCTTAAGGAGTTCGAATAAATTAAGGGAAAAATCGGTACTCACTCAGGTTGAGGATCTGGACAGACAAATTCGCACAACTGAGAAGTTGATCAAAGTGACCAACCAACAAGCTAATTTACTAACCCGCGATATCAACTCCAATACCAGCAAAATACAGCAGTTACGCAAGGAATTGGTAAAACTTAAGGAAGATTACGGGCAGATGATCGAGAAATCCTATAAGAGTAAATCACAACAAAGCAGGATCATGTTCTTATTGTCCTCAGAAAGCTTTTTGCAGGCCTATAAACGACTTCAATATATGAAACAGTATGCCAACTACAGAAAGGAGCAGGGAGAGGAGATAAAGGTAGGCACACAGGAATTACAGGTATTCAACACCAATTTATTAAAGCAAAAGAAGGAGAAGGATAAATTAATAGCTGAAAACAGGGAAACCAGGGCTCAACTTGGGAAAAATAGTCAGACCCAACAAGTATTGATAAAGAGTATCCGGCAAAAAGAAGGGCAGTTTGCTTCTCAAATCAGGAAAAAACAACAGGAAATAGATGCCATCGACAGGCAAATTGATGAAATTATTAGGGCCTCTATCGCTGCTGCCAACAAAGAAAGCGGATCGACCTCCCGAAATACATTTGAATTAACCCCCGAGGCGAAGGCTCTTGCAGCAAATTTTGCAAGTAATAAGGGAAAACTCCCATGGCCCGTGCGCTCAGGTATTGTAACGATGCGATTTGGCACCCAGCCACATCCAATTGTAAAATCCACCACCATTAACAGCAATGGGGTGAGAATTGATACTGATAAGGGAGGAAAAGCACGAGCTGTTTTTGGAGGAACGGTAAGTGAAGTGCAGGCCGTAAAAGGCGCGAATAAGGCGGTTATGGTAAGGCACGGAGATTATATCACCATTTACAACAATCTTTCAAAGGTTTTTGTGACCAAAGGAGATACAGTTTCCTTGGGTCAGGATCTAGGAGAAATTGCCACCAGCACCAGCACCGGAAAAACCACTCTTCACTTTCTGATCTATAAAAATACCGGGAAAATGGATCCTGCAGAATGGATCCTGAGAATGTAAAAAAATTAGATAAATCAAACTTGCTTGTAGGTGGATTTAACGATACATCATTGGGTAATCCTGAGAGCCTAAAAATAAAAGATAGGTTTTAATCTAAAAATAAGGCTTTGAGTTCCGTAGCATCTTTTGGTTTCATTTTTCCTGCCAGGACCAAACTCAATTGTTTTCTTCGTAAGGCCGCAATAAAACGTACTTTTTCGAGATCGGTTTCTGGTTCAAGGGGGGGGACCACAACCGGAATTCCCGTTTCGTCAACTGCCACGAAAGTATAAATGGCTTCATTGGCTTTACTTTTCATGCCACTTTCCCTGTCTTCTACCCAAACATCAATAAAAATTTCCATAGAGGTTTTAAACGCGCGTGAAACTACAGCCTCTACAGTTACCACGCTGCCCAGGGGAATCGCTTTATTAAAGGCAACATTGTTTACAGAGGCGGTTACCACAATTCTGCGGCTGTGCCGCCTAGCAGCAATACTGGCCGCACGATCCATTCTGGCCAGTAATTCGCCTCCAAATAAATTGTTCAAAGGATTGGTTTCGCTTGGTAAAACCAGATCGGTAAGAATGGTACGAGACTCTTTGGGTGTTTTTGCTTGCATTTGGCCAAAGGTATAGCGCAACTGGACTATTTACAAGTTAATAAGAATTAAAGTTCCTGAATAAGCATCCAGGCGCCCTGATTAGACTTTTTGGCCTTTCTCAACATTTCCATTGCTTGGGTTTTGGTTTGAAAACTTCCATAAACCACCTGATGTAGCTTAAATTTATTTTCACCAATATATCGGGCATTAAATCCTTCCCCTTTAAGTTCATCCACTTTTAGATGCGCATTTTCTTCCACCCGGAATGCTCCGGCAACAATATGATAATTGCCAATTTGATTGATAACCGTAAAAGTAATTTCGGGTAAAGGATTGTCTATTACAAAAGTTGCCTTTTGTATTTTTTGTTGCAATTGTGACTCTGCCGCCTGATGTTCGGCCACATTGTGCTGGGTTACCTGATTGCTATATATGTTCAGCCCTGTAAATCCTGCGAGGCCTATAGCGATTAAACCAATGGCGGCATATTTTAAGTAAGATTTGCTATTTCTCCTTTCAGGAGTGAAGCGTATTGGCGCATTCTTTTCTAGTTGTTGCACTTGTTTTTTCAGCACTTCCCTTTTTATGGAGATTGCCGGAACATTTCCTAGTCCAAAAGCTTCTGTCAGGTAATTGGTGCTGCCAAGAGGTTCAAATTGCAAAGAATTTTCAGAAGAAAGTGAGAAACCACCAATATTTTCAAGGTGAACCTGGTTTTCTTTCTCCAATTGAAGGTTCAACTGATGAACAAATTCTTCTATTTTATATACTGAAGCAGGATAACTAAGCCCTTCGGCACCGGCGAGATAATTCGCCAATAAACCATCGTTCTTCTTCAACTGTGCATTAAATGAAATAAGTTTTTTGGGAGGATAAAAAGCTTGTGACTTTTCATCAAATTGAGCCGAAACCTTTTGAGTTAGAAATGCTCCAAAACCGGGCAAGATAACACATTCGTATCGGTACAGTAAATCGGATATGTGGGTGGCTAATGTCATTGAAACAAATGTAAGATTTTAAGTCCAGGCATAAATTTAGCCAAAGAATTTTTATTAACAAATCTTTTTATCAGTATTTTCATAAACATTGTTTTCTTATTTATTGAAAATCAATGTATGCCGAGGGAATTATACTGTTTTATTTCTTGATCTTTTATGGAAATAAGGACCTCTTTTATAGGTGAAAGATAGTCTTTGGTACAATTCTGGGCAATTGTTAGGTTTGAGAATTGTGATTATGATTCTTTTGAAGACCTCAAACCTATTGAGCAGGTTAATTTATAATAGTTTTTAAGCTTGCAAATCTTTCCAAAATTTGGGACGAACTCCTCAAAAAATGTGATACGGAAATTAGGTTCTGCCAAAGGCTGTATTTAACCCAATAAGGCAGACACGTTTAAAAATTGAGGGCAGAGGAGAGAAACCCGTAATGGGCTGTCCAGCAAGGAACCTTGGCTGGTGGCTGAGGTGGAATTGAATCTTTTGAGATCTACCCCCGGAATAGGTTAGTGTAAAATCCCCTGAAAAAATGAAAACTTGTACGGATGGCGCCATTCTGCTCTTTTTCCAGGGCAATATTGATCCAGGTTATTTAATAGCCAAGTTTTGTTCTTACCCGTTCTAAAACCACCTTTGCAAATTCAGAAGCTTTTTGTGCACCTATTTTTAAGGCTGCATCAATTTCCTCAGGATGATCCATATAATAATTGTAAAGTCCCCTTTGTTTCTCATATTTTTGAACGATCAACTCGAACAGGGCTTGTTTTGCGTGTCCATATCCAAAATTTCCGGCGAGGTACTTGTCTCGCAATTGCTCCAACTGTTCCTTGTCTGCCAATAATTTATAGAGGGCAAATACGTTGCAGGTATCTGGATTTTTTGGTTCTTCCAGTGGGGTACTGTCCGTTTCAATCCCCATGATCTGTTTTCGAAGCAGTTTGTCCGGTAAAAAGAGATTTATGGTATTCCCTTTGGATTTACTCATTTTATCCCCGTCAGTCCCGGGAATATATTTTGTTTCATCCTGGACTTTGGCTGCCGGAATTACAAAGGTTTCTCCCATTTGGGTGTGAAACCGGGATGCTACATCCCGGGTCATTTCCACATGTTGTAACTGGTCTTTTCCTACAGGTACAATTTCGGCATCATATAAAAGAATATCGGCAGCCATCAGCATGGGATAGGAAAATAATCCGGAATTGACATCTTCCAGCCTATGGGCTTTATCCTTAAATGAGTGTGCCAGGGTTAAGCGCTGATATGGATAAAAACAACTTAAATACCAGGATAATTCGGTTACCTGTGGAATATCGCTTTGACGGTAAAAAACGGTTTTTTCAATATCCAAGCCAAAGGCAAGCCAGGTTGCTGCAGTGGAATACGTGTTTTCACGTAAGGCTACCGGATTTTTTATCTGGGTGAGCGAATGCAGGTTCGCAATAAATAAAAATGATTCGTTTTCGGGCCGGTTGGCCATTTCAATCGCCGGGATTATTGCTCCAAGTAAATTTCCTAAATGCGGGGTTCCGGTACTTTGTACACCGGTAAGTATTCTGGCCATGGACTTTTTAAATTTTCACAAAGGTACTTCTTTTATGGAATTGGCTTAATTCATTTTAGTATTTTTGCCTTCAATGAAGATATTCAAGTCTGTTTTAATTTTAATCTGGCGAATTTGGTTTTACTTCCTGATGGGTTTACCCATCATTGTTATGTTGCCATTTTTGATGGTCTTCTCGTCTTCAGAGAAATTCTACACTCAATATTTCTATTGTACCCGCATTTGGGCCAAAACAATTCTCTACGGAATGGGATTTATTCCCAGGAAAATTTCTTCAGCAAAACTGATAAAGGGCGACAGTTATATGTTCGTTGCCAATCATTCGTCAATAATCGATATTATGATGATGCTTGCGGTAATAGACCATCCTTTTGTGTTTGTGGGAAAAAAGGAACTCACAAAAATTCCCCTGTTTGGATTTTTTTATAAGCGCACTTGTATAGTGGTGGACAGAGGAGATAAAAAAAGCAGGCTGCGGGTGCTGGGTGAGGCACAAAAAAGGTTAAATATGGGAAACAGCATCTGTATTTTTCCGGAAGGCGGTGTCCCGAATGATAAAGCAATTGAATTGGCCTTTTTTAAAGATGGTGCTTTCCGCTTGGCAATAGATCATGAAATCCCAATTGTACCTATTACCTTTCACGATAACAAAAAACGATTTTCCTATACTTTTTTTTCTGGCAGTCCCGGAATAATGAGGGCCAGGGTGCACCAAAGCATACCTACATTAAATAAGACCCAGGCCGATAAACGCGCGTTGAAGCAACAAACCTTCGATATTATGCTTGAAGAATTGCGAAAACCTTCTTTGTGAGATTTAGAATTTGAAGCTGAATCCGGAATAAACACCCAAATAATAAGGGTTTACATCTCCGGTTTCGTTGTTGAAGGTATTGATTTGATACTTAAATATGGGCTCCAGGTTTAACTGAAATTGAGGGGAAATATCATACTCTAATCCAATTCCAATATTGGTGCTAAAACTCACCTTATTTAAATTGTTTCCTTCTCCTAAATTAGTCGAAAAATCTGAAGATTTAAGTGAGATCATATTTTCATCCAGGAAAAGTGTACTTGCGCCTCCAATAATGTTAAGGCCAATTTTCTTATCAAAAATCACGTATTCAATTTCCAGGGGCACCTCGATGAATCCTAATTTTTGGTTGAGATATCCTGCGGTCGGAGAAGCCAGGCTTGCCCGGTTAAATTCTGTGGAGGAACTTATATTGCTGAATGGCCGCACACTTCTGTTTTCTATGCGGTAGTTTGGGATATTGCCATTATAGTTGATTCCGCTGAGTGCAGAGGGGTTAACCGCTGCGGTAAAGGCAATGTTTTTTGTATTGTAACTCAAATCTACCTTGCTGATCCCTGAACGGATCCTGATCCTTTCTGAAATTTGATAGGCAAAATTTAGTCCATAGGAAATAGTTATCTCGCTGCTGCCTTGGTTGTTTTCAAATTGGTTGTCTATTGTGTTTCCACTCCCAAATTGGTTGTAATAAATTGGAGCCGCCGATGTGGACACCCTGAGCTTTTTGTAAGCGATGGTTTTTTCGGTAATTTCTGTATTTACTTTATCGTTTTCGGTATTGGGAATAGGCAGATCTCGCAATTTTATTTCCTGATTGTTTTCCTGATCTTTTGATGCGATTTGCCCTTCCAGATTGTTTTTATCCGTAACAGGATTAGGCGAATTTTTTGAAACAATCCTATTGTCCGGACCCTGGAGAATTTTTTTAAATGAATACGTTTTAATATTTTTTCTTTGGGACTCCTCGCTCAGGATTTGATTGATCTCAAGGTTTTTGGTGTCCTGAATTAAATTCTGAAGAACAAAGGAAGATCGAGTCATATTTTGTATAAAGGTGGAAGAAGCGATGCTATTCTCTCCAAAATTTTCATCTGCCAATGCTTCAATGGCTTGGGTGTTAATTTTGCTTTTTTTGTTAAAGAATTCATTTGAAAAATTTATAAACAAAGCGAGCACTGCTGCAACCCCGGCAAGTTTAGACCAAAGTGGAAGAACGCTCCTTTTTTCTTTATTTTTTTGTAAAGTGGCAGAAATGTTTTTCCAAACAACTTCGCGCGGAGTTGATTCGAAATCCTTGAATTTCTCCTGATATAACCTGTCTATATGCTTTCTATCTTTCATTGTTATATTGAATACATAGCAATTTTCACCTGATTGGCTTCAATTTTTTCTTTTAATATTATCCGAGCCCTTGATAAATTTGATTTGGAGGTGCCAGTCGTTATTTCAAGCATTTCGGCAATTTCTTTATGGGAATAGCCATCCAATGCATATAAATTGAAAACTTGCCGATATCTTTCAGGCAATTCCTGAATGATGAGCAACAAATAATCTACCGATAATAGTTCTTCGTCAATCTCAAGCTCCGGTTCTTTTAACTGTTCTTAATTTATGATTTCAAAAACCCTTTCCTTTCTGTACTTCTGAAGGGTGGTATTGATCATAATTCGCTTCATCCAGCCTTCAAACGAACCTTTATCCTGATATTGTTTGATTTTGCCAAATATTGTAATAAAACCGTCCTGTAGATTATCCTCTGCCTGTTGATGGCTGTTGGAATACTTTAAACATACAGCAAATAGTTTGTCAGCAAACAGCCGGTACAATTGCTCCTGGGCCTTACTATCTTGTTTTTTACAATTTTGAATGAGCTGGTTTATACTCAAATGCCGGGAATGTTTCGTTAATACTAAATTCATGGCTGGACAACGGGGATTTCAACACTTAAAAATTCATCTTCGCCCAAAGAGTTTTTTCCCTGCCAGAAATTAAAGATATAAAAATCCTCTCGTTCTGCAACAAAATTTAATGTAACCCTGTCTTCTAAATTACCGGTATCCAAACAATTAGTATTGCTTGTGTGATGACTACTCACCACCCCAATAAAAATATCGTTCCCATTTTTGGAGATATCAAATCCCGAAAAAAGATCACAACTTGCGGGATGTTTATAAATTATCTCAATCCCGTACTCCTGAGCGTGGAAAAAACTATCAGGAAGTGTTACAGATAGGATTGCTGCCAAATTGGATGTCTGGCTTCCGACATCATTATCATCGCTTGTGCAAGTAGTGAATAAAACCAAGGGCATCAACAGGAATACTAATTTTTTCATCCGTACTAATTTACATCACCAAACTGTGTACATTTAACAGATGCAAATACCTATAAATGGTTGCGTACCTAAATAAAAAAAATCCCGAAAATTCGGGATTTTTTTATTATTCTTTTGCCTGCTTTAATGCCTTTTTTATTTTCTCTTCCAGTTCTTCCATCAGTTCAGGATTATCTTTTAGCACTGCCTTTACAGCGTCGCGTCCCTGACCAAGTTTCGTGTCTTCGTAGCTAAACCAGGAACCACTTTTCTTGATGATTTCATAATCTACCCCAATATCTATGATTTCTCCTATTTTTGAAATTCCCTCTCCATACATTATGTCGAATTCAGCGACCTTGAACGGGGGGGCAACTTTGTTTTTTACAACTTTCACCCGGGTTTTATTTCCTAAAATATTCGCGTTACTGTCCTTAATTTGAGTGGATCTTCTAATATCAAGCCTCAGGGAAGCGTAAAATTTTAAGGCATTCCCACCTGTTGTAGTTTCAGGATTTCCAAACATCACCCCAATTTTTTCACGAAGTTGATTGATGAAGATCACGGTACAATTGGTTTTGCTTATACTGGCAGTGAGTTTTCTCAAGGCCTGGGACATCAGCCGGGCGTGTAACCCCATTTTTGAATCGCCCATTTCCCCTTCGATTTCACTTTTTGGGGTAAGGGCAGCAACTGAGTCAATCACAATAATATCTATCGCTCCCGAGCGAATCAGATTATCTGTAATTTCAAGTGCCTGCTCTCCGTTATCGGGTTGCGAAATGATCAAATTTTCCAGATCGACTCCCAAATTTTCTGCGTAAAACCTGTCAAAAGCATGCTCGGCATCAATAAAAGCAGCAATTCCGCCGGCTTTTTGTGCCTGTGCAATTGCATGTAATGTCAGGGTAGTTTTTCCTGAGGATTCAGGTCCATAAATTTCTATAACCCTTCCACGGGGATAGCCACCAACTCCGGTAGCTATATCCAAACCTAAAGATCCTGAGGAAATTGCTTCAACATCAGATACTGCCTTATCGCTCATTTTCATTACAGTTCCCTTACCGTAGGTTTTGTCCATTTTATCCAATGTAAGCTGCAAGGCTTTCAATTTGGCTTCTTTTTCTTTATCGTTGCTCATATTTTTTATCTTATTAATGCGTGCAGCTAAAATACCACAACTTTTCTATCATTCAATTTTAACACGCAACCTTTTTAATTTTTTTGCATCTTATTGAAAACAACTTAGTTTATGAGATTTCTAAAAATAAGTTTGGTTGTGAATCGACAGGTGCCTGCAACTACAATTTTATTGAATTGTAGTTGCAGACTTGATGGGGGCTAATTCGTTATTTAATTTTTTAGACAGAAAATTAAAATATACAATAACGAATTAGCCGTTCGAAAAAAAGCATCAAATGACCAATTTGATGCTTTTTTGTTGACCTAACCTCAAAAAATCCTTACTTTTGCAGCCTGTTCTTCCAATTAGAACACATTAGATTTTCTCACTTAAACCGTTTATAGCATGCAACTATACAACACCTTAAGCGCAGAAGAAAGGGCCGTGCTTATTGATGAAGCGGGCAAACAGCGACTTACGTTGTCTTTTTATGCGTACGCAAAAATTGAAGATCCAAAATCTTTTAGGGATTTTTTATTTTTGGCCTGGAACCATTTAGAGGTCCTCGGTAGAATTTATGTTGCCAAAGAAGGCATTAATGCGCAACTCTCGCTTCCTGCCGATAATTTTTACGAATTTAAAAAATCCATCGAAGAATATGATTTTATGCGGGGCATTCGCCTTAATATCGCAGTGGAGCACGATGATCATTCTTTTTTAAAGTTAACGGTTAAGGTGCGCAATAAGATTGTTGCCGACGGGCTTAACGACGAAAATTTTGATGTTACTGACATAGGAATACACTTAAAGGCAGGGGAATTCAATAATTTTCTAAACGATCCAAATACCATCGTAGTGGATATGCGGAATCACTACGAGAGCGAAATTGGTCATTTTAAAGGGGCAATTACTCCCGATGTTGATACCTTCAGGGAATCCCTTCCCATAATTGAAAACCAACTTGCAGCACATAAGGAAGACAAAAACCTGTTGATGTACTGTACCGGAGGAATTCGATGCGAAAAGGCAAGCGCTTTTTTTAAACACAAAGGATTTAAAAACGTCTTTCAGCTGGAAGGTGGAATTATTGAATATACACGCCAGATAAATGCCGAAAAATTAGAGAATAAATTTATTGGTAAGAACTTTGTTTTTGACCATCGGCTTGGGGAACGGATTACCGACGATATAGTTTCCTGCTGTCATCAATGTGGAAAACCCTGTGACAATCATACCAATTGCGCTAATGATGCCTGTCATTTGCTCTTTCTTCAATGTGATCACTGCAGAGATTCAATGGAAGCTTGTTGTTCTGTAGCATGCATGGAGATTATTAATTTGTCATTGGTTGAACAAATTAAATTGCGGAAAGGACTCGATAAAGGAAATATGATCTTCAAGAAGGGAAAATCAAAGGACCTCAAATTTAAAAAATCGGGGGATCTTCCGGATGCTGCCTTAGCCGTATTCAAAAAGCCAAAAACACTCCGACAACGCATTTCAGAAAAAAAAGTTTTTATCGGAAAAGGGGAGCACTACTACACTAAATCCAAAATCGGATTATTTGTATTGGAGCGAAACGAATTAAAACTCGGAGATAAAATCAGCATTTTCGGACCCACAACCGGCGAGCAGGAATTGATGTTAGATCAAATGTACGTGAATGGCAAACTTGCAAAGATTGCAAATGCCGGAGATAAAATAACCATCTCCTTACCTTTTAGAATAAGAAATTCAGATAAATTATTTAAAATACTTCAATAGGATACCATGGGAAAAGAAAAAATTGAATTAATGGCACCCGCGGGAAATTTTGAATCCCTTCAGGCTGCAATTCAAAACGGGGCTGATTCGGTTTATTTTGGAGTAGATCAATTAAATATGAGGGCGCGCGCTTCTGTCAATTTCACAATGGACGATCTATCGGAAATTGTAAGAAGATGTGAAGAAAAAAATATGCGCACCTATTTAACCCTTAACACCATTGTTTACGACCACGATCTTTCAGTGGTAAAAACACTTCTAAACAAAGCAAAACAAGCCGGGATTACGGCCGTGATAGCTTCAGACCAGGCAGTAATAGCTTCTGCAAGGGGAATCGGAATGGAAGTACATATCTCTACCCAACTTAATATAACCAATATTGAAACTGTAAAATTTTACCGTTTATTTGCCGATACGATGGTGCTTTCCCGGGAATTGAGTCTACGGCAGGTAAAGCACATTACCGATCAAATTGAAAAGGATCAGATAAAGGGGCCTTTAGGGAATTTGGTGGAAATTGAAATATTTGGTCATGGAGCTCTTTGCATGGCGGTTTCTGGAAAGTGCTATTTGAGTTTGCACTCAGATAATTCTTCTGCCAACCGGGGCGCATGTAAACAAAACTGCCGTAAAAAATATACGGTAATCGACCAGGAATCGGGTTTTGAAATTGAGCTTGACAATGAATATATGATGTCCCCTAAAGATCTGTGCACCATAGATATTCTGGATCAGGTGATCGCCTCCGGCATAAAGGTCCTAAAGATTGAGGGTCGCGGCAGGGCACCGGAATATGTTGCAACTGTGATCAAAACATATCGCGAGGCACTAGATGCTTATTACCTTGAGACCTATACAAAAGAGAAAGTAAGTCTATGGATGGATGCGTTAAACACAGTTTACAATCGGGGATTTTGGTCCGGGTATTACCTGGGACAAAAATTAGGAGAATGGAGCAATCACAATGGCTCAGAAGCCACCCAAAAAAAGATATACCTTGGCAAGGGCACCCATTATTTTCCTGAAGCCGGAGTAGCTGAGTTTAAAATTGAAGCCTACGGACTCGAAAAGGGAGATAAAATATTGATTACCGGGCCCAGTACGGGAGTGGAGGAAGTAGTAATTGTGGATATGTTTGTCAATGACCTACCATTTGAAAAGGCAATTAAAGGCGATAATATCACCCTAAAGTTACCTTTTAGGGTGAGAATGTCTGATAAATTATATAAAATTATACAAGCATGATGGTTGTGATCACCTTGCAAAGAAATAAGTGTATTGGCTGTAACTACTGTGTTGAGGTAGCTCCTCAACACTTTCAAATGTCCAAGAAAGACGGGAAAAGTGTGTTGTTAAAATCTGTGGACAGCAAAGGCTTTTTTACCCTTAAGTCTCGCAATTATTCAATTTTAGAAGCTTGTGAGGCCGCTTCAAGCGCTTGTCCGGTAAAGATCATTTCCGTAAAAGAGACAAAATAGAATATTGAATTAACATTTCGTTTAAACACGAAGATGAAAAAAAGGGAAAATATTAACCATCACTTAAAAAGTGATATATTTACCTTTTAAAAAAACAACCGATCAAATAGTGGGATAATACCACAAAAGAACCTTAATAGTATGGGCTGTACAAGCTGTAGTAACGATAAAAACGGGCAACCAAAAGGATGTAAAAACAACGGAACCTGCGGGACCGATGGATGTAATAAACTCACTGTTTTTGACTGGCTTGCCAATATGGCATTGCCCGATGGGATGGAACCTTTTAATTGCGTTGAAGTTCGGTTTAAAAACGGGCGCAAACAATTTTTTGCCAATACAGAAAAATTGAGTTTAAGCATTGGGGATACTGTTGCCACAGAGGCTTCTCCCGGTCATGATGTGGGAATGGTGACTCTTACCGGGGAACTGGTCAGGGTTCAAATGAAAAAGAAAAAAGTAAATATAGACAGCGAGGAAGTGCTGAAGATTTACCGAAAAGCCTCCCAACGCGATATTGATGTATGGCAGGAAGCCAGGGATGGAGAGGATAAAATGAAGGTGAGGGCCCGTGAGATTGCGATCCGATTGGACCTGAGAATGAAAATCAGCGATATTGAGTTTCAGGGAGATGGCTCAAAAGCAACCTTCTACTACACTGCTGAAGAACGTATAGATTTCAGGCAACTTATTAAAGAATTTGCAAGGGAGTTTAATACCCGGATAGAAATGCGCCAAATTGGTTTTCGTCAGGAAGCCGCAAGACTGGGCGGAATTGGTTCCTGCGGAAGGGAATTATGCTGTTCTACCTGGTTGACAGATTTCAGATCGGTAAATACCTCTGCAGCGAGGTATCAGCAACTTTCCTTGAATCCGCAAAAACTCGCCGGACAGTGTGGAAAGCTAAAATGCTGTTTAAATTATGAATTGGATTCTTACCTGGATGCACTAAAGGATTTCCCTAAAATTGAAGTTAAACTTTACACAAAAAAGGGCATTGCTAATTGTCAAAAAATAGACATTTTTAAGGGATATTTATGGTATGCTTATGAAGGGGACTGGATGAACTGGCATAAACTCACCGCTGTGCAGGCCAATAAAATAATTAAAGCGAATATTGACAGGGAACCCATCGCAAGCCTTGAGGAATATGAGGTGCAGGCAATCAGGGAGGATGCCTCCAAACCCGATTTCAACCACGTGGTGGGAGAAGATAGTTTGACCAGGTTTGACAAGCCAAAGAGCTCAAACAAAAAGCGGAATAAAAATCAGCGACGCAAAGGAAAACCATCGAAAAATGCATAAATCGTTCTTGTGGATTCTGGTACTTGTTTCCCTGTGTTTGATGTCCTGTGATGAAAAACGGGTGTTTGACGAATACCGATCAATTCCTAATACATGGAATAAAGATTCAGTTATTACGTTTAACCTTCAAAATATAGATTCTGTTCAGAATTACAATCTGTTTATAAATGTGAGGAATAATAGTGATTTTGATTATAGCAACTTGTTTTTGATCGCACAAATTCAATTTCCCCAAGGAAAGGTTCTTACGGATACTTTAGAGTATCAAATGGCCACTCCAAAGGGCCAGTGGCTTGGCACAGGATTTGGAGATGTAAAGGAAAATAAGCTTTGGTACAGAGAAAATTTCCGTTTTAATGAGGCCGGGGAATTTAAAGTTTCCATCCAGCAGGCGATGCGAAAAAACAGAAGTGAACAAGGAATTAATAATCTGGAAGGGATCACCCAGGTTGGATTTAGAATAGAAAACACCCAAAATTAGTAATTGTACTATGTCAAATTCGTCAAAGAAGTCAAATTCAAAATCTGCTAAAAAATCTACAGGTTTCCGCAAATATATCGTTGGTTTTTGGACCCTCTTCGGAATTGGGATACTGGTACTGATATTGCTTTTCCTTATGGCAGGTTGGGGCGCATTCGGAAAAATGCCTGAGTTTGAAGAACTGGAAAACCCGGAATCCAATTTGGCCACCGAGATCTTCTCAGCAGATGGAGAAACCCTTGGCAAGTATTACAGTGAAAACCGGACTCCCATAAAATACGAGGATCTGCCGCCTCATCTCATACAGGCGCTTGTTGCAACTGAAGATGAACGCTATTATAAACATTCCGGGATTGATGCCATAGGAACCCTTAGGGCTGCGGTATTTTTAGGGGCCAGAGGTGGGGCCAGTACAATTCCTCAACAATTGGCCAAACTTTTATTTACCGACAATGTTTCCCAGAATTTTATGGGCAGGGTAATGCAAAAATTCAAGGAATGGATCATTGCCATTCGCCTGGAGCGCCAATATACCAAAGAGGAAATTATCACCATGTACTTCAATAAGTACGATTTTGTGTACCAGGCCGTGGGAATACGCTCTGCTGCAAAAATTTATTTCGACAAGGAGGCAAAAGATCTAAAACTTGAGGAAGCGGCGGTTTTGGTGGCCATGTTAAAGAACGCCGCCTTATATAATCCTGTGCGCAGGCCTGAAATGGTAGAACAACGGCGGAATCAGGTCCTGAAACAAATGGAAAAAAACGGGTTTTTAACTTCCATGGAAAAGGATTCCCTGCAGGGGATTCCTATGAAAATTATTTTCACTCCCCAAGGGCATGACGAAGGGATCGCAACTTATTTCAGGGTCTATTTGCAAGGTTTCATGAGAGATTGGATCGAAAAAAATCCAAAACCCGATGGAAATACATATAACATTTATCGCGACGGATTAAAAATATACACCAGCATAGATTCCAGGATGCAGAAATATGCCGAAGAGGCAGTCGCCCTGCACATGGCTCATCTTCAAAAGGAATTTGACTGGCAGAACAGGAACAACAAAACAGCCCCTTTCAGGGATATAAATGAAACCGAGGTTGCCAATATTGTTAAAAATGCGATGAGGGTATCTGCGAGATGGCAAAAAATGGAGGCTCAGGGAAAATCTAAAAAAGAGATCGAGGATTCCTTTGACAAGAAAGCCGAAATGAGCGTTTTTAGCTGGAGCGGGATAAGGGATACCATTATGACCCCCAGGGATTCCATCCTGTACTATAAATCCTTTTTAAATGCGGGGATGATGTCCATGACCCCCCAAACAGGGGAAGTAAAAGCCTGGGTTGGTGGTATCAATTTCAAGCATTTTAAATACGAACACGTAAAACAAGCCAAAAGGCAGGTAGGATCTACCTTTAAGCCCTTTGTTTACGCAACGGCAATAGATCAGTTAAAACTCTCACCTTGTGATGTCCTTCCCCGCAACCATTTTACTATGGAAGCCGGAAAGCACGGAAATCAAAATGACTGGTCACCCCGTAACAGTGATAATAAATACGAGGGGATGTTGACCTTGAAAAACGCTTTGGCACTTTCTGTCAATACCATCACTGCGAGATTAATAGATAAAATTGGTCCTAGACCGGTGATTGAAATGCTAGATAAACTGGGGGTTGACACCAGGGAAATTCCCGCGGTTCCTTCCATTGCTTTGGGAACTGCAGATATGAGCGTGTTTGAAATGGTTTCGGCCTACAGCACTTTTGTCAATGAAGGAGTATATGTAAAACCGGTGATCGTAAACAGGATTGAGGACAAAAATGGAACGGTGTTGTATCAACATGTTCCTGAAACAAGGGATGTGCTAAGCAAGGAAGCGGCATACGTCACGGTAAACCTGATGGAAGGGGTGACCCAATTCGGTTCAGGAGGACGGCTAAGGGGGACCTGGGCAGGAAACCAAGATCAATACAGACGGGCGGTAACAGGTTATCCTTATGATTTTAAAAACCCAATTGCTGGGAAAACGGGTACTACCCAAAATCAAAGTGATGGCTGGTTTATGGGAATGGTCCCTAATCTGGTTTCCGGAGTTTGGGTTGGCGGAGAAGACCGTTCGGTTCATTTCCCCGGCATAACCTATGGACAGGGAGCGACTATGGCCCTGCCTATTTGGGGAATTTATATGAAAAAGGTCTATGCAGATGAAGATCTCGAGGTATCCAGCGGAGCTTTCCCAAGACCTGAATATCTTTCCATTGAAGTAGATTGCGCAAATTACGGTGAGAAAAACGAAGATTCACAAAACAATTCAGATGAACTGGATTTTTAATATAATACCAAAATCCCTAAAATATTTAATTTAGCTGCCTGAAATCGTTGTAGTAAGATCAATAATTTTGTAAATTTCCCAAAAAGAAATTTCAATGATCAAAAAAACTGTAAATAACGTTCGGGAAGCTTTAAGTGGCATTGGAGACGGAATGACCTTTATGCTTGGGGGTTTTGGCTTATGCGGAATTCCAGAAAATGCCATTTCAGAATTGGTCAGACTCAACTTAAAAGACCTTACCTGCATCTCCAACAATGCAGGGGTTGACGATTTTGGCCTTGGCCTGTTACTTCAAAAAAAACAAATCAAAAAAATGGTTTCCTCCTACGTGGGGGAAAACGCCGAATTTGAGCGTCAGATGCTCAGTGGGGAACTCGATGTGGAACTCACCCCCCAGGGAACTCTCGCGGCTAAATGCCAGGCAGCACAACAAGGTTTCCCAGCCGTTTATACACCCGCAGGCTATGGCACAGAGGTAGCCATAGGTAAGGAAACCCGTGAATTCAACGGAAAAATGTATGTGTTGGAAGAAGCTTACAAGGCCGACTATGCCTTTGTAAAAGCATGGAAAGGGGATGAGGCTGGGAACCTCATATTCAAGGGGACAGCCCGAAATTTTAATCCATTAATGTGCGGTGCGGCTACCATAACTGTGGTTGAAGTTGAAGAATTGGTAAAACCCGGGGAACTGGATCCAAATCAAATTCATATTCCGGGGATTTTTGTGCAACGTATTTTTCAGGGTATAAATTACGAGAAAAGAATTGAGCAGCGAACTCTGAGGAAGAAGAATTGATATTGAAAACAATGGCTATAATTATGTTTTCAATATCAATTTAGTTGTTAAGGAAGTAAGATTTCTATCTTCAAATTAACCAATTTTCAAATCAAAAAGATGTTAGATAAGAACGGAATTGCGAAACGCATTGCAAAGGAAATAAAAGACGGCTATTATGTTAACCTTGGAATCGGCATTCCAACTTTGGTGGCTAATTTTGTACGCGAGGATATAGAGGTGGAATTTCAAAGCGAAAATGGAGTTCTGGGAATGGGGCCTTTTCCATTTGAAGGGGAGGAGGATCCCGATTTGATCAATGCCGGTAAGCAAACCATTACTGCATTGCCAGGAGCCAGTTTTTTTGATTCGGCAATGAGTTTTGGAATGATCCGGGGACAACACGTAGATCTCACCATTTTAGGTGCTATGGAAGTGGCTGAAAACGGAGATATTGCCAATTGGAAGGTTCCCGGGAAAATGGTTAAAGGAATGGGAGGCGCGATGGATCTGGTGGCTTCTGCTGAAAATATTATTGTGGCGATGATGCATACCAACCGGGAAGGGGAATCAAAATTGCTTAAAAGATGTTCCCTGCCCTTAACAGGAGTGCGTTGTGTTACCAAAATCGTCACAGAACTGGCTGTAATTGAAGTCACAAAAAAAGGATTTAAATTATTGGAATGTGCACCTGGGGTTTCGGTAGATGAAATAATTAAGTCTACGGGAGGTACCTTGATCGTGGAAGGAGAAATCCCGGAAATGATTCTGGATTAAGGAAATTGAGAAGTGCTGATTTGAAAAATATTCAAGGTAAAGACAAAGACCCGTTCCAAAGTTTTGGAACGGGTCTTAACATGTTTAAAAAAAACAATTATCTGAATTTAAAGAAGTCCGTTTGGCTCTACCCATTTAAACTGGTGCTGGTCCTTTGGAATGGCAATTCTACTTGCAATTCGGGTCATCCTATCGGGCAAGGCCAATAAATAATCCCTGGCTTTTTCAGCCTCATCCGTAAGCGAGTTCATTTTATCTATTTCCCAGTAATGGTTCAGCTTTTTTAGGATATCTATATAGTCATAGGTAGTATAAACTCCTAAACGCTGGGCGGCATTGGAGAAATTCTCAAAGGCAGATGCAATTTCCTCACCGGATTCCCTGATAAACTGGGCGGGCATTACAATCTTTTTCTTCATCATATCCTGAAAAGCCAACATCATCTGACTTGGATCATACTCGAAGATGGTCTTTACAAACTCCCTGTATGCCAGGTGGTGCCTCATCTCGTCCCCGGCAATAACGTTGCACATTTTTGCAAGCATTTTATTTCCTTTTTGTTTGGCGAGTTGTCCCACCCTTTTGTGGGAAATATTGGTGGCCAATTCCTGAAAACTGGTATAGACGAAATTTTTATAAGGATCCCTTCCAGTTCCAATATCAAACCCATCACTGATTAAATACTGGGTGGTTTTTTCAATTTCGCGCATATTTACCCTTCCTGAGAGATAAAGGTATTTATTAAGGGTATCTCCGTGACGGTTTTCTTCCCCGGTCCAGTGGCGAAGCCATCTCGACCAACCATCCTGCCCGTGCTGGTTTACGCCCTCCATATCCATTAACCAGGATTCGTAGGTGGGCAGAGCTTCTTCGGTGACCATATCGGCTACCAGAACAACCCAGAAATCGTACCCAAGTTCCTTGGATTCTTCCCTTATCTGTTTGATCTCCTCCATATAATTATCATTTTGAAGATTCGGCAAGAGGTCAGTAGGTTGCCAGATTTCTTCAATCGGGATCAAATACTTATCAATATAACCATCGATTGATTTTTCAACGGTTTGCATAACTTCTAATCGGATGTTGGTTAAGGCCATAGCTTCAATTTTTAAAGGGTTTCCAAACAATACAAAAACGAATTTTGTAAAGCACGCTGGCTAATTTTTATTTAGTCTAATCAAAAATGGTGCAACGATATTCAAATATATAAATTTATTGAAAGTTAGGGCAGAAAACACTCTAAATTTCTTCCTTTTTCTTTCGGGTAAAGCTTGTGTACCGGATCGCTTTGCCATATTTTTTTGGAATTTATATCCATGGCAGAAAGTTTTCCTTTAAAGGCTGCCCCGGTATCTAAATTCCAGACATTTGCCATTTTGACCGGAATATGCTCGTCGATCCGGGTAACAGGAGTATGCCCAATAAAGATCTCTTCAAATAATGTGAGGCGTGCAGGGTAAAATTTGTGGGTGAGCGCCAAGGTTTTATCCAGGGATAAGGCCGTTTCCCATAGGGTGCGGTCCCAATAAAATAAGCTGGGATAAAATTCTTCTTCCGGGCCACGAAGGTTGGTAAATCCTGCATGTACAAATAACCTGTTTTGCTCATCGACATAAAAATCTTGCATCGCACTATAAAACCCGATGTGGGTTTTGATTTCTTCGGATGAAAGGATTCGGTAAGCATCAACACTTGTTTGTCCTCCATGGACCAGCCATTGTGCGTTGAAATCCCCTGTTTTTAACCAGCGATGTGTCAGATCATCATGGTTTCCCCTCAAAAAAACACAGGTGTTTTGGTCTGCAAGTTCTATTAAATAACTCACCACATTGGCAGAATCGCTCCATCCATCAACATAATCCCCTAAAAATATCAGGGTATCCTCTGGCGCTAATTCAATTCTTTGAAACAATTGAACCAAGGCCTTTAAGGCTCCGTGGATGTCCCCAATTGCAATTGTCCTCTTCATATTAACTGTATTTCACCTTTCTTAAAATCCGCATACTTTCCTTATATGCCCGATATGCTTTTTTATTGTGAAGCCTTAAAGACTCTTTCGCGCTTTCAAGTTTTTCAATTGCATCCTCAAATTGATTAAAATAACAAATCAGATAGGTTTCCGGAAGATTTACAAGGTCCTTATCTTCCTGTTTATTTAGAATGACCCCATTCTTTAATTTAGAGAGCAAAGCATTATTGGCGTTGTAAATATGAAATAAAATTTTTTTATCGAATTGGGGAGGTTCAAACAATAATTTGCTTTCCATCTCGTAGCTCGCGTTATCCCTGAATTTAATGGTGACCTCTTCCAGCGGATAATACTGAAATTTATTTTCCAATCCCAGGTTTACATATTCCACAATTTTAAAATAATCATCGGAAACCCTGATGCTTACTTCATCTAATTCAGAATAAAAAAGCTTCACCTGTTCATTGATCAGTTCAATATCCAGTCGTGAATAGTAAATCTCATTTTTAATCTTTTTTATTTTCCCGGCCCAACAAACTACGAAATACTCTTTAAAGACTTTATAAGTGGGGTGAAAATCCTTTCGTTTGTTCATAAAATCGAAGACGCCATCAAGGGTGAGTTCAATATTGTTTTGAGCGTGGGTTTCTATTGAAGCGACTATTTTGGAGTTCACATCTTTTATATCGATCCCGAACACCTTTGGCATACTTATACTGCCTTCCCTAATATAAACTGAACCACCGTAGTATTTCCAGATGTTTTTACGAAGGGAACAGATCTTCCCGTTATTAGGCCTTATAGTCACCAATCCTACCACTAAATGGTCCGGTAAATGAGGAAAAGGGATATTCTCATAAGTTACCAACGGCGGATTGGAGAGATAGGCATTTACAAGGTTCTGGATCTTGCTGTCGTCAAAAAAATCCACTCCCCTGATGCTATTGTCATTGTCTTCAACTCCTATTACCATATAGGAATTATTATTGGGATTGGAATTTGCCAAAGCGCAAATGTGTTTTAAGAATTTGGCTTTTCCTTCTTTTTGGCCAATATTGAGCAATCGCTTTTTATCATAAAAGCTGTTCTCGTCATTATGTGCGAGCAGATTTTTTATTAATAGGCGTTTGTTGATCATTTAAAAACTTTTGTCAAACCCCCTAATGTTGGGGGTCCCCATCTTTTGCTGTTCAAAGCAAATAATGCAAAGATAATTAATCCTTATTTACAATTGTACTGCTAGCCTGTGCGGTTGACATTACGGTTAGATCGGCAATATTCACGTGATAGGGTCTTGAAACTATAAATGTTATGATATCGGCAATATCCTCCGGTAAAAGCGGCTGAAATCCTTCATATACTTTTTGGGCACGTTGCTCATCTCCTTTGAACCTCACTTTACTAAAATCGGTTTTGGTCAGTCCGGGATTGACCGCTCCAACTCTTATCCCGGCTTTATTCAAATCTATTCTCATCGCCTGGTTGATGGCATCCACGGCAAATTTACTGGCACAATACACATTCCCGTTGGGATACACTTCTTTTCCGGCGGTCGATCCAATATTGATAATATGCCCTGATTTTCGTTCCACCATCCCGGGAATTATCGCTTTGCTCACATATAAAAGACCCTTCACATTGATATCTATCATTGCATCCCAATCGTCGGTATTTCCTGCCTGAATGGAATCCATTCCATGAGCATTTCCTGCATTGTTGACCAAAATATCGATATTTCGAAATTCTTTGGGCAAATTTTCAATTTGTTTAAAAACCTCGGTTTTATCGCGAATATCGAAACAAAGAGTAGTGACCGAAACCTGTTTGGACAATTCAGCCTTAAGCTCTAGAAGGGCTTCCTGCCTTCTTCCGCATAATATTAAATCTATTTTTTGAGAGGCAAAAGCCCGGGCAGTGGCTTTT
>JBGSWA010000030.1:0-9337 GCA_041752645.1 Gillisia sp. | reverse complement strand
GGTGGATGTCATGAGTCCCTTCATAGGTAATCACGCTTTCCAGGTTCAGCATATGGCGCATGATGCTGTATTCGCCGGTAATTCCCATAGCACCCAATATTTGTCGTGCTTCCCTGGCTATTTTAATGGCCATATCCACGTTATTTCGTTTGGCCATAGATATTTGTGCTGAGGTGGCTTTCCCTTCATTTCTCAATACTCCCCGTCGCCAGGCCAATAAGTGGGCTTTGGTGATCTCTGTGATCAGTTCTGCAAGTTTTTTTTGCTGAAGCTGGAAACCCGCGATTGGTTTATCAAACTGCATGCGTTCCTTGGCATATCTTAAAGCAGTGTCGTAACAATCCATGGCAGCACCAATTGCACCCCAGGCTATTCCAAAACGTGCAGAATCCAAACATCCAAGCGGTGCTCCTAGTCCGCTTTTATTTGGAAGTAAATTTTCTTTGGGAATTTTTACGTTATCAAAAATAAGTTCTCCGGTTGCACTTGCACGTAGTGACCATTTATTGTGGGTTTCAGGAGTAGAGAATCCTTCCATTCCGCGCTCTACGATAAGGCCGTGAATTCTTCCTTCTTCGTTTTTCGCCCAAACTACTGCTATATCTGCAAAGGGTGCATTAGAGATCCAGAGTTTGGCGCCATTCAATAAATAATGATCGCCTTTGTCTTTAAAATTGGTTGTCATTCCACCGGGATTCGATCCGTGATCAGGTTCGGTAAGTCCAAAACATCCCATCAATTCCCCGGAAGCCAGTTTAGGTAAATATTTTTTTCGTTGTGCTTCGTTGCCATATTTATAAATGGGGTACATCACCAAGGAGGATTGTACTGACGCAGTAGATCGTACTCCGCTGTCCCCGCGTTCAAGTTCCTGCATAATCAAACCGTAGGAGATCTGATCTAATCCGGCACCGCCGTATTCCTCAGGGATATAAGGTCCAAAGGCACCAACCTCCGCCAATCCGCTAATTAAGGATTTGGGGAATTTCGCATCCTGGGCAGCTTCTTCAATAATTGGGGAAACATCTCGTTTTACCCAATCACGTGCGGCCTCGCGAACCATTTTATGTTCATCAGTAAGTAAATCGTCAAGATTGTAATAATCAGGGGCCTGAAAAAGATCTGGTTTCATTTAGGTTGATTTTATAAACAAAAATAACCAACCAAGGAGTAGCAAACAATTAATATGACCTATAATTTCAGGTAGAAAGGCGCTACTATTTTTTGGTATTCCTGGGTGTATTGGTGTCTGCTTATTTCCAGGATCAGTTCATTGGAAGAAAATGGTTTTTCGTAAAATGAAAGTTGCAGTAGACTGCGTTTGATATCCGTGTTTTCTGTTCCTCGTACACGCGTAATTCTATTTGGAAATAAATTTACTTCTTTTGCTAAATTTAAAAAATATTTTTCTTCGGAGTAAGGAATGATCACTGCAAAACTTCCCTGGTCAGATAATAATTCGGACGCACATTTAATTAATTCTTCAAAAGGCAAGGAATCGGTAAATCTTGCAATGTTACGGGCAGGATCATCTGATTTATAATCCTCAGTATAAAATGGAGGATTGGAAATTATCAGGTCATATTTTTCATCTTCCATTTCTTCAACAAACTCATCTAAAGAAGCATGATAGCAAAATAGACGATTGGCCCAGGAGGAATTTTCAAAATTTTCCACGCATTGCTCATATGCATCTTCATCAATCTCCAAAGCGTCAACTTGCTCCGCATCACATCTTTGAGCCAATATTAAAGCCAATATTCCGGTACCTGCTCCTATATCGAGTATGGAAAACGGATCTTGTATTGAAGTCCAGGCCCCGAGTAATACTCCATCAGTGCCAATTTTCATAGCACAACGGTCTTGTTCAATACTGAATTCTTTAAACTGAAAGGGTTTGATCATTGTAAATTGTACTGAGATTTGAGCGAGGCTTAATAAAATTTTTAATCTGAAGAGCGGAATTTTTTTTGGGAACCTTGTTTCTGGCCCTGATGCTTTATGATGAAAATTAATTAAAGGTAAAGATCAATAAGTCCTTCAGGGGTTTTTAAGTAAATAATTTTATTTTTCTTATCCAGTTTTTCAATAAACTCATCGTTCATGGGGATCAGGATTTGTTTTCCGTTTTTTTCAATTTCAAACAGGGCCTGTGCTGTACTATCGTTTATAGAGACAATTTTTCCTATGTTGCCGTAATTGATATCTTCAACTGTAAAACCAATAATTTCGTGAAAATAAAATTTATCTCCCTCAAGTTCAGGAAGCATTGTCAGCGGAAGGTAAAGGTCGCATTTCATGATCTCATCGGCTTCCTCTGCAGAATCCACATCCTCAAACCTCACCCGGAGCAGGGTGCTTCGGTGGAGGGAACTCTTAACAATAAAAAATGGAACCAGGTTGTCGTTGATGTCAACGAAAACTGATTCCATTTCTGTGTAAGCTTCGGGCTCATCGGTATCGAGTTTGATCAATACCTCCCCTTTGAAACTAAATTGACTAACGATTTTCCCTAAATAGAAACAATCCTGTTTAAGCATCGCCGATGTAATAAATTAAGCTTCTTTTTTGTCTTCTGTGTCAGTTTCTTCAGCAGGTTCTGCTTCAGTTTCTTTAGCTACAGCTTCTTCTTTTGGAGCCTTGGCAGCTTCTGCCTCAGCTTCCTTATCAGCAATAACTTTAGCGGCAGCAGCTTCAGCAGCAGCTACAACCTCTGCAGCAGCGGCTTCCCTTTTAGCATTTGCTTCTTGTTCAGCTTCAAAAGCCTTTTGCTTGGTAGCATCTCCAGCTTTAGTCAGAGTATCTTTTTTAGCAGATACTTTTCCTTCTTTTTCGTCTAACCAGGCCTGGAATTTATCCGCAGCTTGTTCTTCAGTAATAGCTCCTTTTCTCACTCCACCTGCAAGATGGTTTTTGATAAGAACCCCTTTGTAAGAAAGGATTGCACGGGCAGTATCCGTTGGTTGTGCTCCGTTTTGCAACCATTTTACAGCTCCATCAACATCTAACTCGATAGTAGCAGGATTGGTGTTTGGATTGTAAATCCCTAATTTTTCAAGGTATTTACCATCTCTTGCTGCACGTACATCTGCGGCAATAATCCAGTAAAATGGTTTCCCTTTTTTACCGTGTCTTTGTAATCTAATTTTTACAGGCATATAAATTAATTTGGGAGGTTCTCGACCTCAATTATTAATAAGTCTGCAAAGATACTATATTTATTTATTCGGGTGGTGATTTTCTGAATTAATGATATGGGTGATAATAGAACGCTTATTTCCCTTAAACAACGGTATTCCTAGGTTGTTTATGAATACGTGAGACCTGCGAACTGAGAAGAAATTCAGCAGCTTAAAAATCTTTGTAACTAAATAAAGTGCTCTATGTTTCAAATTTTTTCAATTATGATTTTTGAAGGTTTATTGGTAATTTTGCTTTTTGAAAAAAATCAAAAAGGTTATGAAGTATTCTGAAGAGGTTGCAAAGAAGCTTAATGCGTTGCTAGAGAAAAATTACGATTCTGAAAAAGGATACCTCCTGGCTGCTGAAAAAGTCAAAGATCAGGACCTAAAATTATTTTTTAACCAGAGGGCTAAGGAACGTTATGATTTTGGACATGAATTGAAAGATGAAATTCGCAAATTCAGGGAAGCCCCGGATCCGGGTACGAGCCTAAAGAGTGATATTTTTCGGGGATGGATGAACATTAAATCCTTAGTGTCCTCCGACAACGTAGCAACTTTCTTGAAAGAGGTGCTTAGAGGAGAAATTGCAGCAACCGATGAATATAATGAAATATTACAGGACAGGACCATTCCCCCATCCACCGGAAATATTCTCATTAAACATCGCAATTCCATAACTGCTGCCCTTTCTCAGCTAAAATCTTTACTGGAAAGCAAATCTTAATCTAAAATTTTATCGATCAGCTGTTGGCCTGGCAACCCGGAAAAGCGAATATTGAGATTTTATATTTTAAAAATAAGTTGATAAATCCTTCCTGGACACCAGAGAACTACCTGTAAATTTTATTATTTTTAACCGATAGTTGATATCCCATATTTCTGTAATTTGTCATTGATTATCAACAGAAAAAAAATTACGAAAAGTATGTATTTGATTTTTGATACTGAAACCACCGGTTTACCTAAAAACTGGAAAGCTCCTCTCACTGATTTTGATAACTGGCCACGCTGTATCCAGATCGCGTGGCAGTTGCATGATGAGATGGGGAACCTGGTTGATAATCAGGATTATTTAGTGAAACCAGCTGGCTTTAATATTCCGTACGATGCCGAAAAGATCCACGGAATTTCGACAAAGTTGGCTGAGGAAGATGGGATTTCATTACATGAAATGCTCGAAAAATTTCAAATCGTTCTTGAAAAAGCCAAATTCATTGTCGGCCAGAATGTGGGTTTTGATGTGAATATTATGGGTGCCGAATTTCTAAGGGGGGGGTACGAGAATCCTTTGGAACAATTTCCTTTTTTGGATACGTGTACGGAAAGTACAGCGAAATTATGCCAATTACCCGGAGGGCGTTATGGAAAATTTAAATTGCCAACCCTAGCGGAACTTCACCAGGAATTATTTTCTGAACCCTTTGCCGAGGCCCACAATGCAACGGCCGATGTTGAAGCAACCACGCGTTGTTTTTTGGAACTGATCAGAAAAGAGTTTTTTACTAAGGAGCAACTAAATGTTCCTTCGAATTATTTTGATGATTTTTCTGAAGCAAATCCGAAGCCTCTTAAGCTGATAGGTTTAAAACATCTTAATCTGAAAAACGCTTCAGAAGAGATCAGGAGAAAATTTAAGAAGCAGCAGGAGCCTGAGAAAATTTCTACTGAAGAAATTCAGAAAAATTTAGAAACATTGGATGAGGTCAGGTTTTCCCACCTTCATAATCATTCCCAGTTCTCCATCTTACAGTCCACAATGAGTATTTCCGCTTTGGTGGAAGCAGCGGCCAAAGAAAAAATGCCTGCCGTTGCCCTGACCGATCATGGAAATATGATGGGCGCATTTCATTTTGTAAAGGAAATTGGGAACTTTAACCGATCTGTTAAGGCTAAAAACGAAGCTTCTCTTGCCAACAACGAGCCTGCAAGTGCAAAGGAACTAAAGGCTATTGTGGGTTGTGAGTTTTTTGTTTGTGAGAATCACCACGACAAAACCAGAAAGGACAACGGTTACCAAATCGTGATCCTGGCCAAGAATAAAAACGGATATCACAATTTGGCTAAAATGGCTTCCCTGGCCTATATTGAAGGGTTTTATTACCTGCCTAGGATAGATAGGGAGGTAATCAAAAAATACAAGGATGATCTTATTGTTCTAACCGGGAATTTATACGGAGAGGTTCCTGGAAAAATTTTAAATGTCGGGGAAAATCAGGCAGAGGAAGCATTGCTTTGGTGGAAGGAAATTTTTGGTGCCGATCTTTATATAGAGTTGATGCGGCATGACCAGGAGGAAGAAAGCCGGGTGAATGCTGTATTGGTGGAATTTGCCAAAAAACACGATGTGAAATTGGTTGCCACCAATAACACCTATTATTGTGAGCAACAAGATTCCAATGCGCATGATATTTTGCTTTGCGTGAAGGAAGGGGAGAAACAGGCCACGCCAATAGGACGCGGACGCGGTTACAGATACGGATTGCCCAATAACGAATATTATTTCAAATCGGATGAGGAGATGAAATCCTTGTTTACGGATTTGCCAAAGGCTATTTCAAATATTCAGGAAGTTGTAGATAAAATTGAACCCTATGAACTTGCGAGGGAAATTCTGTTGCCGGCATTTGATATTCCTGAGGAATTTTTTGTTGAGGAAGATAAATCAGACGGAGGGAAACGCGGAGAAAATGCTTATTTGAAATACCTGACCTTCGAAGGGGCCAAAAAAAGATATGGGGATTTTTCAGAGGACATTAAGGCAAGACTGGATTTTGAACTTTCGGTCATAGAAAACACCGGATATCCCGGGTATTTTCTTATAGTGGAAGATTTTATTAGGGCTGCCCGCGGAATGGATGTTTCGGTAGGCCCGGGACGTGGTTCGGCGGCGGGAAGTGCCGTGGCATATTGCCTTTGGATCACCAATATCGACCCAATTAAATACGATCTGCTTTTTGAGAGGTTTTTGAATCCCGACAGGGTCAGTATGCCTGATATCGATATTGATTTTGACGACGAAGGCCGGAGTCGGGTGATGGAATATGTGATCAATAAATACGGTTCAAACCAGGTTGCACAAATCATTACCTATGGAACAATGGCAGCAAAATCGGCAATTCGTGATACCGCACGGGTTTTGGACCTGCCTTTAAACGAAGCCGACAGGATTTCGAAATTAATCCCTACAATGGGGAAATTGAGCAAAATCTTTGGGCAGACCGAAAAGGAACTAAAGAAAAGTTTCCGAAGTGAAGATTTAGATAAAGTAAATCAGCTTTTAAATATAGCAGATGGAGAAGATCTCGAGGCCCAAACCATAAACCAGGCAAGGATCCTTGAGGGAACGGTCAGGAATATTGGCATCCACGCCTGCGGGGTTATTATTACTCCAAGCGATATCACCAATTTTGTACCTGTGGCATTGGCGAAAGATTCTGACTTGTATGTCACCCAGTTTGACAACTCGGTGGTGGAAAGTGCGGGCTTGTTAAAAATGGACTTTTTGGGCTTAAAAACATTAACCCTAATAAAAGACACGGTTAAAATTGTAAAGGGCAGGCACGATATTGATCTGGATCCGGACAGTTTTCCCCTGGATGATCAAAAAACCTACGAGTTGTTCCAACAGGGAGAAACCGTCGGGATTTTTCAATATGAATCGGCCGGGATGCAGAAGCATTTAAAGGATTTAAAACCTTCTGTTTTTGACGATTTAATTGCGATGAATGCTCTTTACAGGCCGGGGCCAATGGAGTATATCCCGAGTTTTATCAACCGGAAGCACGGAAGGGAAGAAATAGCATACGATTTGGCAGATATGGAAGAATATCTGAAAGAGACCTATGGAATTACTGTATACCAGGAGCAGGTGATGTTGCTTTCCCAAAAGCTAGCAGGCTTCTCCAAAGGTGAAGCCGATGTTCTGCGAAAAGCTATGGGGAAAAAAAGTTTTGCCCTACTGGAACAACTAAAACCTAAATTTTTAAACGGTGGGGAGTCCAAAGGACATTCCAGGGAAATCCTTGAAAAGGTATGGAAAGACTGGGAGGCTTTTGCGGCATATGCCTTCAATAAATCGCATTCAACCTGTTATGCATGGATCGCATATCAGACGGCATATTTAAAAGCCCATTATCCAGCGGAATATATGGCGGCCGTGCTTTCCAACAATATGAGTGATATAAAGCAGGTCACCTTTTTTATGGAGGAATGTAAGAGGATGAAATTAAAGGTTTTGGGCCCTGATGTAAATGAATCCTATTATAAATTTTCGGTAAACAAAGAAAATGCAGTTCGCTTTGGAATGGGCGCGGTGAAGGGAGTAGGAGCGGGAGCAGTTGCTACAATCGCTGATTGCAGGAAAACTGAAAAGGGGCCTTATAAATCTATTTTTGATATGGCAAAGCGCATTGATTTGCGTGGAGCCAATAAAAAAGCATTGGAAAATCTTGCCCTGGCAGGAGGTTTTGATGGTTTTGGAAATCATCGTGCCCAATATTTCAAGGATGAAGGCGATGGGATCACTTTTCTGGAAAAGGTGATAAAGTATGCTTCAAAATTCCAGGACGGGGAAAACTCGGCTCAGGTGAGCCTGTTTGGTGAAGCCAGTGATGTGCAAATCCCGGAACCCCTGGTGCCGCCTTGTGAAGAATGGGGAACCATGGAAAAACTGAAACGGGAAAAAGAGGTGGTTGGGATTTATATCTCCGGTCATCCATTAGATGATTTTAAAGCTGAAATGAATTATTTTTCAAATTCAAAAGTTTCAGATTTTAAAAATTTAGATGGTTTTATAAACCGGGAACTTTCCTTTGGGGGAGTAGTTTCAGAAGTGCAACACCGCACCTCAAAAATGGGGAAAGGCTGGGCTTCTTTTACTGTTGAAGATTATTGGGATTCTTTTGAATTCAAAATTTTTGGGGAAGAATATTTACGATTTCAGCATTTTATGGTTCCCAATGCCTTCGTTTTTATAAAAGCCTTTGTAAAAGAGGGTTGGACCAATAAGGAAACAGGAAGTAAAGGTGAACCCCGGCTACAATTCAACAACTTTCAGTTATTGCATGATGTAATGGGTATGTATGCCAGAAAACTTACACTTCAACTTGACATAAATGAACTGAATGATGGAAAAATTAATTCCTTAAAAGAAATTATCAGGGCACACCGTGGTGACCACATGTTGCATTTTATAGTGTATGAGATGAAGGATATGATAAAGTTAAATATGACCAGCAGAAAACAAAAGGTTAAAATTTCCCAGGAATTACTGGATGCCCTGGAGGGTGCTAGGGTGCTTTATAAACTTAATTAATTATAGATTCTTCTATGAGAAGGTCTTATATTTGAGTGGGAATTCGGGTAGGGATTAAAGCAAGTTGCCAATTACCTCTGAAAGTCTGATCTGAGCACAGCGAAGGAACTGCAAAAAAAATCAGACAAGCCTTAAATAGGTCAGCCTGATATGCAAATAACAAAATCTAATACATCTGCCGTAAGGTTTGGCGGAATAATTGACTAATTTTACATATTAATTGATAAGAAAAACAAATATTATGGCTTTAGAGATAACAGATGCGAATTTTGAAGAGACCGTACTAAAAAGCGATAAACCTGTTATGGTTGATTTCTGGGCGGCTTGGTGTGGACCTTGTAGAATGGTTGGACCAATTATAGAGGATATTAGTAAAGATTACGAAGGTAAAGCGGTTGTTGGAAAATTGGATGTAGATGCCAATCAGGAATTTGCCGCAAAATACGGAGTTCGAAATATTCCTACCGTTTTGATCTTTCAAAATGGAGAAGTGGTAGGGCGTCAGGTTGGAGTTGCTCCTAAAAACACCTATGCTGAAGCATTGGATGCGTTACTTTAAAAAGATAAATTTTAAATAAAAATTTAGAAGGTCCGGCAAAATTGTCGGACCTTCTTTGTGTTAGATTTTTTATCTTAGTTTAAAACCAATACACACTTCTTTTTGGGGGGAGGTGAGTAAAAGTGGAATATAAATGAATTTAGAGCAGGAAGTACATAAATCGGGTGGGTTCACCAATCTGGAACTCCTGGCCAAACAAGTAGTGGAAGGGTTTATTTCCGGAATGCACAAAAGTCCTTTCCACGGATTCTCGGCAGAATTTGCGGAACATAAGCTCTA
>JBGSWA010000029.1:0-11742 GCA_041752645.1 Gillisia sp. | reverse complement strand
CACCTCATAAATGTCTCCAAGACGGAACCTCAGGTAACGAATAATGACATTGTCAGCCTTTACAGCTACTGGAAAACCTTTTATTGTAATTCCTTCCCCGGGTGCGGATTGCCCGGCGATAGTCAGATCCCCCCGGTTTATATCAAGGGCTGACTTTAATTCTATAGTTCCTGAAACTGCGAAGGTGATGATACGCGGACCTTTTTTCAGGATCCCCTTTCTCAAACTCCCTTCCCCATCATCATTAAGATTGGTAACAATATAAACTATCCCTCCCCGTCCTCCAGAAGCATAGCGGCCAAAACCTTCAGCCGAAGGAAAAGCAAGTTGTTGCGCCTGCAGCAAAGAGCTGAATCCGCAGAAGAGGATGAATAACCATAAGGTTTTGAATTTTAAATATTGAAGTCGTTGCATAATATCCTGAATTAAATCAGATTAATAAGAATTTTCGTTTATCTACCATAGTGAAAATCGGGCGATATACTTCTAAACCTGCACTTAGAACAATTAGTTGTGGCTTGGAATTTTAGATAAAAACCTTACTTCTTTAATAGCTCCCTTGAACCATGACCTTTGATCCATTCGTGTACCAATAGAAATTTTTCCCTGAGGCCCCACCGGCAAATATTCAATTTCACCTGAAACCTCGGGTATCCCATTAACAAAACCTTTTACTGTTCCTTTTTTATATTCCAGGCTCATCGTTGCCCATTCCCCCACAGGATGTGTAAAGGAGGAATCAATCAATATGAGAGTTTCCTTTTCCGTTTTTATGAACCAATCGCCATACCATTCATCCCTGTCATTTAACCTTAATTCCAGAAGGATCCTCCTGTCTTCATTCTCCGGATCCTGAATATGTAAAAAACGCTGTTCCCTGTTTTCCGAACCACCCCTGTAGGGTTTACAATCTACCTCAATGGTGAATTCCTGCATTCCTGCAAGAGGATTTTGATCGATAAGCAAACCATCATCCACCCCATCAAATTCCAACGAATTCCCATCTTCCACTAAGATCACTTTCGGATTTCCACTAACAGTCACCACCTTTTCCCCGATTTTGTTCGCAGAATCGATCTTCCAGACAATTACCTCACTCTGTTTAGCATCGCAGGAGCAAAAAAGAGCTGGAGAGGCAAATAAAATAAAAACTAAATTTTTATAAAAACCGCCATTCATTTATTCAATAAAGTTTTGAGAAGATATTTTAAAGCTTCCATTACATATTATTTCAGCCAAGGGACTAACTGACATTCCCGAGATAATTTTTTATTCGTATAATTTGCCATTTATGGTAGTATTCTTAAAATTAATTGGTTCTGAAAATTCTACCTGCAATGGAGTTTTAGTATTTTTTATATGCACATTGGTAAGGTTAACATTCTGCACCGGGGAAGCTTCTCTTCCTTTAATAAGTATACCGTATTCTCCACCATCTTCCACATTAATATCTTCAAGGTAGATATTCCTAATAACCGGCATATGTTCCCCTTCCTGGTTCGCATAAATGGCGTAGTGCGTGTTTATTCTGAGAAAGGCTTCTTTCACCTGGCCAACTTCAATATTTTTGACAAATATATTCTCAATAATACCGCCCCTCCTGGTATTGGTTTTTATTCGGATGGCCCGATCAAGGTTTGGACTATTCATTTCGCAGTTGCGCACGTAAACATTGCTCACTCCGCCAGAAATTTCGCTTCCCATAACCACTCCGCCGTGGCCATCCTTCATAATACAATCTTCAATGACTATATTTTCACTTTTGATCCCCACCCGCCGGCCATCATTGTCCCGACCCGATTTTATAGCAATACAATCATCGCCGGTATCGAAAACACAGTTTTTAATATGCACATTTTTGCTGTACTCCGGGTTGCATCCATCATTGTTTGGCCCGTGGCTTTCCACCGTTACCCCGTCTACGGTAACATTATTTGATTTTATTGGATGCATTACCCAAAAAGGTGCATTCACGAATTTTACATCTTTAATCAATACGTTCTCACATTCAAAAGGCTCAAAAAATGTTGGCCTGAACTGATGTCCTTCCCCAAAAACCCTTTCATCAACAGCAACTCCTTCCTCTACCATTTGGCTAAGCCTTGGCAGGTTATTATCGTCATGCTGTTTAACTGCACCTTCTTTATACCCATAGGTATCCTTACCACTCCAGGGCCACCAGTTGTCATTCCCGGCTTGTCCGTTAAAGGTTCCTTTACCTGTAACTGCTATATTTTCTTGCTGATATGCATAAATTAGCGGGGAATAGTTCATCAATTCCATTCCTTCATAGGAGGTGTGTACCACGGGTAGGTAATCGTTATGATTGGTAGAAAAAAGGATCTCTGTCCCATCTTCCAAATGAAAATTTACATTGCTTTTTAAATGTATAGGGCCGGTAAGATATTGTCCTTTTGGAACCAGTACCATACCTCCTCCATCTTCGCTACAGGCTGTTATTGCATCTGCAAAAGCCTTGCTGTTATTTGTGGTTCCATCAGCTACCGCACCAAAATCCTCAACATTAAAGGTTTTATCACGAAATTCAGGTACAACTATATTTCGTATGATCTCATCTGCATTATCCCAGGGAGACACGGAGTTTTCAGCAACAGCTGAATCGTTTTGATTTTCCTTTGCGGTGTTTTTACAGGAAAAAATTGTAACCACAAACAGGGCAAGTATAAATGAGCTACTGTAGTGTTTTAAAAATTTCATAATAGTATTTTACTCATTAATTAAATATTTATCAACACGGGAAATTTCAGTTCTACCTGCTTAATTCCCTGCTCATTTCTTCTATTTTCCGGAAACCAACCATCTTTGTTTTAAACCTCTATAACTTCCGGTATTCCAAAGGACTTTCAAAAAATTCAGTCATTTCATTTGTCCTGCTAATTCCTATTCCGCGTAATACTCTCTACCAGGCTTTTAATATATACCTCTACATTCTCATAGGCATTGCTCAGAGCTCTTGCGTTGGTTTCAATTTTATAAGGATTTAGTGAATTTGCAAGCTTCCAGAGATTGGGCTTCCAATCCAGGGAGGTATCTACAGGCGCAGTAGTGCTTTCCAGCTCAGGCCATCCACCCAGATCACTCTGGGAATCAATAACCCTGTTTACACTAGCCTTGGAACCTTCAAAAATAGTAGTCCTTAGGATTTCAACTATCCTTCTATCTACCGCATCCCTTGCATAAGAAGCACCAGAATACGCCTACACTTTTTCATAGGCTTCTTTATCTACAACCGGTAAGACCTCTTGATACCGGAAAAAAATACTCTGGAAATTATAAACAACCTTGCCCTTTTATTCATTTATACTACTTAATACAGAAGGTGCGGAATTAACCGCACCCTTATTAACAAACTCACAGCGCTAATAAAAATAGGTTAAATTCTTTCTTTCTCTGGATAACCAGTATCAAATCAGGAATCACTAGGATTAAATTTAATCTCTACGGGATTTACACATAGATTGCTAATCCATTATCGCCGTTTGTAATTGCCTATGTTAACAATATTTAATAAAAGGGTGTGAATCCTAACAATGCAAACCCTTTTATTAATATTTGGTTTCAACCCCATTTTATCTCCAACGGGGATCACCCACATTGTTATCTTTTAATGTTTGATTTGTGATCGTGAAATCTCCCGCAGATGGATCTGCAAATTCAGGGTCCAACGTAAAATAGGTGCTAGAGGTATCATAAATGGTCTTGGTTGCATCATAGAATCCCGGTGCGTTCCAGTAATTATTTATACTGAAATCTGGACTTGCATCAGTTCTACTTTGGTCAGAATAATAACCATCCGTCTCAGCTATGAGCGTGTTCTTCACTGTAATTTCATTAGCTTGGAATCTTACATATAAGATCCTTTTACCTCCAGTTGAACAAGCATACAAAGTACAGCTATCTATAGTAACATTTAATGTTAACCCAGTCTGTGTCGATGTTCCAGAATCATCTAATCTTAAGAAATCTCTTCCTACAGCACAGTTATAAAAAGTACTTGTTTTAAGAGTTACATTAAGAACATCTGAACTTCTGAAATCTATGAAATCTCCTCCTCCCGTAAATATATCATACACGATGCTATTTTCAACAGTAAGATCCTGTAGTATGGCTCCTGTTTCATTACCAGCTATAAAGGAGCGTGCATAATCATGCACTTCACAACCACTAAGGAGTAGGGAATTGTAATTTCCAGCACCCGTATATCTTATCACATCTGTTAGTGATTCTGATCCTGCGCCATTCCCTTGTAAATCAAGATCTATCAAGGCAACATCCGTAGCGCCACCAACAATTTCGAAATTTATATTTAACATAGGTTTGTCAAAACTTCTCAGACCTCTGATAGTAATTGATTTGTCAAGAGTTATTGTTCCAGTCTGCTCCGTATAATCTCCAGGTTCAAGAACCAATATATCGCCTGCGCTGGCATCAGTTATCATTTGAAACAAATCATCTTCAGTAGTTACCAGTATTCCTGCACCTATATCTATTCCTGTTGTAAAGGTATTCACCCCTCTTATTCGACTCCCGTTAAGTAGAGTTGCGTTATATAAAGTTTCTGGGGTCAAGCCTGTAACTGTGGCAACACCGGTTGCTTTTTCTTCTTCTGTTATCGGATGAGTTATATCCCCCGGACTTAATTTTATTTCCGTAACCTCGCTATTTGGGATCCATCTCAAGGTTACCTCTACAGCCCTGATGTCGCTTGGGTCACCAGTGATAAAAATCTGTTCGGTTAAAGTTTGTGTTGTGGTTGTAGCCCATGTAGAATCATCAAGCCCTCTGTCACTTATAGCTTTTACTCTTATAGAATAAAAAGTTTCACTTTCTAAAGGAACCAGAATCGGCAATTCATCTGGATTAACTTCAATAGTTTTTACAATATTGTCGAAGCTTGTTGAATCAGTAGCAAACTCAACAATATAACTATTTACATTTTCATTAACCGTCCAGTTTAGCTCCACATTTATCTGGTTTCTCACGAGTGCAGTTAGCCCTACAGGAGCAAATTCCCTGTTTACCGGTAGCTCCTCGATAAGTTCTCTATTATAGTCGCAACCAGTAACAGCGGTTGCAAGTAGAATAACGATCAGTAAACTCTTAAAGATGTATCTCACTTTCATAATTTAGTAATTTTATTAAGTTTATGTTTTAGTACCCGTAATCGTTTACTAATTGACCATTGCTGACATCGATAAAAACTTGCCAAATTGGCCAGAATTGTCTGTCATCTACATTAACTCCCGGTTGGTAAATCGTGTTAATAATATCATCAAGAGGTTGTAACTGGTTCCAGTCGAAGGCTGAATATTCAGCACCGGGATCAGTGGTTTCCCCCCTATTCAGGCCATATATATCTAAAGTAATACCATCATCTTGATATTTATAATAAAGCGTGACAGGTACATTGGAATATTCTCCCGTTCGGTTCTTTAGATTTGTCAATTTTTCCTTTGCCTCCTCAAGTTTAGAACCTAAAAGATTCCATCGGATGAGGTCCATTTTGCGCTCCATCTCCCCGGTAAATTCAAATTTATATTCTTCCACAATGCCATTAAACATCGCTTCTTTGGAAGAGAGCGCATCTACGTAAGCATCTACTTTAACAGCGTGTTGGGCTGCCGGGAATGCCCTTCTACGGATCTCTTTAAGATAGGGTGCAGCAGCTCCGGGACCTTCCAGTTCATTAGCCGCTTCTGCAGCGGTTAATAGAATTTCCGCATATCTCATGTATATCCAATTAACCCCGTCGTCATTGGTTGAAGTCACCTTACGATCCATCCATTCATATCGGTATTTTCCGAAATACCATGTGTTAATATTCTGAAGTTCCTGCTTAGCTATTTCATTTATTGCAGTACCCCATTGATAAGGCACACTGGTTACATCTCTTCTGGTATCGCCCTGGTCAAAATCATACCAAAGGAAAGGTGTAGGACCAGCGGTACCACCCCTGGCCTGACCAGTAAATTGGTCTGCGCTTCGGTGACGGACGGCAAATGAAAATAAAACCCTTCCACGACCATCAGAAAAGGGAATTTCCCATAAAGATTCTCCGCCGGCACTTATATTTTCTTGATTAAGTTTTCTCCAAAAAGTTTCAAATGAAGGTTCTAGAGAAGCTCTCCCGCTATTGATAACTGATCTAGTCTCTTCCAGTGCCAGCTGATACATTTTTTGAACAGAAAGATCGGGGTCGTTACTTCTTCTTATCCCATCAGGGTATTGCTGATAACCACTGGCTACCATTGCAAGTCGTGCTCTTAAACCTTTGACAAAGGCTTTATTGATTCGCTCTACTGTGGCCGTAGCTGGGGATTCATTGGGCCAGGCAACCAGGGTAGAGGCTTCCCCTAAATCCCCAATAAGTCTTTTGTATATGGTGTCACGGCTAGTTTTTGCCAAATAGATCGTTTCTGTTGTAATAGGCTCAAAACGTGCCGGTACGTCTCCCCAAGCTTTCATAAGATCGGTATAGTAAATTGCTCTATATGTAAGAGCTGCCCCTAATAACTGACCTAATTCGGTTCCCGGTTCAGGATTACCAAAACTCCTCAAACCTCGTATTACGATATTCGCTCTCTCTATACCCTGGTACATCATTGCCCAGGCATTATTTTCAGTATTCATTGTGGAATTGTTGGGCTGTGCGCCATAAGTTACCACGTCAGTATTAGGACCTGAAGAGGTAGAAGCGTAATTATATTCCACATCTGTATTGAAGCCATAATATGGGAGAAAACGCCCCCTATAGGAGTTCGTCTGGCCCATAGGTTCCAGGATACCATCAACCGCTCCCTGGGCTAAACCAACCGTTGAAAAAATTGTTGACTCATCCAGAGATGACTTGGCAGGGGCATCTAAAAATTCCATGTCCTTCTCGCAAGAAACCATAAGGCCTGCTATAATAAATACCGAACAGATTTTTATTAAGTTTTTCATTTTAATTTAATTTTTAAAAATTAAGGTTCATCCCAAAAACCACCTGTCTACTTCTGGGAAATGGTGAATAATCAACCCCTGGTGTAAGAGGTGTATTTCTTCTGGTAGAAACTTCAGGATCAAGACCGGAATAATTAGTCAGAATAAAAACATTATTTCCAGTTACATAAAACCTTAGCTTGGAAATATTTACGGTTGACATGATCGATTCAGGAATTGTATAACCTAAAGTGATCGTGTTTAACCTAAGAAAGGAACCATCTTCTACCGCCCAGTCACTAAAAACATAACTTTCCATATATGGAGACCACATAGTGGTGTTTGCATTGACCGCAGCAAGCTGCTCGGGGTCGGTTATTAACTGACCAGTCTCCGGGTTAAGGTTGGTCCACCTGTTGCCATCTGCCATATCAGTACTTAAATTCCTGAATTGCCCATTTAGATTGGAAGTAGTAAACTCGATCTTATTTGCATTGTATACATCGTTCCCTACACTAAAATTGAAGGCTGAGCTAAAATCAAATCCATACGCATATGCATTGATCACAAACCCTCCGGTGAAATCAGGATTGGCATCACCAATAATTGTTTGATCATTAACATCTACAATACCATCGTCATTAAGATCTCTTATTTTTAAAGTTCCCGGCCTTGGAGTTCCCACTATATCTTCATTGTCTACAACTCCGGGCATTAACGTGTAATTACCCGTTGAAGGATCATAATCAAAATCTGAAACCTCATAGCGCCCGGCATTTTGGTAACCGTACATTAATCCTAAAGGCTCTCCAGTTCTAACGACGAAATCATCCCCTATTTGTGAAGAACCCCAATTAGTGTTTTCACCAAAATCTTCTAAAAGACCCAAAGAGTTTATCCTGTTTTTATTAGCGGAAACGTTGACAGAAAAGTTCAAACCATAATCAGCCTGGCTGATGGCGTTTAGGCTTAAATAACCCTCGATACCGGTATTTTGGATTTCCCCTAAGTTTCTGTATTGACTCTCATAACCCGTTCCCGGGGTAGGCATTTCAAGTAAAAGGTCTGTGGTAACACTCTTGTAGGCTTCCACAGTACCGCTTAAGATTCTATTGAACAATTGAAAGTCCAAACCGGCGTTCTGCACTACAGTTGTTTCCCATTTTAGATCAGGATTCGCCAAAGTTCTGGAGGCTGACCAGTAGGAAGGAATGTTATTGAGATACGTTGTGGTATTGGACTGAAAGCTTTGAACCGTTTGTCCTGTTGGAATATTATTATTACCTGCCTCGCCATAGCTCACCCTAAGCTTAAGTTCATCAAGCCAATCTGTATCATTCAAAAACTCTTCTTCATTTATTTTCCAGGCCACTGCAGCAGAAGGGAAATATCCCCACTTGTTATCACCCAAAAATTTACTGGAACCATCAGCACGGAAGGTAGCTGTAAATAAATACCTGTTTAAATATTCATAATTTGCCCGCCCAAAGAACGATAATAACTTATCATCCGGGGAATAGAAATTATCTACAGGCAGGGGATTAGCCTGGGTTGTTAATCTTCTTGTCGATTCGAAATCAAAATCCCTGGGATAACCGTGAAGTTCCTTGGTTTCCCGATTATCCTTGGATACTATAATTTCTTGTCCTAAAAGCAGTTTTAAGCCATGATCTTCATTCATGAAATTAATAAAATCATAATTAAGAGTATTGGCATTCCTAAAGCTCTCACGCTTTCGGTCTCTGTATAAAAGAGCTGGCAAACCTTGATCTACCGCAGCTGGCCTGTTGTTTGCGTAATATGTTGAACGTCCATAGTAGCGATAATCCAGATCATTACGGTTATCCAGACCCAGATCAGTTTGAAATCTAAGATTTTCTGTTATATTCCAGCCAAAACTTCCCAGCATATTTAAATTTGTCCTCAATTGTTGGCGCTGGTTATCATCAACCGCCACAAAAGGATTGACCAGATAGCTTGAAATCGCATCATCAGTACTTGTTGTGGTAAGTCCTGAAATTGGGATGGGAGAATACCCCACACTGTGTTTCAGCCGGGAATCTGCCGAAGAAACTTCATTTTGCTCATTCGCACCTCCACCATTGATTTCTGAATCGGAATATCGAATGGTGAAAGATAAGTCAACCTTCTCTCCAGCCTTACTCTTTAGAGCCAGGGAAAAGTTATCCCTTTTAAATTCTGAACCTACCATAATGGTATTTAAATTATACCGGGCATAATTGAAAATGAAGCTTGCTTTTTCAGAACCTCCCCTAATGGCTAAATCATGGCTCTGGACCTCTCCCATATTACCATAAATCTGTTTTTGCCAGTTATTACCTTCCTTTCCAATGTATTGATCGTAGTCCTGCCACAGTCCAAAATATTTTTCATAAGAATCTGTATTGTCAGGATTTCTAAGCAAGGCATATTCATATTGCCATTTAACGAAATCTTCCGGTGCAAGCACATCAATGGTATTTGCGATCTTTTGAAATCCATAAAATGTGTTGTAATCTACTATTATCTTACCATCTGTCCCCGTCTTGGTAGTGATTATAATAACCCCATTCGCGCCTCTGGAACCATAAATGGCTGTAGAGGAGGCATCTTTCAATACTGAAATACTGGCAATATTGGTAGGACTTATATCCCCCATGCTATTTACCGGGAAACCATCCACAATTATCAAGGGAGAGCTATCCTGAGTCAGGGATCCTCCACCTCGTATTCTAATATTGATATCGGCATCTGGAGAACCCTCTGTAGATAGCACCTGTACTCCGGCAAGCCTTCCCGTCAAGGTTTCAGCCACACTGGATTTCGCCTGCTCGGTTAAATCGCTCCCTGTAATAGAGACTACTGAACCTGTTAAATCTGATTTTTTCACGGAACCATACCCTACCACGACGACTTCATCAAGCGAATTTGAATCCACTCTAAGAGTAGCATTAATATTGCTTCTCCCATTTGCATTAACTTCAAGGGTCTGGAAGCCTACATAACTAAAGACTAAAATGGCATTTGGATTGGAAACGGTAAAACTATAATTCCCATCAAAATCTGTAATTGTACCATTGGAAGTTCCCTTTTCAATAACATTTACCCCAGGAAGCATCATGCCGTTTTCTGAATCTACTATTTGACCATTAATCTCGAAAGATTGAGCAAAACCAGTTGATGGCAAAATTAAACATATCATAATTAAAACAATCGGTAAAAAGCCTTGCAGGGAAAAGGGCCGCAGAAGACAATTTAATTTGTTGCGGAAAAATTTTTTCATAAATCTTTGATTTAATTAATTCAAATATCTGGCTTTTCAAAACCAAGACTCTATATCGATTTCGTAAAAATTGCCATCGCCCAAAATTAAAATCTTGAAATAATGTAATCGATTACGTAAATATATTAATAAAATACTATCCATCCAAAATTTTACTACCATAATTGATAAATCTTTACTTTTATTCTACTTTACTAATCTTAATTGCTATTTTCAGGACTAAAAACAACTTTTCTGCGATAGCAGAGATGCATTTAAACTAAATTTTAAGTGAATTGAATCTTGAAATATAAGTTGGCTCATCTAAAAACATCCTAATCCCATCATTTTTTCAGTATTTATTTTAAACGACTACTTAAATTATTAAATAAGCATGATAAGTAGTGGGGAATCCCCGTTGAAAAAGGCTATAGGATTTTCACTTCTGCCTAAAATATTAATGATAATAGGAATGAAAAAGAGAAAAAATAATAATAAATTGCTAATTCCAGTATTGTTATCGGTATTATCTAACGATTTTCTCTATTTTCGCAGCTTACTGAACAATTAAAGATCCTAACTAAATTTCCTTAAATGAATAAGATTTATTAAAATTTCAATCGATTACACTACATTTATTTAAAATTTAAGAATGAAACAAAAACAGAAAGTCACTATTTACGATATTTCAAAAAAATTAAATGTGAGCGCGGCTACTGTTTCCAGGGCTTTGAACGATAATCCCAAGATCAGTATAAAGACCAGGGAACTGGTCATGGAAACTGCCAAGGAGATGAATTATAAGCAAAACCAACTCGCACAGGCACTGAAGAGCGGTAAAAGTCACAATGTGGGGATCATTGTCCCTTATATTAACCACAGCTTTTTCTCTTCCGTAATTCGTGGAATTGAGGAAGAGTTAACCCCCAGCGGGTATCATGTGATTATTTGTCAAACCCATGAAAACGTAGATAATGAGATAGAGCAGGTAAATACATTGCTCAATATGCAAATAGATGGGATTTTTATGTCTGTTTCAAAAACCACCAGAAATACCGATCATATAAAAAAGGTATTTGACGAGCGAATCCCTCTTGTATTTTTTGACAGGAAAAAAGAAATCCCCGGGGTAAGTTCTGTGACACTCGATGATTTTAAGGGAGGGTATTTGGCTACCGAACATCTTATCCTTCAGGGCAGCAGAAGAATTGCCCACCTGGCGGGAGATCTTAACCTGGAAATATACCAGAACAGGTATAAAGGGTATCTGGCAGCATTAAAGGCTCACCAACTTGATTTTATTCAGGAGTATATCATCGAAACCAATAGTAAGGTAGAATCAGGCGCGTCTGCAATTGTTCAGTTATGGGAATTGGACAAGAAACCGGATGCAATATTTTCGGCTGGGGATTACACCGCCCTAGGTGCCATACAAGAGCTTAAACGCAGGCAAATACGCATTCCACAGGAGGTATGTGTAGTTGGATTTAGCAATGAACCTTTCACAAAATATATGGAAATGCCAATTACTTCAGTGG
>JBGSWA010000028.1:0-4725 GCA_041752645.1 Gillisia sp. | reverse complement strand
CTCAAAGTTGGTATCGATTACATTTTCGCCATCTGCGGTTTTCCATTCCATAAAGCGGCTATAATCGCTGCTGAGGGTGCCTGCTTTTGCAAACCAGCCATCGCTGGCTATCATAAAACAATTGTATTGAAACAGCGAAGGTATCGTACTCTTGTAGGTTTGAAGTTGTTGGTATGCCGCATACATATCTGCCTCTTCATCCGTAGCATTTTTTAACTCGATGACGACAACCGGTAAACCATTGATGAACAAAACCACATCTGCTCTTTTGTTGATGTTTTTTTCTATAACCGTAAATTGGTTTACTGCCAGGAAATTATTTTGTTCCGGGTTGTTGTAATCAATCAACCAAACCTTATCACTGCGTGTGCCGCCTTCGGTGCGAAACTTTACATCAATACCCTCAGTAAGCATACTATGAAAGGCCTCATTACTAGCCAGTGCATTTATGGAAGCCGTACGCATCACTTTTTTAAATGCTTCTTCCCTTGCTTCCGCTGGAATTGTGGGATTGATGCGATCAATTGCATCCTGTAATCGTTGCCTTAATATTACTTCCGCATGGGTACGTTCCGGAAAATCACATTCTACAATATCCGGCCCATACAACTTTTCATAACCAAGATCATTGGTTAAAATGTCTAAAGCAATTTGTTCTATTTCGTCTTCGGTGATGAATTGGGCCATAATTATTGTTGTAACTCATCTATAAGAGTTTCACTTTCCAGCAAGTTAGCTTCCCGATTGTAATCGACTCTTGATTTTGGCCGCTTAAAATACGTGTTGTAGTAAAAGTTTTTCCCTTGCAGTTCGTGCATTTGTTTGTCTGCCTCAGTAATTAAAATAATTCTTTGTAATGATTCATCATATGCAGTTTCTAAGATTGCATGATTTGTATAATTATCCCAGTTTTTTCCAATGATTTTATAGATTCCATAACATAGAAGTTCATCTGCAAAATTTACTATTTCATTAGTACTGCGCAGTGCTGATTTTTTCAGTTGGACAACCTTATAAATACGATAGGAAGCCAATAATTGTTGATATATTGGAGAATTAATATCACCATTAAACAAATTTTTCAAGGGATGGGCTTCAACTACAGTTGCGTCATAAATATACTGGAGTACACTTGCAATACTGTTTTTTGCTACTTCCGGCTTTTCAAAAAAAGTTGCATACCAAAATTTAAGAACAGTGTCGCTATCAATTGAAGGAGTATTTCTTTCAGCACCCTTTCCAAAATTATCTCCTCTTTTTAATACATATCTTACTCCTGCATTTCTGAATACCATTTCTGCCCGGGCATTAAATCCTTTGTTACTAATTTTGTCCCGATAATTTATCGGGGATTGTGTATTAGTAGCATCCGTAATTTTTTCAATTATTAATGGATCTTTTGTTTCATAAATCCGCACATTTACAAATACGTTTATTAACCTGGAAGGGTCTGTTTTAAAATTATGATATAACACCATACTGGTTTGCAGTCCATTGACAATTTGGGGATTTAATAAAGGCAGCAAATACTGCATGTTTTGTGGAGCGCCGGGCACTGTAAGTTGCTCACATATTATAGTTAAACCATTATTTAAAAAAGGAAAATATATTGCGTCTTCCGGCTTAGATAAAGTTTCATTCATTCTAAAATTTGCTCTTGCACTTTTAAGTCCGAGATACGTCCTGATATTTTCTTCGAACAAAGTATCATATTTACCATTAACCTCTACTTCTTTATCAATCAATTCGCATATTTCTATGGCAGCGACCCGACAATTGGCTGCCCGAATGTTTTCAATAGAAAATGTATACAAGCCTTGTGAATCCCTTATTGATATGTTAGATGTTACTGGTTTAAATGTAAATTGAACATTCTTTCTATTGTGTGCGGCAACTTCAAGCTTCTGGTATAAATCATTTGAATCAATTAAAAGAAAATCTAGCTCGGGGCGATGGTAAGTTTGATGGATTGCCTGATTATTGCCATATGATACGTCGATGTTATTGCCGGCGTAGACAAAGTATAATTTTGGCAGTATTAGATACCCATCCGAAGTTATTTGTTTATATTCATCAATAAAAGGCTGGACATCCCCTAAGTGTTGACGGCCAATCCTATTTCCATCAGGGAAAACATCCTTAAAATCATTTCTGAACTTATCTATTTCATTGTCCTTCAATCCCCGGCTATTTTTACATTGAAAAACATGCATCAAATACGAATCACCCTGGTTTTCAAAAAAGATTCCGTCAAAGCCTCCATCCTTATCCCCTGCTACAAGAATTTGATCTACTACCTCCTGTGGGGTCTTCGATAGCAATGTTGCGATTGAAAATATTTCAAATGCGGTATTCCTATTCTTTGCAACGTCGGAATAAAGCTTGAAGTGCTCGCCAATAGTGTCTAAAAACCCACTAATAAATAATTCTTTGTTGTTCATAAGTAAATTTAAACAATTATTTCTCCTTTCATTAATTTAGGAAGCAATGTATCTCTAAGTTGCACAAGTGATTTTATTTGTTCTTCATTATTTTTTATTTGCTGAAATAGAGTTAGAGAAATACTCTCAAATCTATCAACCAGATTCTTGGCAGGTATAATTGCTTTAACTTTATGAACTTCATTTCTGTTAAGTGTGGGTACTGCTGACCCCCCATTCATTCCTTTTAAATCAATATTTCTAAGAATAAAAAATGAAAAAAGTGGAGTAGCTTCTTTAAACGCTTTGATAAACAGTGATGTATTTAAAGGCCAAAAATCTTCCTGGATATAAAACACATTGCCTAGAACTCCACTTCGCCCAGTTGTTATCCCAGGTGATTTTATTTTAAATTCATTATGATATCCATTAAATCCACTTGCTGCAATTACGGGAACTATTCCTTTCGTCCTTGTTGTTGAAGGCAGATCAAATCCTCTTTGTAATTCAAATAGGTCACCAACAGTGCCAACCTTCCACCCCTTCGGTATCTCCCCTAATTCACTCTCCTGCATTTCACCCGTAGCACCAGGAAAATTAAAATCAACAAACCATTCTCTAAACAATGCCTGTGCAATGGCTTCAAGAGTTTGGTTGGTTTGGCGGTTTAGTTCTATTTTATCATCTAAGGAGGAAAGGATGTAGGCAATTTTCGTTTGAGTTGTAAGTGAAGGGAGATTGATTTTAAAGTCTTCAATCATTGTTTTTGTTAAAGCATTTCTTGTCGCACCAACAGCAGACATGCCTAACATAAAATTTTTAAAAGAAGTGTCAAGTAGATAGTATTTTAAAAACGCACTGTCTAATTTTTCGCTTTTAGGGCGGATTATTGCAACATGTTGATTGACTCTTGCAGGCAAAACATCATCAGGTACCTGGCAAACTCTTGCAACACTATCTCCTGTTATATTTAATAATACATCTTTCTTTTCGACAGTAACATTATTCAGTTTGGATGCCTGGGTTTGGTTGATGTAAGCTAATCCATTATATGAAAATGAAAAGTCCAGCACATTTTGACTCCTGATCAAAGCAAAATCACCTTTAGATAAGTAAGTTTCTTTACCCCCGGATGGGGTAGCCCCGGAGCCAATTTTTATACAAATATCTCCCAACCGAATTTCTTCAAATACATCACTCATTTCTGCTACTTAAACTTTTCAATTTTTAAAAATGTTCCATTGAGATGGTCAAATCCACCATTTTCAGGATATACATTACAATGCAAGTATCTGCTACAATGTATTTCATTGATGAGCACTTTTGAGTATCTCATCAAATTCCGCATCGGTTTCTTCTCCCGGCCATTGCCCCGCAATATCAAACAAAGGATTTCTTGTACCTGATTTTTTAGCCTGGAACAACAATTGTTGTTTGGCGCTCATGCCACCTGGAAGTTTATTAAAATACTCATCAGCCGTGGTGGTTTCTCCAAAACTCAACAATTCAATGAATGAGATGGAGCCGCCTGTCCTGTAATTAGCCATCCCCTGGATTGAAAATTTTTTCCCAAAGAAACTTTTTAAGTCTTCCAGCATTTGTTCCTGGTTGTCTTTTACCAAAATATTGACCGGCCCATCGTTGGTAATCATCACCAGCCGGCTCTTGCTGTATTTCATTTCATCCAATCTACCCGTCACCACAATTTTGTGTGGCTCCGGTATGCTCTCTTCAAGCTGTTCAATTTTTTTAAAATCGGATAGCCGCACTTCTATTTCCGGAATGGTGTTCCTGTTGCTCAGGTAAAAAACTTCTTTTTCTCCCTTAAAATTATTTTTGAAAGCCATCAGCGATTTTAACAGCGGTTTATCGAGGCTATTATTATTTTGCGGGTCATCTTCCAAAGCCTGTCGAAATGATTGAATGACCAGTGCCATAGGCGTAAGTTTTTGCAACTCATTCTCCAGTTCTGGTTTAAAAGCATTTCCCTGCAATACCGGGCGATGAGTAGCCAACGTTTGAGCATCAATGGTAAGGGTGGTTCCTTTGCTTTTGCTTCCCTTTACTGTTTCCAGGTAAATGTCAGTTGCCTTTTTCCATTCAGCAGGCAGCACAACACCACTATACCCAAAAAGCTTTAGCATCAATGCCTTTTGAGCAATTTCTTTGGTAGTTTTCGCTAACCTGGCAAGGCGGTCAAATTCTATACGACCGTCATCCCTTTCCTCACCTTTTATTTTTATATCGTAATTCATAGCAACCTCCTTTTTTAAATAGCGCAGTAAGATAAATTTTTCTGGTAATA
>JBGSWA010000027.1:0-9494 GCA_041752645.1 Gillisia sp. | reverse complement strand
TAGCGAACAATTTGAAACCTGCTTTATAGAATGGGTCAGTTCACTTGCCGAAATTGCGCCGGGCCAGGTTATTGCCATAGACGGCAAGACCATACGTGGTGCAAAGGTCCAAGGGAAAAATCCCCCATCCATATGGTGAGCCCCTGGGCCTGTGAGAACAACTTGGTGTTGGGCCAGACCAAGGTTGCGGAAAAATCCAATGAGATATCCGCGATACCAAAATTGCTGGAGGTATTGGACGTGGAAGGGAGCATCATTACCATTGATGCTATAGGCTGTCAGAGGGATATTGTAGAAAAGGCAATCGATAGAAAGGCAGATTACATTGTTGTTATCCAACTGGCAAACCTTTGAAAAATCAAACGTGAATTAATTCAAATGAATACTTATAATCTATCAATGCTTTATATTTCTCAATATCAATCCAGGCTTTTTCCTGGGGAGCTAATTCTCTTATTTCCTTAGCATTATACTTTTCAAATTTTAAAGCTTTAAAGCTTTAAAGTGAATAAAATATTTATCAACGAACATTTTCTATAATTGACAGTACATTGCTGTTTCGGTCCAAGAAAGGTGATCGTTCAGGGGATAGTAAAATAAGCCTTATGGTTATTAATGATCAGATAAATTTCAGTATCTTTTCTCAACACAATTTCGAAAACCAAATCCCGCTTATGCCTGTAAGAGCGATTACCCTTCTGCTAATTTTTGCAGCCTTTTTTTCCTGTAATAATTCTGAAAAAGGAAAACAGGAACCTATGCTCCCTACTCCATCTAAAGAGGTTTCCAGTGGAATTCAAAAAATTAAGAAGGATACTTTAAAAGGCCTGATACAAATCACCCGACCTCAATCCGGACAAATCATCCACTCCCCATTACATCTGGAAGGAGTGGCCAGGGGATATTGGTTTTTTGAAGCCAATTTCAGAATTGAACTCCTCGATGAAAACTCTCGGCAAATCACAGAAACCTACGCGAGCGCAAAAGGGGAATGGATGATAGAAGAATGGGTTCCCTTTGAAAGCACCCTGACATTTTCAAAACCAACCTCGAGACACGGAGTTCTTATTTTTCATAAAGCGAATCCTTCAGGCCTGGCAGAACACCAGATGAGTGATACCCTGAAAATAAGGTTTCAATAAAATAAGAGCGCTTAGGCTTCAATTTTATCTTTAGCCAGGGTGCGTATGATTTCAAACTGCTCTTCCTTACTGAGGTTTGAATTGTCAATTTCCACGGCATCTTCGGCTTTTACCAAAGGGGAGTCTTCTCTTGTAGTATCCATATGATCCCGCTCTTCCACATTTTTTAAAACGTCCTGATAACGGACTTCCTGGCCTTTCTCCTGCATTTCCCGGAATCTACGGCCTGCTCGTTCCTGGGCAGAGGCAGTCATAAATATTTTTAGTTCGGCATCTGGAAATACTACGCTCCCAATATCCCGGCCATCCATGACCACTGCTTTTTCTGCTCCCATCCTTTTTTGAAGAGTGACCAATTTTTCCCTCACCTCCGATATTGCCGCTACTCGACTTACAGTTTGCGACACTTCCATCATCCTGATTTCCTCTTCTACATTTTCATCGTTCAAATAGATGGCCGCATATCCCAGTTGCTCGTCGAAAACGAATTTTAAATGTATCTCTGGCAAATTGGCTATTAATCCTTCTTTGTTAAAACAGGAATCCGTTATGAAGGAGTTTCGCATGGCATATAAGGCTACGGCCCTATACATAGCACCCGAGTCTACATATACATACCCCAGTTCCTTTGCCAATTGCTTGGCAACAGTGCTTTTTCCGGTGGAAGAGAACCCATCAATTGCGATCGTGATCTTATTGCTCATTTAGTATGACTTCTTATTTTAAAATAAATCCAGGGGACCTATCGCTTCTTTGAGATGCAAATATAAGAAAACGGGAGGCTTGATTTTTCTGAAAAAATAAAACCCCGGGATCAACCGGGGTTTGTCTGTTAAAGGATCTTGGCGTTTTTCACCTTTTCATCCGTTAAGGCTATCTTAATTACCTCTTCCATATCTTTTACATAATGAAAGACTAGCCCTTCTAGGTATTCCTTTTTTATTTCGTCAATATCGCGCTTATTTTCCTCGCATAAGATAATCTCTTTGATCCGCGCTCTTTTTGCTGCCAATATTTTCTCTTTTAACCCCCCGACCGGCAATACTTTTCCACGCAAAGTGATCTCGCCTGTCATGGCCAAACTCTTTTTGATTTTCCTCTGGGTAAACAGGGAAACCAACGAGGTGAGCATGGTGATCCCTGCGCTTGGCCCATCTTTAGGGGTAGCCCCTTCCGGCACGTGTATATGTACATTGTATTTGCTGAAAACATCCTGATCAAGACCTAAGAACTCGGCATTGGATTTTATATATTCCATCGCTATGGTAGCCGATTCCTTCATCACCTTCCCCAGATTCCCGGTAATACTAAGATTGCCTTTTCCTTTGGAGAGAATGGATTCAATAAATAAAATATCGCCCCCTACCTGGGTCCAGGCAAGTCCGGTTACAACTCCGGCGACATCGTTATTCTCGTATTTATCCCGTTCCATTCGGGGACTTCCTAAAATTTCCAGGACATCTTCATTGCTGATCTTGATGTGGTATTTTTCATCCATCGCAATATTCTTGGCCGCATACCGCACCATCTTGGCGATTTTTTTCTCAAGGCCACGCACTCCGGATTCCCGGGTGTAGCCTTCCACAATTTTTTCAAGTTGGGGGATCCCAATTTTAAGGTGTACTTTGGTAAGTCCGTGCTCTTTTAATTGTTTGGGAAGTAAATGTCTTTTTGCAATTTCTACTTTCTCCTCAATGGTATATCCGGAAACATTAATTATTTCCATCCTGTCCATTAATGCCGGTTGCAGGTTGCCCAAACTGTTGGCAGTTGCAACAAACATTACCTTGGAAAGATCAAATCCCATTTCCAGGAAATTATCGTGAAAATCGCTGTTTTGCTCAGGATCCAGCACCTCCAGTAAGGCCGAGGAGGGATCCCCGCTATGCCCGCTGGTAAGCTTGTCTATTTCATCAAGGACAAATACAGGATTGCTGGTCCCCGCTTTTTTAAGGCTCTGAATGATCCTTCCGGGCATCGCACCGATATAGGTCTTACGGTGTCCGCGAATCTCTGCTTCGTCCCTTAACCCCCCGAGGGAAATGCGAACATATTCCCGGCCTAAGGCCTCGGCGATGGATTTTCCCAGAGAGGTTTTTCCAACTCCGGGGGGACCGTATAAACATATGATGGGTGATTTCATATCGTTGCGCAGTTTTAAGACCGCCAGATATTCAATAATCCTCTCTTTTACATCATCCAGTCCATAATGATCCCTATCCAGGATCTTTTTTGCGCGTTTTAAATCGAATTTATCCTTGCTGAATTCATTCCAGGGAAGATCCAGGAACAGGTCCAGGTAATTGCGCTGAATGGAATATTCCGCTACCTGGGGATTCATCCGCTGCATTTTGGCGAGTTCTTTGGTAAAATGTTTTTTAACATTTTCTCCCCATTTCTTCCCCTTGGCACGATCGGCAAATTCCTCCATCTCGTCTTCCTGAGAGACACCCCCCAATTCTTCCTGGATGGTCTTCATTTGCTGATGAAGGAAATATTCCCTTTGCTGCTGGCTCATATCGCTTTGAACCTTGCTTTGAATATCATTTTTTAGTTCCAGTTTTTGAAACTCGATATTCATATATTTTAAGGTGGACAGTGCCCTGTCTTTTAAATTGTTGGTTTCCAGCAATCTTTGTTTCTCCTCCACGCTCAGGTTCATATTAGAAGAAACAAAGTTTATAAGAAACGAAGGGCTCTCAATATTTTTGATCGCAAAAGAGGCTTCCGAAGGAATGTTCGGGCTGCCTTTTATAATTTGAAGAGAAAGGTCTTTTATAGAATCCACAATTGCTGCAAATTCCTTATTGCTCGCTACCGGCCTTTTCTCTGGTACTTCTTTAATGGAAGCTGTCAAATAAGGTTTTTCTGAAATAATTTCAGAAATTTCGAATCGTTTTTTACCCTGAATAATTACAGTGGTATTCCCATCAGGCATTTTTAAAACCCTTAAAATCCTGGCAACAACCCCTGTTTTATGAATGTCTTTAAGTTTCGGGTTTTCAATTTCCTCATCCATCTGGGCTACAACCCCAATAACTTTACTTCCGTTGTTAGCATCATTGATGAGTTTGATCGAGGCATCCCTCCCCGCTGTAATTGGGATTACAACCCCGGGAAACAAAACGGTATTTCTAAGCGGTAATATTGGTAATATTTCTGGAAGGTCTTCCTTGTTAATTTCTTCTTCATCTTCCGGGGTCATCAAAGGAATTAACTCTGCATCCTCATCAATTCCTTGAAATGACAAACTGTCCATATTCATTAATTTTGATTTAGCCATATCTTATTTTAAGTCAAACTGTCACTGCAGTTGTTTGTTCATATCATTAAAAAAGCTTCAATATTGTTCGCATCTGCCTCTGCCAGCGCATTGAGCTTCGCTTTGGCTTAGGTTATTTCAATTCCTATGCCAGCCGGGCAAAGGAATTATTTTTTTCCTGAAACTGTAACAAATAAAAATCAAACGTATCTTTAATTAAAGAAAGCAAAAATTTATTTTTTGACAACAAGCCTTCAATATACAGATAATTATACAGTCGAACTGGTTGCGCGTTGCCGCAAGGGGGAACAGCGCGCACAAATGGAACTTTATAACAAATATCAAAAAGCCATGTACAATACCGCCCTGAGAATAGTAAAGGATCCCGCCGAGGCGGAAGATGTGATGCAGGAAGCCTTTATCAATGCTTTTTTAAAGCTCGACAGGTTTAAGGGTCAGGCAACTTTTGGCGCCTGGCTGAAAAAAATTACGGTAAACCTCAGTATTAATGCTTTAAATAAAAGGTCGAAATTTAAAGAGGTTTCTTATAGGGATGAGTTTAAAAATAAGGCCAGTGAGGAAATAGGAATTGATTCAGAAGAAGAAAGCAAAAACACCAAAGTGCAACAAATCCTTTTTGCCATGCAGGGATTAAAAGAGAATTACCGCATCCCCCTCGAGCTTCATCTAATCGAAGGATATGATTATGATGAAATTTGCGAAATATTAAAAATAAGTCCGGCCAATTGCAGGACGACCATTTCCAGGGCCAAGGAAGCTTTGCGCACCAAATTATTAGAAAATGGAAAATAAAGAATTAAACGATTTTTTTCGGGAGATGGATTTTGATATCGCAGAAGCCCCGCAGGGACATCGGGAACGCTTTCTGGAGAAGCTGAGAATAGCCCAGGAGTCACCCGGCAGGCCCAGGGGAAAATTAAGAAGGCTTTGGATGCCAATTCTGGCAGTAGCTGCCAGTTTATTGCTATTCATTGGGTTGTCCGGAAATTTAACCGATTTCAAAACCTCAGATATGAAGGGAGATTTAGCCGGAATTTCGCCTGAAATGAAAGAGACCCAGGAGTTTTACACAAACCTGATCAGGACCGAGCTCACCCGGCTTGACGAGGTAAAATCCCCGGAGACAGTAGTAGTAGTGAGAGATGCGCTGAGGCAACTGGAAAAGCTGGATGTGGAATATCTGAACCTCAAAAAGGACCTGGTCAAAAGCGGGCAGGATAAGCGGGTAATTTTCGCGATGGTCTCCAACTTGCAACAACGCATAGATGTATTAAACAATGTTTTATCGAGAATAGAGAAAATAAATGAACTTAAAAATCCTACAAATGAAAACAATCTCATATAAAATGCTGTATTTAACAGCAATGATCCCGGCCATGCTGTTTTGCAGCAATCATCCCGATCCTTCCGAGTTTAATGGCAAGCACTCCCGAGAAAAGAAAGTTTCCAAAGAATTTAAGGTGTCGGCTGATGCACTTCTGAAAATTGACAACAGCTATGGAAATATCGATATTTCAACCTGGGATCAAAATACGCTGAGCATCGAGGTATTTATCAAAACAAATGGGGACGACCCGCAAAAAGTCCAGGATAAACTCGAAGAGATCACCATTGAGTTCAATCAAAGTGCTGCCGGGGTAAGTGCTAAAACACATTTTTCTACTCAGAGCAGTCCCTGGTGGAGTGTTTTGTTTGGGAACAGCTCGAATGTGAATATGGAGATCAATTATATTATAAAGGCTCCTCTGACCAACTCGGTGGAATTAAGCAACGATTATGGGAATATCTATCTGGACAGATTGACCGGCAATTCTAAAATAAACTGCGATTACGGGAAGATAGATATTGGGGAACTTCGAGGAAACAGCAATACGCTCAATTTCGACTATTCCCGTAACAGCCATTTTGGATACATAAAAAATGCCAGCATAAATGCAGATTATTCTGAATTCACCATTGATGATGCAGAGAGTATCGAGATCAATGCCGATTACACCACCTCGAATTTAAAAAAAGTAGAATTCCTCAGGTTTAACTGTGATTATGGAAGCATGACCGTGGAAAAGGTAAAAAAAATCTCAGGCACGGGAGATTATCTGAACACCAAAATCGGGCAGGTTTTTGTCTCGGCAGATCTAAAAGCGGATTATGGCAGTCTGGCCATTGATAAAATTGTAAAAGGTGCCGGCAATGTTACTCTATCAAGTGATTATGCCGGAATTAAAATCGGATATGCACAGGGTCACCCCTTTGGCTTTACCATCAACACCTCTTATGGCAACGTGAAAGGCCTGGATAATTTTGAGATCGACCAGCAAAATCAGTCTTCCTCGAGTAAAAGTTATTCGGGGTATCACCTGGAAAACTCCGGCAAAAGCAAGCTCACGATCAATTCCAATTATGCAAATATTAGTTTTGAGCAAAAGTAAAAACAAACAATCTATCTAAAAAAAAATGAAAATGAAAAACGCAATCCTACTCCTCTGTATCCTCCTGTTTTCGGTTAACACGGCACATGCCCAGTGGTGGAGCAATTCAAAGAAAGTTCCCGGAAATAGAGAAGTGACCAAACTGACCAGATCTGTGGCAAATTATGACCAGATCTCTGTTACCGGAATGATGGAAGTACAACTTATTGCCGGGAGCCCGGGAAAAATAGCTATTGAGGCGGAAAGTAATTTAATGGAATTCTTAGAGACCGAGGTTAGTAATGGGCATTTGAGAATATCCATAAAAAAAGGGGTCAATATTGAACCTTCAAAAAACTACCCGATTCGAATTGTCATCCCCTTTGAAACCCTGGGTGCCCTGACCCTTACCGGCTCGGGTCACATCCGGAACTCGGACCCTATCAAGGCGAGGGAATTTAAAATAAACCTCACTGGATCAGGAAATATGAATTTAAACCTGCTCACAGAGCATCTTGAGTGCAGCCTTACGGGTTCAGGGGATCTTAAGCTAAAAGGTAGTACCCGGGAATTTATATCTCAGGTAACCGGCTCTGGCGATGTGTTCGCCTTTGACCTGAAAGCAGTTAAAGTCGACGCATCTGTTACAGGCTCAGGAGATGTGGAGGTCAGTGTTGAAAACCAACTCGATGCAAAAATTTCAGGCTCCGGGGACATTAAATACCGTGGAAATCCCGATAAACAAAATTTTAGAACCTCGGGTTCAGGGTCCATTTCCAAAAATTAGAAAAACCAGGGCGTTTTACTGAAGGTATAAAAGCCAGGTGGAATTGAGATTTCCCTGGCCTTTATACCATTCCTTTTGGCACTCGAAACAATAAAACCACCCCTGCTAAAAAGAAGACCACCAAAAATAAAATGGCATTTCTTACACTTCCGGTAAGTTGCGCTACGATTCCATAGAGCAGCATCCCGATCACGATTCCGATTTTCTCAGCAACATCATAAAAACTGAAATAACTGGCCGTGTCCAGGGTATTTTCAGGCAACATCTTGGAATAGGTAGAACGGGACAAGGCTTGTGTTCCTCCCATGATCAAGCCCACGCAGGCAGCGGCCAGGTAAAATTCTTGTGGGGAAACTATAAAATAAGCAAACACACAAATGCCTATCCAGAACAGGTTTAGTAAAATAAGGGTTTTTATATTTCCTATTTTCAGGGCGATCCGGGCCGTAAATGTCGCTCCTGCTACCGCGACCAATTGAATGAGCAGGATGCTCACTATCAAGCCAGTGGTGGGATCCTGCTCTCCCCAGTCCAGTTCTTCAATCCCAAAATAGGTGGCAATCAACATGATGGTTTGCACGGCCATACTATAGGTAAAAAATGCGAGGAGATAAGCTTTGAGCCCAGCTTGTTTCTGCAGAAAATTCCAGATCAATTTGAGCTCCCTGTACCCCTGAAACAAAACATCCCTGCTCATCTTTTGTTTTTTATTTCCAACGGGCAAATAATAATAGGAATACTGACTAAAGCCTATCCACCAGATCCCTGTAAAGACAAAAGAAAGCCGCGTTGGCATGCCTTCATCTGGAAATCCAAACCAGTTAAATTTCATGATCATAATTAAACATATGATAAGGAGAATTACACTGCCGATATATCCCAGGGAAAACCCCTTTGCGCTAATTTTATCCTGTTGCTCCGGATAAGCGATGTCTGGCAAATAGGAATTGTAAAATACCAAACTGGACCAAAAACCGATCAAAGCCAAAAAATAACACAATAAACCAAACCAGAGAAACTCCAGGCTAAACCAAAACAGGCCCATGCAGGAAACCGCTCCCAGGTAACAGAAAAATTTCAGGAAGGATTTTTTATTACCCACATAATCTGAAATCCCCGACAACAGGGGACTGCTAAAGGAAACCACCAAAAAAGCCAGGGCGGTTACATAACTTATAAGAGAATCATTGTTGAGATTAAATCCCAGGAATACTACTGTGTCGTCCACAATTTGACCCTGTTCATTTTTTAGAATAGTGATGGCACCATAGAAAATAGGAAAAATTGCAGAGGAAATCACCAGGGGATATACCGAATTTGCCCAGTCGTAAAATGCCCAGGCATTCAACAACTTTTTACTTCCTTTTGGTAAATTTTTCATTTTCTAAAAATAGAAAAAGCTACCCATTAAGAGCATCTTTTTCTATTTAAAAATTTTATTTGAATTGTTTAAAGCAAGTCATCCCCTATTTTAACCCCAGGATAATCTGTAGGTTTTTATGTTTTCCAGCTTTTCTAAGCCCGGCAAGCCTGAGATCATCTTCCTTTAATGCTCAAAACAGAGAGTGGATACTAAGTGAACTACCTCGGGGCAAGCCCATGAGGCATCAAGAGGAACAAAGTTTTTTATTTAATAAAAACTCATCCGTTTTCAAACTTTCCTCTAAAAATCGAGGCAAGCCTCGGGGAATTAAACCCAAAAGAGATAAAATACCTCCGGTAATACTTTGCCATATATACTTAAGCTGCCCCGATTCTCTTTGATGTGCTGCATTTACTGAATCAGGCGGATCAAAATACCTGGATCCACGGCAGTCTCTTTTATCTAAGCCCTTGTATTTGAACAGATAATCCACTCTCTTATGCTTACTCCC